>CAYRGZ010000094.1:0-5455 GCA_964423785.1 uncultured Desulfobulbia bacterium
TGTGCCGCACACAGCCCGTTTTTCAACGGGCTGTTATCATCCCGCCAAGCGGGCCGGCAGCCAGGTCACGAAGGAAGGAAACAGGATGAGAAGCACAAGGGCCGCGAGTTGCAGGAGTACGAAGGGCACGATCCCCCGGTAGATTGCCAGGGTGGAGACACCGGGCGGCGCCGTGCCCTTGAGATAGAAGAGGGCGAAGCCGAAGGGGGGCGTCAGGAACGAGGTCTGGAGATTGACGGCAAAGAGCACGGCGAACCAGACCGGATCGAACCCGTAGTGGATCATGATCGGCGCCAGCACCGGGATGTGGATGAAGGTGATCTCGATGAAATCGAGGAAGAAACCGATGACGAAGACCACGGCCATCACCACCGTCAGCACGCCCCACTTGCCGAACGGCAGGTGGGAGACGAAGTCGCGCACCAGCATATCGCCTCCCAGCCCCCGGAAGACGAGACCGAAGGCGGCGGCCCCACAGAGGATGATGAAGACCATGGAGGTGAGGCGGGTGGTGGTCTCCATCACCTCGCGCAACACGGCCAGCGAAAAACGCCGCTTTATCACGGTGAGCAGGGTGGCGCCGGCGGCGCCGACCCCGGCCGCCTCGGTGGGCGAGGCGATGCCGGCAAAGATGGAGCCGAGCACCGCCACCATCAGGAAGAGCGGCGGCAAAAGGGCCCGGACCAGGGTGGCGGCGGCCACCCGGCCGCCGGCGATCTCGGGCGCCAGCTCAGGCTGCAACCGGGAGCGCAGGAGGATATAGCCGATATAGAGGAAGACCAGGAGCAGCCCCGGCAAGACGGCGCCGACGAAAAGATCGCCCACCGAGACGCCGATGATGTCGCCAAGCAGCACAAGGACGATACTGGGCGGAATGATCTGCCCCAGGGTGCCGGAGGCGGCCACGGTGCCGGTGGCCAGTTCCTGCTGGTAGCCCCGGTCGATCATGGTGGGCAGGGCCAAAAGGCCCATGGTGACCACGGTGGCCCCGACGATGCCGGTGGAGGCGCCGAGCAGGGCCCCGACCACCACTACCGCCACGGCGAGCCCGCCGCGCAGCCGGCCCAACAGCCCGCCCATGGCCTCGATGAGTTCGCGGGCGATGCCGCTGCGTTCCAGCATCACCCCCATGAAGACGAAGAGCGGCACCGCCACCAGGGTGAAGTTGGTCATCACCCCCCAGATCCGTAGCGGCAACAGGTTGAAAAAATCCCAACCGAAACCGACGAGACCAAAGACAAGGGAGACGCCGAGCAGGGTGAAGGCCACCGGGAAGCCGGCAAAGAGCAGCACCGACAGGGCCAAAAACATCCAGCCGGCAAGATAGTCCATTACCGCCGCTCCTCCCGGCCGAAGAGAACAAGACAGTTTTTCAAGAAAAAGGCGGTACCCTGGAGGACGAGGAGGGAAAAGGCGGCGGGAAGCACCCCCTTCAAGAGATAGCGGGCCGGAATACCGCCGGGATCGGGCGATCCCTCCCGGATCTCCCAGGCCTGCTGCACGAAGGGCACGGCGGTCTTGATCACTAAATAGCAACCGGGAAAGAGGAAAACGAGACAGCCGGCCACGTTGATGAAGGCCCGCATCCGCGGCCCCAGGCGCTGGTAGATGACGTCCACCCGCACGTGGGCGTCGTGCTTCAGAGTGTACCCGGCCCCGAGCAGGAAGAGAACCGCAAAGAGATGCCACTCCAGTTCCCGGGTGGCGACGTGACTGGTATCGAAACAGTACCGCAGGCCGACGTCGATGCAGACCACGACCACGAGAGCCAGGGAGCACCAGGACACCAAGGCCCCAAGCCGATCCATGAACCCATCGACCAATGCTATCCAACCGAAAAGCAGACGTTTCATATAACAGATCACAAGGCTGACAAGAGAGAATGTAGCCGTAATCCCTTACCCCGTAAGAGCTTGCAGGGTATCGAACAATGGCGCAGCCCAGCCCGCTTGTCAATGGTTTTCCCCGTCCAGCTCCTCGGTCCATCTATTGACAGGCCCGGACAAGCGGGTAAGTTTGGCGGACATCTGTTACCAAATCCACGAAGGAGTTTCACGGCATGGCACACGTCAACGACCATTATCTGAAGCTGCAGGCAGGCTACCTCTTCCCGGAAATCGCCCGGCGCGTCAGCAAATTCGCGGCCGAGCATCCCGAGGCCAAAATCATCCGGCTCGGGATCGGCGACGTCACCAAGCCCCTGGTACCGGCGGTGGTGCAGGCCTTCCATGCCGGTATCGAGGACCTGGCCCGCGAGGAAACCTTCCACGGCTACGGCCCGGAACAGGGGTACGAGTGGCTCCGGCAGGTCATCGTCGAGAAAGCCTACCGGCCGCTCGGCGTTGAACTCAAGGCGGACGAGATCTTCATCTCCGACGGTTCCAAGTGCGACACCGCCAACATTCTCGACATCTTCGCTCTGGACAACCGGGTGGCCATCTGCGACCCGGTCTACCCGGTCTACAACGACACCAACGTCATGGTGGGCCGCAGCGGCCCGGCCGACGACCGGGGCTACTACGAGGGCATCATCTATATGCCCTGTACGGCGGAAAACGACTTCACCCCCGCCTTTCCGGACGAAAAGGTGGACCTCATCTACCTTTGCTACCCCAACAACCCCACCGGCACGGTGGCCACCCGCGAGCAGCTGGCCGGCTGGGTGGAGTACGCTATCACCAACGAGGCGATCATCCTCTTTGACGCCGCCTACGAGGCCTTCATCACCGAGCCGGACATCCCGCACTCCATCTACGAGATCGAGGGGGCGAAGCGCTGCGCCATCGAGTTCCGGTCCTTCTCCAAGACCGCGGGCTTCACCGGCGTGCGGTGCGGCCTGACCGTGGTGCCCCAGGAACTCACCGCCCGCACCGCCGACGGCGAGACCATCGCCCTCAACCCGCTGTGGAACCGGCGCCAGTCCACCAAGTTCAACGGTGTTTCCTACCCGGTGCAGCGGGCGGCGGCGGCCGTCTATTCCGACGAGGGCTGGGCCCAAGTACGGGAGGTGATCGACTACTACCTCGGCAACGCCGCCATCATCCGCCAGGGGCTGGAGGCGGCCGGCATCACCTGTTACGGCGGGGTGAACGCCCCCTATATCTGGCTGCGCACCCCCGAGGGTATGGGGTCCTGGGACTTTTTCGACAAGCTTCTGACCGAATGCCACGTAGTCGGCACACCGGGCGCCGGATTCGGCCCCAGCGGCGAAGGATATTTCCGCCTGTCGGCCTTCGGATCGCGGGAAAACGTCGAGGAAGCGGTGGAACGGATCAAAAACCGCTGGGGCAGGTAACCCCGCCCTACCACTCGAAACGGACGGCACCATCCAGGGCGTCGACCCGGGCGATGCGCACCATGACCGTGTCGCCGGGCCGGGCCCCAATGGCGGGATTGGGCGGCAGATCGCCGTCGAGCAAGAAATCGGTGAGTACGAACTGCACCCGACGTGGGCCGCTGCCCAACACCAGGGCCGGAAACCGCTGCCCGACGTGCCGCTCCAAGTAGCGGAGCAGCCAGTACCGGTGGCGTGCCTGGCTCACCATGTTCACCCGGCCCTGCTGCCGGTAGATGACGCCGGCCCAATCCCGCAAGACATCCTCGCCGAACAGCACCCCCTTGCCAAGCAGGGCATGGAGCAACTGGTGCTGCATCACCAAGTCGAGAAACCGGCGGATGGGTGACGTGACGGTGGTGTACTGATCGGCCCCGACACTGGAATGGGGCAGCGGCTCGGTGGAGAGCTGGCCTGGGGAGAGATGCCGGCGCTGGCGGAAGTTGGTGTATAGGTCCTTGGTCGGCCGGCGGACGATCCGCTGGCCCGGCGGGCCCTGGCTGCGAAAGAGACCGGGCAGCGCCCGGGTGGCGAGATACTCGGCGGCCAGGATATTGGCGAGCACCATGCACTCCGCCACCGCCAGCCGGCCGGGGGTATCGACGTCGGCCAGCCGCACCCGCACCGGCTCGCCGCCCTCCACATCGATGATCACGTCCGGGAAGGGCAGGATGACGGCGCCGCGTTCCACCCGGCGGGCCTGCAGTTGCAGGGCGAGCCGGTGGAGGCCGGCGAGTTCCCCGCCCTCGGCCAGCAGCCGATCGAAATCCTCGTAGGAATAGTTGTGCCGCACCGTCACCACGCTGGGCACGATCCGGGAGCCCAGCAGCCGGCCCTGGGAATCCAGCTCGGCCAGGAAACTGATGGCCGGCCGCTCCACCCCGGCGGTGAGACTCAGCTTATCCTCGGACAGGGCGGGCGGCAGCATGGGAATCTGGCCGTCGGCCATGTAGATGGAGGTCACCCGCCGCTCGGCCTCGGCGAACAGCACCGAGTTCGGGGCGATGCATGCAGCGACATTGGTGATGTGGATTCCGAGTTCGCAGCGGCCGTCGCCAAGCAGGCGCAGGTGGACGGCGTCGTCCCGATCCCGGGTCTCGGCCCCGTCGATGGTGACGAGGGGAAGATGCCGCAGATCCTGGTAGCCGGCGGCAAGCAGGGTCTCGGTGGCGGGCACCTCGCAGGCCGCAGCCGCGGCCAAAACCTCGTCGGTAAAATCGGTCGGGATCTCCTCCCGCAACAGAGCGATATTCTCGTTGGCATCCCAGTAGCCGGCCTTCACCAGCAGGTGAAAGGCGCCATGCGGCTGATGGCAGCCGGCAGCCTTCAGGAGTTCCACCGCCAGGGTCCGATTCGGGGCCTCCTTGCCCTGGAGATAGTACTCAGCGATGGCGTCGAGACACCGCTGCCGGTCGGGCCAGTCGGCAACCTCCTTCCCCTGCCAGATGGCGGCAAGATAGCGGCCCCCGTCCTCGATCAGCCGCTTTCGTTCCGCCTCACGGCGTTGCTGCTCGCGCCGCCGCTCCACCTCCTCGGCGGAATGCACCTGGAGCCGGTCATCCTTGTATTTGAAATAGAGCCGGTCGGCGAAAATGCGCCGCAGGAAGGCCGCCATCTCGTCGTCGTCCGGCTCGGCGCCGAAATAGAGTTCCGCCGCCAGGGCAATCTCAATGGTTTCGGCCCCGTCTTCGATCACCTCCCACAGGGAGGCGAGATCGATGTCGGCGGCCAGGGCCTCGCGGCGAGCGGCGGTCTCCTCCAGGATGCGGAGCTGCTCGGCTCGGCCGTTCGCCGATACCGGCCGGCTGCCGACGTGCACACAGCGCGACCGGGGGAGATTCCCCTCCCGGCCTTTCTGGTTGACGATGTGCAAACGACGGCCATCATCTTCCAACACCAAAGCGGTGAGGAAGGCGCCGTGTTCCATGTATTCAACGATTGTTCCCTTCATGATGATCGGGGTCTCCGGCCGGGGCAAAAATCGTAACCTTACCCGGAACGGGGTGCCTTGTCACCTACCACGGGGAAAAAAACGGGGATGCGGGACCGCGTCCGCATCCCCGTTCTCGATCGAACGGAACACAACGCTTTTCCATTGCCTGAGAGTTTCGTCGAGGGCCG
>CAYRGZ010000094.1:5555-10436 GCA_964423785.1 uncultured Desulfobulbia bacterium
TCGATCGAACGGAACACAACGCTTTTCCATTGCCTGAGAGTTTCGTCGAGGGCCGAACGGGCGCAAAAGGGCTGGACCACATGCTGCGAGGCGGGAGGCACCAGTTCTCGCACCCGAAAGAGATCCTCAGCATCCAGCAGCGCCTCGACGAAGGTGGTGCGGAAGTGGTGGGGAATACCGCTGGCGCCGATCAGATCGATGGAGGCCCGGACAGCGGCCGTGTCCACCCTGGTGCCGCAGAGGCGGTCATACTTTGCGAGCGGCGCCTTGACGTCCATGGCGATATAATCGACGAGGCTGGCGGCGACCAGCCTTTCCAGCACCTCGGGCCGGCTGCCGTTGGTATCGAGCTTTACCGCCAGGCCAAGCTCTTTTATCGCACCGACGAATCCGGCCAGGTCGTCCTGCAAAGTGGGTTCGCCGCCGGAGACGACCACGCCGCCAAGCTGTTTCTTGCGCCGGGCCAAAAAATCCAGCACCTCGCCTTCATCCAGCATTGGCCCGCTGCCGCTCTTCGACAACAGGTGGCCGTTGTGGCAAAAAGGGCAGCGGAAATTGCACCCTTGGGTGAACACTACCGCCGCAACCCGGCCCGGATAGTCGCAAAGCGAAAAACGCTGCAGCCCGCCAATCAGCACGCTTTTTCCAGTCGGTAGTGCTTGCGCTTGCCGAACTCGGCCCGTTTGCCCTGATTCCACTGGTTGACCGGTCGCATGTAGCCGACCACCCGCGAGTACACCTCGGTTTCGGCGCCGCAGTGGGGACAGGTCGGCTGTTCGCCGGTGAGATAACCGTGCGTGCCACAGATGGAAAAGGAGGGAGTGATGGTGAAGTAGGGTATCCGGTACCGTTCGCACACCGTACGGACAAAGGCCTTGACTGCGGCCGGATCCGGGGCGGCTTCACCCAAAAAGGCGTGGAGCACGGTGCCGCCGGTGTATTTGCTCTGCAACGTGTCCTGTAGGTCCAACACCTCGAAGATGTCGTCGCTGTAGTTGACCGGCAACTGAGTGGAATTGGTGTAGAGCGGCACGCCATCCTCGGTCGTGAGCGCGCAGCGGATGTCGGGGAACCGCTGCCGATCCAGGCGGGCCAGCCGGAAACCGGTGCCCTCGGCCGGGGTGGCCTCCAGGTTGTAGTAGTTGCCGGTCTCTTCCTGGAAGTCCTGGAGGCGGCTGCGCATGTGGTCCAGGATGCGAACGGCGAACTCCTGACCCGCCGGGGTGCCGATATCCACGCCCAGCAGGTTCAGGCAGGCCTCGTTGCCGCCGATGATGCCGATGGTGGAGAAATGGTTGTTCCAGTAGCGGCCGAACCGCTCTTTGACCTGACGCAGGTAGTAGCGGGTGTACGGGTAGAGCCCCTTGTCGGTGAAGTTTTCCAGCACCTTCCGCTTGATTTCCAGGCTGGTACGGGCAATTTCCATCAACCGGTCGAGACGTTGCATGAAATCCCGCTCGTCGGACGCCCGATAGCCAAGAGCAGCCAGGTTGATGGTAACCACCCCGATGGAGCCGGTGAGCGGATTGGCCCCGAACAGGCCGCCGCCCCGCTTTTCCAGTTCCCTGGTATCGAGACGCAGCCGGCAGCACATGGAACGGGCGTCGTCGGGCGACAGGTCGGAATTGACGAAGTTGGCGAAATAGGGAATGCCGTAGCGGGCCGTCACCTCCCAGAGCGGCTGCAGCTCCTCGTTGTCCCAATCGAAATCGACGCCGATGTTATAGGTCGGGATGGGAAAGGTAAAGACCCTGGCCTGGGCGTCCCCTTCGGCCATGACCTCGAGAAAGGCCCGGTTGATCATGGTCATCTCGGTCTGGAAGTCGCCGTAGGTCTCCTCCTGGGGCTCGCCGCCGATAATGACCGGCTGATCGGCCAGAGCGGCGGGCGGCAGCAGGTCCATGGTCAGGTTGGTGAACGGCGTCTGAAAACCGACCCTGGTCGGCACGTTCAGGTTGAAGATGAATTCCTGGATCGCCTGCTTGACCTCCGGGTAATTCAGGTTGTCGGCCCGGACGAAGGGGGCCAGCAGGGTGTCGAAGCTGGCAAAGGCCTGGGCGCCGGCCGCCTCCCCCTGCAGGGTATAGAAGAAGTTGACGACCTGGCCGAGGGCCGAACGAAAATGCCTGGCCGGCCGCGACACCGCCTTGCCTCGCACCCCGCAAAACCCCTGGCGCAGGAGATCCTGCAGATCCCAGCCCACGCAGTAGACCGACAACTGACCGAGATCGTGGATGTGCAGATCGCCCTGTTCGTGGGCCTCGCGGACCTCCCGTGGATAGATGGCGTGCAGCCAGTAGGTCTTGCTCACCGCGCTCGAGATATAGTTGTTGAGCCCTTGGAGCGAGTATCCCATGTTGGAATTCTCCTCCACCTGCCAGTCGAGCCGCTCCAGGTAGTTGTCGATCAGGCGGACATCGGCCTGCTCTGCCATCTTGCGAAGGATGGCGTGCTGCTCCCGGTACAGGATATAGGCCTTGGCCGTCTTCTTGTAGGGAGAGGTCAAAAGAACCTCTTCGACCAGGTCCTGGATTTCCTCCACCTCGGGAATTTCGTGATCGAGGACGGTCTGGGCCAGGCTCAGCACTCGGATGGTGAGACGGCGGGCCTCGGGCCGATCGAATTCCCCCGTCGCCTTGGCCGCTTTCAGAATGGCCGCGGTGATCTTCTCCGCTTCGAACGGGGCAATGGTCTGATTCCGTTTGCGAATGTACCGAAAGGGGGCAGGAGCGGCGGACGCCGCGGACAGGGCGGTTGGCGCGGACATGGTTTCTCCTTTGGGCTGCTATGGGGATAACACGGCGGGACAAACAACAACCGCAATATATTGTGGTTCATTAGCTACGTCAACACAATATATAGGGCTGACAACAATACTCTCGTGTCCCGGACGCTCCCTCGCCGGACGGGGGCGACGGTCTCTCGCCCCCGTCCGACGAAGCAAGGGATGATCAGCGCTCTTCTAGCAGTCTGTTGCAAAAGCCATCCTTGGCTTTTTCAACCACGGTCGGCCAGAACCAAGTTCCGGCCGACCTCACGAATTCCTTGGCTCCTTTTCGGATATTCCTCCGGCACGGCCCAGTTCGGCCCGCGCCCCCGGAGCCTTCGGCACGGCAGCCGGCTGGGGAAAACACAAAAAGAGCCGGCGGAATTCGGCGGCACGTCCCTGTGCCGCGCACAGCCCGTTTTTCACCGGGTTGCCAGACGCTTCAGGCTTTCGAGAAGCTGCTCGATGAGCATGTGATTGATCCGGCGGTAGAAGCCCAGGCCCTTGAAGTAGCGCTCGCCCCGGTAGTCGGTCTCCACAGTGTCGACCTCGAGGCCGGCGGCGGCAAGCTCCATTGCCCAGGAGGGAGTTCCCTCGTCGTCCGGCTCTTTCCCCATGATATCGTTCATGATGTGGTCGCCCGCCACGTACATGAAGGGGATGAAACGCACCCGTTTCACCGGGTATTTCTTGGCCTGTTCCAGGGCCTGCTCCCTGGTGAGCACGCCGTCCACTCCGCCGATGAAGACGTTGTCGTATTTGCGGGACAGGTAGCGATCGAGCCCCAAATAGGTGGAATTGGAGCCGGGGAAGGTTTCCGGGGTGCCGTGGGCCACCAAGACGTTACAGCCCTCCTTCGGCGCCAGGAAGTGCTCGGACAGGATATCCACCGTCTCGAACACCCAGGGCCACTCGTGCAGCAGGACGCCGCCGTACTCGATGCGCAGGCCCAGCGAGCGGAAAGCTTCGATCACCTTTTCCATGTCCTCATACTCCTGGCCCGGAAAGATGTGAAGGGACTGGAGGGCGATCTTGCGGTATCCCTCATCCTCCAGGTTGGCCAGGGTCTGCGCCAGGCTGTGGTAGCGCTTGGAGCTGCCCGCCTCCTTGAACTTCTGGTTGGCCCGCTCCCGGACGATCTCCGAGGTAAACGCCCAGGCGATCTTGACGTTCCGGTACTGGGCCGGCAACTCCTCCTTGAGCTGCTGCTCGAAGAAGTCATAAGTGACCTGGGCCCGGGTGGTGGTGCCGAAGGCCACAATGACGATGGCCGGCTCCTTCTTGATGGTCCTGGTCATGGCTTGGGAAAGGGTGGCCCAGACCAGCAGGAACACCAGGACCGCCGCCCAGGCGGTGGGCCACCGCAGGCGGCCGGCGGGGCGTTTACCGTGGAAGATCTTGCCGGTGGTTTCTTGTGGATCGTGGGTGGTTTTCATGATTACCTCCTGTGCTTCAAAGTGGTGAACACGTTTCTTCGAAGCGGAGGCTGGGGCAAGGGGGCGATTCCTTTGCCGGCAGCATCCTTTCCTCGAAGGACCTCTCGGAGCGGCACCCCAAAGACCGAACAGGCCGGTCTCCTGATCTGATCCCGGCAGCCGGCCCGCCTTCCTGCCCCGTGAAAGATGATAATCTCGTAAAAACTCTTTGTCGGTCCAGGCCTGGCACGGTAATTCAACTAGCTACGAACCGTAAACTCGATGGAGGTGGTGAGCGCAGCGAATGACCGATCGCACTTCTTGCGATTCCATCGAAAACGCAGACAAAAAAATCCCCGGACCGAAACACGATCCGGGGATTTTCCCTGTTTTAATCCACTCGGGATCCGTAGCCTCCTTGCCAGGGAGGATACCGTACAAACTCGCAGGCAGGTCTTCTGACTTCCGGATCGTCCTCCTTCCGCGCCTTCCCATCTCGGTAGTCCGAGACAGTGACTTCTGCAGGCGATAGCAGCGCCTGGAGCGGAATTCGTCCCCGGTCACAGCGGCGGGCCCGTCCCGGAATCACACCGGGTTCCCTATTAAGCTCGTGCCGAGCACCATGCGATATGTCGAATCAAGAGTAAAAAACAGCGGGTAGAAAGTCAAGGCCAATCACTCGGCGGGCGCCACTACTCC
>CAYRGZ010000095.1:0-10431 GCA_964423785.1 uncultured Desulfobulbia bacterium
TGCGATCTCCGGTGGAAGTGAGCCTGTTGCAAAACAGAAGAACCCGTAAAAACTCGTAGCCGGTGCAGGCCTGACACGATACTTTAACGGGTTACGGTCCGTGAACTCGATGGAGGTGGTGAGCGCAGCGAATGACCGATCGCACTTTTTGCGATTCCATCAATTCGTGAGGTTGGGCGAAGCTCTGCTTTGCCCACCCGGTGGTCGCAAAAGCCAGGGACGGCTTTTGCGACAGACTCAAGTAAGGACCGTTCTTCGGTCATGATACAGCAACGAGGACGGGAATAGCAAAGGTTCATGACAACCACGAAAAGCAGCATCCACCCTGCAGCGGTCAGCCGTCATTTTCTGGGGTGGGAGCGGCCGGTCCTCGACGCGGTGGTCGATTTCCTGGTGCCCGGCCGTCCGGGCAGGTGTACCGATCTCGGCGACTGCTTCGTCGTCGTACCTACCCGCCAGGCAGGCCGGCGGCTTCGACGCGCCTTGTTCGAACGATGCGCCGCCGCGGGTGGGGGATTGCTGCCGCCGGTGATCGAAACACCGGCCTGGTTCACCGATCCCGCCCGGGCCGGCAGGATTGCCGCGCCGGCGGCGGAACTCGCCTGCTGGCATCAGCTTCTCGATCGGATCGACCGGCGCGCGTTTCCCGAACTCTTTGCCGGTCGCGCCGAGGGGGCCAGCGATCCTCTGGTCGAGGCCCGGCTGTTCTACGATCTGCGCCGCCTGTTGGCGGAGGGCGGCTACGATTTCGCCCGCGTGGCCGCCACCGTGGCGGTAAGCGGCACCGGCGAGGTGGATCTCTGGCAGGATCTCGCCCGGCTGGAGGAGGAGTACCGGCGGTTTGCGGCCGAGCGCCAGGTGGTGGATACGGTCCAGTTGGCTGTGGAGCTTGCCGACGACCCCAGGCTGCCGGCGGGCGTCCGCCGGTTGGTGGTGGCGGCGGTGCCCGATCCGATCGCCATTCTGCCGCGCATTCTCGAACGATTGCCGGTGCCGGTCGATATCCTCGTCCACGCGCCGGCCCACCTTGCCGACGCCTTCGATCAGTGGGGCCGGCCCCGGGTGGAGGTATGGCGGCAGCGGCCCCTGCCCCTCGACGATGACGCCATTGTCGTTGGGGCCGATCCCTCCGACCAGGCGCAGCGGATCATGGCGGAACTCGGCCGCGCCGATCCTTCGATTGCGCAAACCGCCATCTGCATCGCCGATGCCGAGGTGAGCCGGCCGCTCATTTCCCTGTTGGCCGAGGCGGGTGTCACGGCCTATGACCCGGCCGGCACCTCCCTGGCCCGCCATCCCCTCTTCGTGCTCCTCGACCGGCTGCGGCGGCTGGTCGTGGATGGGGACGCCGAAGCGGCGACGGCCGTCATTCGGCATCCCGATCTCCTGGCCGCCCTCGAGGGAGATAGGGAGATCGCTTTATCCCCGGCCCGGGTGCTCGCCGCCCTCGATGCGACGCTCGCCCGGGCGGTACCGGCCACCTTCGACGATCTCTGCCGGGCCGCGGCCGGTGTGGCGGATCTTGCGCCGGCCTGTGCGCTGTTGCAGTCCCTCCACCGGCAGGCCACGACCCGCGATCCCCTGGCCGCCCTCGATACCATCCTCGAAACCATCTTCGCCCACCGCCGGCTCGATCCCGATGATCCCGACGACGCCCTTTTCATGCAGGCGGCACGCCGATTACGGACCCTGATCGCCGAGTGCCGGCCGCTGGCCGACTGGGGGATGGGATTCGGCGAGATTGTCGGTTTCCTCTTGGAGCGGGCCCGGTCGGTGCGTCTGTACGCCCCCGGCGAAGGGGCGGACTTGGAATTGGAAGGGTGGCTCGAGGCGCCGTGGGTGGAGGTGCCGTTTTTGGTCGTGGCCGGCATGAACGAGGGACGGGTGCCGGCGCCCGCTGCCGTGCATCCCTATGTGCCCGATGGGCTTGCCGCCAGTCTCGGTCTGCCCCATGCCGACCGCCTCCTGGCCCGGGACGCCTTTCTGCTCGCCGGTCTGGCCGCCGCCCGCCGGGCCGGCGGCCGGCTTGTGCTCACCCTCGGCCGCTGGAGCGCGGCCGGCGATCCCCTGTTGCCGTCCCGGCTCTTTTTTCTTGCCGATGACGAGGATCTGGCCGGCCGGGCCGAGCGGTTGTTCGCGCCTGTCATCCCGGCGGGCACCGGGGCGCCGCCCTCCCTTGCCTTTGCCTACGACCTGCGGCGGAAGCCGCCACCGCCACCGCCGGCACGGTTGTCGGTCGTGGCCATCCGGGACTATCTCCGCTGTCCCTTCCGTTATTTTCTGCGTCATCACTGCAACATGGTACGCAGTGAACCGCTGGTCGATGAGATCGATCCGGCCACCTTCGGCGCCCTGGCCCACGGTGCTTTGCACGCTATGGGGCGGGATGCGGCGATTTGGGCGTGCGGCGACGCCGGGCGTATCCGTCGGTTTTTTGAAGACTGGCTGGCCCGCGAGGCCCGCCGCCGGTTCGGTCCACGGCCGACCACCACCGTTGCCTGGCAACTCGAGGCCCTGGGCCGGCGGCTGGCGGCCTGCGCCCGTTATCAGGCGGAGCTGGCCGCCGACTGGCAGATCGTCGCCGTCGAGGAGAAGGTAGAGATGGAGGTGGACGGGGTCTGTATCCAGGGACGCATCGACCGCATCGATCGGCATCGGCGTACCGGCGTTTACAGGATCATCGATTACAAGACCGGCGACACGGCTCAAGATCCGGCCGCCGCCCACCTGGCGCCGCCGGGGCCGCCGCCCCGGCGGGACTACACCCTGGTGCAGGTTGGGGGCCGGACCAAACGCTGGGTCGATCTGCAACTACCCCTCTACCGGCTGCTCGCCGCCGATCTGGTCGGCGATGCGCCGGTGGAGTTGGCCTACTGGGTGATGCCCAAGGCGCTTTCCGATACCGGCATCCTGGTCTGGGACGATTTCGGCGCCGACCTGCTCAATGCTGCCAGGCTCTGTCTTGCCGGCGTCATCGCCGAGCTTACCGCCCGCATCTTCTGGCCGCCGGCCCCCAAGGTGGAGTACGACGAGTTCGAGGATCTTTTTCTCGGCGAGGCGGCCGACTGTTTTCTCCTGCCCGATTGGATGAAGGGAGACGACCGATGACGACGGAAAATCTACTGGCGTCGAACCTCGCCATCGCCGCCTCGGCCGGTTCGGGCAAGACCTTTGCCCTGGCTCACCGGTATATCGGCCTGCTGCTCCAGGGAGTGGAGCCGGAGCGGATCGTGGCGCTCACCTTTTCGCGCAAGGCGGCGGGCGAGATCTTCGACTCCATCGTCCACTACCTGGTGGAGGCGGCCACCAGTGACCGGGAAGCACGGAGGATGGGCGACCATATCGGTCTCCCCGTGGACCGTGGCCGGGCCGTCGCCCTGTTGCGGCGCCTGCTGACCCGGTTACACCGGTTGCAGACCGGCACCCTGGACAGTTTTGCGGTCCGCGTCCTGCGGGCCTTTCCCCTGGAACTTGGCATCGATCCCCGCATTGTCATCATCGACGACAACGAGGCCGGCCGCCGGTTGCTGCAGCGCGCCGCCCTGCGCCGTTATTTCGCCGGTCTCGATCCGGAGGCGCGCGCTCACTTCTTCGAATCGTTCCGCCGCGCCTCCTTCGGCGGCGAGCCGCGCCGGTTTACCGACAGCCTGCTTTCCTTCATCGCCGACTGCCACGATCTCTACCTGGACTATCCCGAGGCGGCCCAGTGGGGCGACCCGGCCGCGCTCTGGCCGCAGCCGCCGGCCTGGCTCTCGGCGCCCCCGCCGACGGCGGCCGATATCCACCGCTTTTTGGAGCTGGTCGAGCCGCAGGTGCCGGCCAAGGTGTTCGGGCGGCTGGCGGCCTTCTCCGAGGCACTGGCGCAGTACAGTCCGGCGGTGAGCCCGCCCCGGCCCGTGGCGTATGTGCTCGACCGGCTGGACACGGGCAGCCTTGAAGCGCCGGTGATTACCCTGAAGATGGAACGCGCCACCGTGGACCTGGAAGGGGAGGCGTGCCGGCTCCTGCAGCGGTTCGTCGGCTGGCTGTTGCGGTGCGGGGTGGAGGCGCAGGCGGACCGGCTGCGGGCCATCCATGCGATCATGGCCGGGTACGAGCGGATCTACGACCGGGAGTTCCGGCGGCGGGGCCTCGTTGGGTTTGACGATATCCATCGGCTGCTGCAGCAGGGATTTTCTGACTTCGATATCGCCGAGCGCATCGGCTTTCGGCTCGACGGCCGTTTCGACCACTGGCTGCTCGACGAGTTCCAGGATACCAGTCTGTTGCAGTGGCGGGTGCTGGAACCGCTGGTGGCCGAGTGTATCCAAGACGACGGCCGTACCTTTTTCTACGTCGGTGACGTCAAGCAGGCGATCTACGGCTGGCGGCAGGGCGACGCCCGTATCTTCGGCGCCATTCTCGACTACTATGGCGATGGCATCACCCGCAAGGATCTCGACAGCTCCTACCGGTCCGTCAAGCCGGTGATCGATACCGTCAACCGGGTGTTCGCCGCCCTGGGTGGGGATGCGTTGCCGGCCGAGGCCGTGCAGCGCTGGCACCAAGCCTGGCGCGAGCACCAGTCGGCCCGCGATCCGGCCGAGCCCGGCTGCGTGCTGCTTGTGGAGCCGGATTGTAAGGAAGGAAAACACAAGCCGGAGGATTGGGAGCGGTTTCAGCTCACCGGTGCCATCCTGCGCCAAGTGGATCCCCTGCGTCGCGGGCTGACCGGCGCTATTCTCGTGCGGACCAACGACACGGCCCGGCAACTGGTTGCCTACCTGCGGCGGGAGTGTCCCGAGGTGCCGGTCTGCCTCGAAGGGGTAAGCGGGCTACAGGATACACCCCTCACCCAGGTTCTCTTGGCGCTTGTGCGCTACGCCGCCCATCCCGGCGATACCTACAGCCGCGGGGTGCTGGCCATGAGCCCGCTCGCCGATACGCTCGATGCCCTGGGCTACGAGGAGGCAGGCCGCCGGGTGCTGGAGCAGATCTACCGGCACGGTTTCCGGGCATGCCTGGAGGACTGGGCCCGGCAGCTGCCGGCCGACCGTTTCGGTCGGCAGCGGCTGGCGGAACTGTTGCTTGCCGCCGATCGGTTCGATGCCAGTCAACCGCCGGATTGCGATGCGTTTCTGGCCAGTATGGAGGCGCATGAGTTCCGGGAGGGGGGAACAGCCTCCATGATCCGGGTGATGACCATCCACCAGGCCAAGGGGCTGGGCTTCGACCTGGTCATTCTGCCGGACCTGCAGGGCAGAAGCGGTCTCGACCAACTGCGCTCCGAGACCGTCTGGCGCTGGGAGGGGGGATGTATCGGTATGCCGCACCGGCCACTCGCCCGTCTCGATCCCACGCTTGCCGGGATTCTGGAGGCAAAGCGGGCGGAGGCGGCCTACGAGTCGCTTTGTCTTCTTTACGTGGCCATGACCCGGGCCAAGCGGGCCCTGTACATGGTCACCTCGTTTCCAGGCAAGACGTCCCGGGTGCTGCACTTCGCCGCTTTGGTCAAGCAAGCGCTGATCGGCGATCCGCGTCCGGTGTCCGGCCGGCCGATATCCATCGGCGGCATTACAGCCACCGAACTGTACGCGGCCGGTGATCCTTCTTGGTTCGAGACCATACCGTTGCAGCCGCAGCGTGAACCCGAGCCGCCTTCGCCGCCCTGGCGGCCGGTGGTGGTGGAACGGCCGGTGGCGCCGATGGCTCCTTCCGCCGTGGGGGAAGAAGACATCAACGCCGGGGAATTCCTCGCGGCCACCACGGAAGCACGGCTCGATCTCGGAACCGCGGTCCACCATCTCTTTGAGCAACTCGCCTGGATCGACGACCTCGACCTCGAAGACTTCCTGGCCGCCTGGCGGCGGACCGCACCCTTCGACGCCCAGTTGCAGGACCGGGCCGTGGCCCATTTTCGCGCCGCCGTCGCCGCGCCGGAGATCGCCGCCGCCCTGCGTCGTCCGCAGGAATCGGTAACCCTGTGGCGCGAACAGCCCTTCGACGTCCTGCTCGACGGCCGCCGGGTGACCGGTGTCTTCGACCGGGTGGTGATCCACGGTTCCCCAACCGAGCCGACCGCGGCCTGGATCCTCGATTACAAGACCAACAGTTTGGCCGACGAGGCGGCCATTGCCGCCGCCTGTGACCATTATCGCCCCCAGCTCGAACTCTACCGCCAGGCTCTGGCCGTCCTTTTGTCCCTCCCCCCCGACCGGATCGGCATGCGGCTGCTCTTCACCGGTCCCGGCCGGGTGGTGGACCTGGCCGAGGCGACCAGTGGCTGAAGCCCGGACACGTCAGTCGTCGGGGCCAAGGCTTCCGTCCTGTCGGCGTGGGAAGGCAGTTCGGATCCTGGAGCGAAGGGGACGGCCGTGGGCGTCCGCGGGGGGTGACACTGACCCCTCTCTTGTGATAATTGAACATCGGATGTTCAATTATCACGAAAAGGATGACGACGATGATCCAGCGTACCCTGGCCGCCAAGCTGCGGCAGGCGGCGGCAGCCTTTCCGGTGGTGAGCGTCACCGGGCCACGGCAGTCGGGCAAGACCACCCTGGTCCAGGCCGTGTTTCCGGACTACCATTACTGTTCCCTGGAGTCGCCCGAAGAGCGGCAATTCGCCCTCGAGGACCCGCGGGGATTCCTGGGCCAGTTCGACGGTCCGGTCATCCTGGACGAGGTGCAACGGGCGCCGGACCTGTTTTCCTACATCCAGGTGCTGGTGGACGAGCACCGGGACTGGGTCGGACGGTTCATTCTCACCGGTTCGCAGAATTTTCTCCTTTTGCAGAGCGGTTCCCAGTCTCTTGCCGGTCGGTGTGCGGTGTTGCACCTCTTGCCGTTTTCCCTCGCCGAACTCATGGGGTGTCGGCCCATGTCGCTGGCCGGGCTGGGAACCGGGGTGCCGGCCGACCTGCGCCCTCCGGGAACCGGTCTGTTCGAGACCTTGTTTACGGGCTTCTATCCCCGCATCCACGATAAGGGCTTGGCGCCGCGTGACTGGCTGGCGAGTTACTACCAGACCTATCTCGAACGGGATGTCCGCAGTATCGTCAATGTCGGCGATCTCGAGGCGTTCGGTCGTTTCGTACGCCTCTGCGCCGGGCGTACCGGCCAGCTCCTCAACCTTTCGGGTCTGGCGGTGGATTGCGGTATTTCGCATGTAACCGCCCGGCGGTGGATATCGATCCTCGAGGCAAGTTTCATCATTACTCTCCTGCGGCCCCATTATCGGAACTTCGGCAAACGGCTCATCAAGCGGCCGAAACTCTATTTTCTCGATACCGGCCTGTTGTGCTACCTCCTGCAGGTCCACTCGCCGGAGGAACTCTTCCATCGCGCCGAGCGCGGCGCCGTTTTTGAGAGTTTCGTGATCAGTGAGTGGTACAAGAATTTTCTCCACCGGGGCGAACAGCCCAGTGTCTATTACTGGCGGGATGCGGGTGGACACGAGGTGGACGTGGTCCTCGACCTGGGCTCCAGGCTGATTCCCGTGGAGGTCAAGTCGGCCCAGACGGTGACGGCCGGTTTTTTTACGGGCCTTGCCTATTGGCGCCGGATTTCTGGTACGGAAGACGGTCCCGCTGCGGTGCTGTACGGCGGAGACCGGGCGTACAGACGCTCGGGTGTGGTGGTGCTGCCCTGGTACGGGGTGGTCGAGTGCGGCTGACTGGGTGCACGGCCTACGAGCCGCCCTGCAGGAGATCGAGAACGTTGGCAGTGATGGCGTTGGCCTGGGCCAGGGCGAAGGCCCCGGACTCGACCAGGACCTGGTAGCGGGCGTAAGTGGCGGTTTCGTCGGCAAAGTCCACGTCCATCATCCGAGAGTAGGCGTTCTCCAGGTTGAGCTTGGTGGTCGTCAGGTTGGTCACCGCCGAGGAGAATTGGTTTTCGATGGCGCCGGCGTTGGAACGCAGGGCGCTGATACTGTCGATGGCCGCGTCCACGATGGCGATGGCGTTCTGGGCGTCCTCGGCGGTGAGCACGGAGAGATCGGATAGGGTGAGTCCGGTCTCGTCGGAAAGCGCCACCGAGGCGGCGCCGCCGGCGTTGGCGGCCAGCACGGTACCGCTGGCCAGGATCGAGCCGCTTTCCACGGTCATGGCATAGTTGAGGGTGTTGCTGCCCGAGGTGGTGACGTCGGTGGTCAGAGTGGTGCCGGCACTGATGGTGCCGCTCGTGGTATTGATATCGTTGGTGAGCACGGTGCCGGCGGCCAGCACGGTACCGCTGGCCAGGATCGAGTTGGCGGCCAGCGACAGGTCACCGGCCAGGGTGTGCGCCCCGTTCAGGGTGGCGTCGCCGCCCAGGGTCGAGCCGGCGGCCAGTTCCGAGGTGCTGGCGAGCACCGAGCCCGACTTCAGGGTCATGGACTGGGTGAGGGTGACGTTGGAGTCCAGGGTGGCGGCCCCGCCGATGGTCGAGCCGGCGGCGATGCTGGTCGAGCCGTCCACGTCGGCGATGGTTGAGTTGCTTTTCAGGGTCATGTCCTGCGAGAGGGTCATGGCGCCCGAGATGGTGATGTCCGCGCCCACGTAGGAGCCGGCGGTGAACGAGGAGCCCGCCACGAAGATGGAGCCGTTCAAAGCCAGCATGTCGTTCGACAGGGTCTGGTCGCCACTGAGGGTGGTGTCGGTGGACAGGGTGCTGCCGGCCGACACGGTGCCGCTGGTGGTGACGATGTCATTGGTGAGATAGGTGCCGGCGGCGAGCACCGAGCCCGAGGCGAGGGTCGAGCCCGACTTCAGAAGTGAGTTGGCCGTGGTGGTGACGTCGCTGCCCGTGCCGGCCGTGCCGCCGAGGACTGAACTCTTCTCGATGATCGAGCCGCTGGCGAGTACCGAGCCCGATTGCAGGGTCGAGTCCGAGGTGGTGGCGATGTCGCCGTTCAGGTCTGTGCCGGCAATGGTGGCGCCGGCGGTCCAGCCGGCGGCGAGCGTCGAGGTGGAGCCCAGGATGGAGCCGGTAGCCAGCGTCGAATCGATGGTGGTGGTCAGGGTGCCGGAGAAGTCGAGGTTGGTGGTGAAGTTCACCGCCTGGCCGGCGGACTCGTCGGTCATGGCGAGGTCGTAGCTCCCCTGCTGGTAGATGCGCACGTAGCCGAAGGTGGACATGCTGCTCGCGTCGCTGGCCGTGAGCGCCGTGCCCACCCCGGTCATCTGGATCGGCCGTCCGTCGTTCGAGACCAGCTTGAGCTGGCCGGAACTGGTGGTGGAGGCGGTCACCCCGTGGCTCGAGGTTTTGGTGTTGATGGCCGTGACCAGCGCGCTGTCTGCGTCGTTGGCAATGGTGGTGACCGCGCCGATGGTGACACCGTTGATGGCGAAATCGCTGTTCGTGGCACCGGCCTGGACCGGATCCGAGCTGGTGGACTCTACCACGGCCAGGGCAGAGATCAGGGTCTGGTCGGTGTACTGGTTGATGAGGTCGGCCACCTTGGCCATGCTGTTCTCCGCCGTGTTGCCGTATTCCACGGTCACCGACTGGAGGGAGAGATCCTCGCCCGTGGGCGAGGAGAAGGTGAGCTGCACCGTGCCGCCGGTGGTGTTGGTGATCGACAGCTTGGCGGTGCGCAGGTGGCCGGACTTCTGGCTCTCGGCCGAGTCAAGGAAGACCGAGATGGTCTCGCCGGGACCGCCGCCCACCTGGAACCGCATGCCAGAGAAGACGCCAGTGAGGAGCTGCCGGTCGTTGTAGCGGGTGCTCTTGACGAGGAGATCGAGCTCCTCGATGAGCTTGTCGATGTCCTCCTGGATGGTGCGGCGGCTGGATGTCGTCTGGCTGGCCTCCGCCGCTTGGATGGCCTTGGTCTTGATCGAGTTGAGGATGTCCACCGCCTCGGACAAGGCGCCGTCCACCACCTCCATGATCGAGATCCCGTCGTTGGCGTTGCGGATCGCCTGGCCGAGTCCCTTGGCATGGGAGTCGATTTGGGTGGCCACGAACAGGGTGGACGGGTCGTCGGCGGCCCGGTTGATCCGCAGGCCCGAGGAAAGCCGTTCGATGGTCTGCGACAGGGCGGTGGTGTTGCGGGAGAAGTGCTTGAGGGCGAGGGCGGACGTGATGTTGGAGTTGATGGAAAGGGCCATGGGGCACCTCCTTGTCCTTGGAGTTGAACAGCGATCCTTGCTGATGCCGGCCGCGGTCCGGCCGGTTGCCCATACCCCGATTGTATAGAAAAAAAACAAAAAAAGGCAAGAAAAGGATTAAAGTTCCGGCAACGTTGTGCCGATATTATAAGATTTTATTTGACCTCCTTCTTTTCCTGTCCTTTTTTGCGACTGGCAGCAAGCGATCGGCTGCCGCCAGGCCGCCCGTCAACACGTTCGATTCGAGATGAACTCGTAATAAATCGCAGTCGGTCCAGGTCCGCCACGATAAATCAACGAGTCACGACGCAATGTCGTTGACTTAACAAATCGGTTTGTAGTTTAGGAAGTATTTTCTCGG
>CAYRGZ010000096.1:0-10427 GCA_964423785.1 uncultured Desulfobulbia bacterium
TGTGCCGCGCAGAGTCCGTTTTTCAACGGACCGTTGTGACGCATCACCTTCGCAGAACTATGGAAGCCATACGCAACTTCAGTATCATCGCCCACATCGACCACGGCAAGTCCACCCTGTCCGACCGCCTCATCCAGCGCTGCGGCATGGTGACGGACCGCGAATTCCGCGACCAGATCCTCGACACCATGGACATCGAGCGGGAGCGCGGCATCACCATCAAGAGCCAGACCATCCGGCTGCCCTACACGGCGGCGGACGGCAAGACCTACATCCTCAACCTGGTGGACACGCCGGGCCACGTCGATTTCAGCTACGAGGTCTCCCGCGCCCTCTCCTCCTGCGAGGGAGCCCTACTCCTCGTCGATGCCTCGCAAGGGGTGGAGGCCCAGACGCTCGCCAACCTCTACCTCGCCATGGAAAACGACCTGGTCATCATTCCGGTGATCAACAAGATCGATCTGCCCGCCGCCGATCCGGACGGTATCGCCGACCAGATCGAAAACGACCTCGGCCTCGATCCCGACATGATCCAGCGCTGCTCGGCCAAGACCGGCCAAGGGGTGGACGAGCTGCTCGAGGCCATCGTCCGGTTCATCCCGCCGCCCGAGGGGAATGCCCACAACCCGCTACAGGCCCTCATCTTCGACGCCAACTACGACCCGTACCGGGGCACCATCATCTCGTGCCGCATCGTCGAGGGACGGCTGCGACCCGGCGACACCATCGTCTTCATGTCCAACGACGCCACCTACAAAGTGGAAGAGGTGGGCTACTTCGGCCTGCAGCGGCAACCAACCAAAGAACTGGTAGCCGGCGAAGTGGGGTACGTCATCGCCGGGGTCAAGACGGTGAGCGATACCCGGGTCGGTGATACCATCACCCTCAAGGAGCGGCCCGCGGCCGAGCCCTTGCCGGGATTCCAGGAAGTCAAACAGGTGGTCTTCTCCTCCATCTACCCGATCTCCACCGACGACTACGAGGATCTGGCCGCGGCCCTGGAAAAGCTCAAACTGAACGACGCCGCCCTCACGTTTCAGAAAGACTCCTCCAGCGCCCTCGGGTTCGGCTTCCGGTGCGGATTTCTCGGCCTGCTCCATCTGGAGGTGGTCCAGGAGCGGCTGGAGCGCGAATTCGGCATTCCGCTGCTGCTCACCGTGCCATCGGTCAACTATCACGTCTATCTGACCAACGGCACCATGATCGAGGTGGACAACCCGGCCTACTATCCCGATCCGGGCACCATCGACCACATCGAGGAGCCGTTCATCAAGGCCACCATCCTCATCCCGGACCGCTACATGGGCGCGGTGATGACCCTGTGCATGGACCGCCGGGGCGAGAACGTCTCCTACCACTATCCAATCCCCGGCCGCATCGAGCTCACCTGTGAGCTGCCGCTCTCCGAGGTGATCTACGATTTCTACGACCGACTCAAGTCAGTGACGCAAGGATACGGCTCCTTCGATTACGAACTGCTCGACTACCGGGAGAGCGATCTCGTCAAGCTCGATATCCTGGTCAACGGCGAACGGGTGGACGCCCTGGCCCAACTGGTCCACCGTTCCCGGGCCCGGGAACGGGGGCTGGCCGCCTGCCAGCGGCTCAAGGAGGAGATCCCCCGCCATCTCTTCAAAATCGCCATCCAGGCGGCCATCGGCAACACGATCATCGCCCGCACCAACATCGCCGCCCTGCGCAAAGACGTAACCGCCAAGTGCTATGGCGGCGACATCACCCGCAAGCGCAAGCTGCTCGAAAAGCAAAAGGCGGGCAAGAAACGGATGAAGACGGTGGGCAACGTCGATATTCCGCAAAAGGCGTTTCTCGCCGTGCTCAAGTCGGACAATCAGTAACGGACTCGTAACAATTCGCAGTCGGTCCAGGTCTGACACGGGAATTCAACAAGTTACAAAGCGCGAACTCGATGAAATCGTATTTTTTACGATTTCATCAATCAGTAGCTGTCCAGAGCAGAAAAAGTATGCCGAGCGTCATCGACATCCAGGTGGCCAACAAGCTCTTCGCCTCGGTGGCCGAGGAGATGGGCATCGTCCTGGCCCGGGCCGCCTTTTCCGCCAACATCAAGGAACGGCGCGATTTCTCCTGCGCCCTCTTCGACGGGCGCGGCCGGCTGGTGGCCCAGGCGTCCCATATCCCGGTCCACCTGGGGTCCATGCCCGCAACCCTCGCCTTCGTCCTCGATACCCTGCCGCCGGGCCCGGGCGACATCGTGGTGACCAACGATCCCTTCGGCGGCGGCAGCCACCTGCCGGACATCACCGTGGTCCGCGGTGTCTTTCCACCCGGTGCCACCGCCCCGCTCTTCTACGTGGTCAACCGGGCGCACCATGCCGACGTCGGCGGCCGGTTGCCGGGCTCCATGGGGCTCTGCCGCACCATCGACGAGGAAGGGGTGTGTATCCCGCCCACCCACCTGGTGCGGGCCGGCAAACCCAACGACGCATTTCTCAGCCGTTTCCTCGGCCAGGTACGCAACCCGGCCGAACGCCTCGGCGACCTACGCGCCCAGCAGGCGGCCCTGCTCCGGGGCGAGGAACGCCTGGTCGATCTCGCCGCCCGCCTCGGCGATCCTGCTTCACTCATCGACGGGCTCATCGACTACGCCGAACGGTTGATGGCGGCCGCCATCGCGGAGATTCCCGACGGTACCTACGAGTTCACCGATCATCTCGACGACGATGGCGGTGCCGGTGGCTCTCAACCGCGGATCACCGCCATCTGCACCATTGAAGGCGGGCGGGTGGTGGTCGACTTCCGCCGTTCGTCAGACCAGGTGGCGAGCCCGCTGAACGCGGTACGCTCGGTCACCGTGTCGGCCACCATGTACGTCTTCCAATGCCTGCTCGGCGACGATTATCCGATCAACGCCGGCAGCCAGCGGCCGATCGCGGTCCTCACCCGGCCGGGCAGCATCGTCGATGCCGTGCCGCCGGCCGCGGTGGCGGCCGGCAACGTCGAAACCAGCCAGCGGATCGTGGACGTGCTCCTCGGCGCCCTGGCCCAGGCGATTCCGGATCGGATACCGGCCGCCAGCTGCGGCAGCATGAACAACATCACCATCGGCGGCCGCACCCCGGACGGCGCGGAATTCACCTACTATGAAACCATCGGCGGCGGCATGGGCGGCCGGCCGACCAGTCCGGGGCTCGCCGGTATCCATACCCACATGACCAACACGATGAACACGCCGGTGGAGGCCCTGGAACACGCCTACCCTCTCCAGGTGACCCACTACGGCCTACGGCGGGGTTCCGGCGGCGCCGGCTGCCAGCCGGGCGGCGACGGCATCGTCCGCGGCTACCGCTTCCTCAGCCACGCCACCGTGTCGCTGCTCACCGAGCGGCGCCGCACCGCCCCCTACGGGTTGGCCGGCGGTCAGCCCGGCCGGCCAGGTGCCAACATCCTCGTCCGACGCGGTAAAAAAGGCAAAAAAATACCGGGGAAGACCTCCTTCGAGGTCAACCCCGGTGATCGTCTCGTCATCATGACCCCCGGCGGCGGCGGCTGGGGGAAGCCGGGTCAGATCCCGTAGATATGGGCCCCCGGGCAGCAGTGGTTGTTTTCTCTTTTCCGTTCCAAGATCAACGCCAACTCCCGATCGCTCAGGACCGACGGTTCCTGCTTCGAAATGTAGACGATGCAGTCGACGCAAACGTTGTAGGCGTTCTGGAAGTAATCGAGTTCCTTGGCCACCTCCCAGCACGGTGTTTCCGGGTGCTTGCGGGCGACGCATTCCTCGGCGCCGCACTGCATGATCTCCCAGCAGGACAACTCTTGAATCGGGCTCATAGGCTTCCTCCTCCGAAGGTGTTGCTCCCCTCCGAATCCCTTCTCTCCCCCAAACACCGTAGGCCCGCCTCTCCAAACGGGTTCCCTCGGCGTTATACTTCCGGTCGTCGAGACCGGCTATCCAGCTGGAAATCGGCATTCCGCATCGTCGCCCAGGCGATACGACGGCGCCTCCCGGACGATCTGGGGGTTTTCCCCCCATCCGGCGGAATTTGCCGCATTTAACCACTAAGCCAGCAACTGGTCAAGTCTCGCAAGCAGATTTTCCCGTCCCGCACCGGTCCGGGCGGAGAAGAGAACCCGCTCGGTATTGCCGACGCCGAAGCCGGCGTCCAGGGCGGCCGCCTGCCGCTGGAGCTGGCCGCGGCCGAGCTTGTCGATCTTGGTATAGACCAGGACCACCGGCCGCCCTTGCTGGCGCAACCAGGTGAACACATCGAGGTCGTTCTTCTTGACCGGATGGCGGATATCGACGAGCAGTACGACGGCGACCAGGGGCTGACGCCGCTCAAGATAGCCGCTGACGAGGTCCTGCCATTTTCGTTGCATGGACCGGGATACCCGGGCAAAGCCGTAGCCCGGCAGATCGACCACGTAGAAAGAATCGTTGACGAGGAAGAAATTGAGGGCCTGGGTCTTGCCCGGCCGGCTGCTGACCTTCACCAAGTTGCGGCGGCCCAACAAGCGATTGAGCAGGCTCGACTTGCCGACGTTGGACCGACCGGCGAAGGCCACCTCGGGCCGGCCGTCATCCGGCAAACGGTCGAGCCGGTGGACACTGTCGGTGAACACCGCCGTGCGGATTTCCATGGAGGACGAAGAGGGGCGCGGTGCGCGGCCGCCTTAGATGACCTTGTTGAGGGAATACTCGATGATACCCTCGGCACCGGCCTTGATGAGCCGGGGGATGAGGTCGCGCACCTGGTGTTCGGAGATCACCGTCTCCACCGAGCACCACTCCTGCTGGTAGAGGGAGGCGATGGTCGGGGCGTTGAGGCTGGGCAGGATGTCGATGACCGCCTGCAGCCGATCGTTGGGCACGTTCATCTTCAGGCCGACGATCCGATCGGCCCGAAGCGCCCCCTGGAGCAGCAAGGCCATGTTTTCGATCTTTTCCCGCTTCCAGGGGTCCTCCCAGGACTGCCGGTTGGCGATGAGCTGCGTGTTAGAGGTCATCAGCTCGTGGATGATGCGCAGGCCGTGGGCCCGGATGGTGGTCTCGGTCTCGGTGACCTCGACGATGGCGTCGGCGAGCCCGGAGACCACCTTGCCCTCGGTGGCGCCCCACGAGAACTCCACCTGCACGTCGATACCCCGCTCGGCGAAATACCGGCGGGTGAAGTTGACGAGTTCGGTGGAGATCTTCTTGCCCTGCAGGTCCTCCAGGCTCCGGATGTCCGAATCCCCGGGCACGGCGAGCACCCAACGGGTCGGCCGCTTGGAGACCTTGGAATAAATGAGGTCCTCGACCACGACCACGTCAGAATCGTTCTCCATGATCCAATCCTTGCCCGTGATGCCGGCGTCGAGCACACCGCTTTCCACGTAGCGGGACATCTCCTGGGCCCGGCAGATGGAGCACGACAGCTCGTCGTCGTCCACCTCGGGAAAATAGTTACGGGAGCTGAGCTTGATCCGCCAGCCCGATTTTTCGAACAGCTCGATGGTCGCCTTTTCCAGGCTCCCCTTGGGGATGCCGAGTTTGAGTACCTTTTTCATTTGCCGTAGACCTCCTCGGGATCGAAGACCCGCTGGTCGGTTGTGATCCACTCGTCGCCGTCCAGCCGGCGGAAGAAACAACTGGCGTAGCCCTCGTGACAGGCGGCGCCGCCCTGCTGCTCCACTCTGAAGAGCACCGTGTCGGCGTCGCAATCGATGCGGATTTCCCGCACGAGCTGCACGTGGCCGGAACTCTCGCCCTTAAGCCAGATCTTGCCCCGCGACCGGCTCCAGTAATGGGCCTTGCCAGTGGCCAGGGTCCGCTCCCACGCCTCCTCATTCACATAGGCGAGCATCAGTACCCTGCCGCTGGCGGCGTCCTGCACGATGGCGGGAACCAGCCCGCCGCCTTTGTCGAAATCCGGTTTCATCGTCGCTGCTCCTCGCTGGCCGTCGCATCGTCGTCTTGCCGCTCCCGGGAGCGTTCCCGGCCGAGGAAATGGATCATGCAGGAAGACCGGAACTTGCAGTACTCCTGGGGATGGCGGCAACGGGCCTCGTCGGCGGCCATCTTCTCCTTGTATTTCTCGCAGATGAGCTGCATGGTGGCACTGTGGGATCGATTGCAAAATTTAAAAAGATAGCGCATCGCGCGTTTTTTTGCACCCCTTTTCCGCTGTCGTCTTCGATGTCCAGAATCTATACAGTCTCCCGTTACCGCCGCCCCCGCCACCTGTCCAATTTCTGGACAGATCATTCGGCCGATATTTCGGTCCACATTCCGGCAACCATTTTTTATTCAATAATATCAATACATAACAAAAAATTTTCCCGGTTATCACCATGCCGGCACGCCCCGTGCTCTTTCACAAGGTCAAACGACGCGCAACCTTGCAACCCAAAGCCCACTACACAAGGAGGTCTACCATGAAAGGCTCGAAAACCATCATCACCGGTCTCGTCGTTGCTGCAAGCATCGCCCTCGCCGCGCAAGGCTATGCCTGGATGGGCGGCAATGGCAATCGCCACTGCGGTCCCGGCGGCGGCCCCGGCGCCATGATGGGCACCTACACCGCCACCGCCAACCTGAGTGCCGAACAGCGCGCCCAGGTCCAAGCCATCGAGGCCAAGTACCAGGACCAGATCACCGCCAAACAGGACGCCATCTTGGCCAAGCGGACCGAACTGCAAAAGGCCCTGGCCGACGACACCACCACGGTGGGCGAGATCAACCGCCTGCGCGACGAACTCCGCACCCTGCACCAGGATCTGTGGAAGATCCGCACCACGGTGAATCAGGAGATCAAGGACCAGGTGGGTATCGACACCTTCGGTCCGATGGGACCGGGCTTTTGCCGGAACTGGAGCGGTGGCCCCATGGCCCGTCTGGACTGTGACGGGACTCCGGGCAACTGCTGGCAGGGTGCCGGCTACGGTCCGCGGGGCATGATGCACCGCTGATCCCAGTCATCCGGCTTCTTCTCCGCACCATCGCCTTCCCGGTCCGGGCTGTTGCCGGCCGGGAAGGCTTTTGAACTTTAAAGCCGACTCTGCTACACTGCAACCAAATCATCGGCGGCCGGCACTCAGGCGGCCATGACATCCCGAACGATCCTGCCAGCCGCATCCTCGCGGCCGGTCGTCTCCACGCTGCTCACCCCGGCACGCCTGCACGCGAAATGATTCCTTCCACCCGACATCCATTCAGGATATCCAAGGCGGCCCTGGGGCTGATCGTCGCAAGCCTGCTCTTGGCCCTGCTGCTCGCGGCCAACACCCTGCGCAATCTCGACCGCGAACAACGGCTCATGGAGAACTTTCTCCTGCGCGAGGGATTGACCGTGATCCGCGCCTTCGAAGCCGGCGCCCGAACCACCTTGCGGCATCACATGCGGCCCGACATAACGGACGGCGACCCGATGGCCACCCTGGCCGCCGAGACCGCCTCGGAAAAGGGCGTCGCCTACATCCGCATCGTCAACGAACACGGCGAGGTAGTGGCCGAGGCGGGCTCCCCACCCGCGGCGCTAACCGTATCCACCGTGGAACGGGTTCTGGCGGCCGACCGGCCCGTGACCCGATTGCTCGAGGACCACCAGGTCTTCGAGATAGCCCGGGAGTTCCGGCCCCTGCGGGGCAACGGTCCCGGTTTTCGCAAGCTCCAGCAACGCTGGCGGCAGTGGTGCCGTTCGGAAACGACGGCCCGCGAGCCGTCCCTCGCCCCCCTCCGCCAAGTGATCTTCGTAGGTTTGACAACGGATGAATTCGCCCAGATCCGTCGCCAGGAAATCCGCCATGGTCTCTTCATGGGCGGCATCCTCTTTTTGCTCGGCAGCGCCGGTCTCTACTTCATCTTCCTCTACCAGGAAGTCCACGTCGCCCGGGCCACCTTGGCCGACATGGAACGCTACACGGACAACGTGCTCAACAGCATGCCGGCAGGACTCATCACCCTGGATCCGGAAGGCCGGCTGGTCTCCTGCAACCGCAAGGCGGTGGAACTCCTGGGTTCCCAACTCGAAACAGCCCTGGGACGGCCGGCGGCCCAAGCACTCGCCTTCTGGCCACCGGCCCTGGCCGACGCCGGAGCCGAGGTGCGCAACCTGTCCGTGGACTGGCGGCGCGCCGACGGGAAATCGATCCCCGTGAAACTGCACTCGTCACGGCTGCGCGGCCGAGACGGCCGGGAACTCGGGCTGGTGGTCATCCTCCAGGACATGCGGGAGATCCGCGCCATGGAACAACGCCTCGAACGCTCCCGCCGGCTGGCGGCGCTGGGCAAGATGGCGGCCGGCGTGGCTCACGAGATCCGCAACCCCTTGGGCACCCTCAAGGGATTCGCCCAGTACTTCGCCAACCGGGCCGCGGACGGTGAAAGCCGCGAGTACGCCGAACTCATGGTCGGCGAGGTGGACCGGCTCAACGGTACGGTCTCAGCGCTGCTCCAGTTCGCCCGCCCCCGGGAACCGGTCCTCAAGCGGGTGGCGGCTCGGGACCTGCTGGGCCGGGCGGCCCGGTTGCTCGCGGCCGATTTCTCCGCCGCCGGGGTCGAATTCTCCCTGGACTGCCCGGAGGACCTGACCTTCATCGCCGACCCCGACCTCATCTTGCAGGTGATCCTCAACTGCCTCAAGAACAGTATCGCCGCCACGCCGGCCGGCGGCCGCATCACCCTGAGCGCCACGCTTATCCCCCATACCCACCGGCGCCAGACACAACGAACGGATGCAAATGCCGGCGGCATACCGGACGTGCCGGAGGATATGCAGACAAACGCCGACACCGTGGTCATCGAGATCGCCGACCAGGGGCGGGGAATGACCCCGGAGGAACAGGAGCGGATGTTCGATCCCTTCTACACCACCCGTTCGGACGGCACCGGCCTGGGGCTTGCCGTCAGCCACCAGATCGTCGAGCAGCACCAGGGACGGTTCGAGGTGACGAGCCAGCCGGGCCGGGGCACCCGGATTCGAATAATCCTACCGCAAAAGGAAACCGATGACAGAGCGTGACTCGAAAGCCACCATCCTGGTCGTCGACGACGACCGCGCCCACCGCACCATGCTGCGGGTCAACCTCGCCAGCGCCGGCTACCGGGTGCTCGAGGCCGGCGACGGCGATGAGGTGGTGCCCATCCTGGCATCCAAACCGGTGGACCTGGTCCTCCTGGACCTCAAGATGCAGCGGCTCGACGGATTGGCCACCCTCGCCGCCATGCAGGAGGCCGGTCACCAGGTGCCGACCATCATCATCACCGCCTTCTCCTCGGTGGAATCGGCGGTGGCGGCCATGAAGCGGGGCGCCGCCGACTACATCACCAAGCCGGTCGATATCGAGGAGTTACTCCTCACCATCGGCAAGACCCTGGAACACCACAAATTGCGTGAGGAGAACATCCAGTTGCGACAGCGGCTCGACGAACGGTTCTCCTTCGGCAACATCATCGGCCGCAGCAAGCCGATGCAGGAGCTGTTCGCCACCCTGGCCATGGTGGCGCCCACCGACGCCACGGTCCTCATCACCGGGGAATCCGGCACCGGCAAGGAACTGGTCGCCAACGCCCTGCACCAGAACAGCAACCGAAAAAACGGTCCTTTCGTCGCCATCAACTGCGCCGCCCTGCACGAGCAGCTCCTGGAAAGCGAACTGTTCGGCCACGAACGGGGGGCGTTCACCGGCGCCACCTCCCTGCGACGGGGCCGGTTCGAGCAGGCCGACGGCGGGACCCTCTTCCTGGACGAGATCGGCGACATGAGTCCCGCCACCCAGGCCAAGATCCTCCGGGTCCTGCAGGAAGGGCAATTCGAACGGCTGGGTGGTGACACGACCATCACCGTGGACGTGCGCCTGGTGGCTGCCACCCACAAGGACCTCGAGGCCATGGTGGCGGAAGGAACCTTTCGCCAGGACCTCTACTTCCGCCTCAATGTCGTGCCGATCAACCTGCCACCGCTCCGGGAACGGACCGAGGACATTCCCGAACTGGCCCACCACTTCCTGCGCCGCTATGCACAAAAAAACCGCAAGGACATCAAGGGGATCGATCCACAGGCCTTGCAACTTCTCGTACGCCACACCTGGCCCGGCAATATCCGGGAACTGGAGAACTGCATGGAACGGGCGGTGATCCTCTGTCCCGGGGAGGTGATAACTCCAGCCGAACTCCCCCCGCAACTGCAGCCCGCAAAAACGCCTTCCCAGGCCGCCGCCCCGCCCACCACCGGACTCACTCTGCGGGAGATGGAGCGGGAGATGATCCGCACCACCCTGGAGACGACAGGCCACAACAAGAGCCGCGCCGCCAAGATCCTGGGCATCGCCCGCCAGACCTTGCTCAACAAAATCCGGGAATACGGCCTCGATGCCGACGACTCATAGCAGCCCGTTGAAAAACGGGCTATGTGCGGCACAGGGACGTGCCGCCGAATTCCGCCGGCTCTGAAAGAGCCAAGGAA
>CAYRGZ010000097.1:0-4125 GCA_964423785.1 uncultured Desulfobulbia bacterium
GGATTGTAACCCTTTGAATTATCGTGTCATGCCTGGGCACACAGCGATTTTTTACGGGGTTGTCAATTTTGATGGAATCGTAAAAAGTGCGATTCCATCGAGTTCGCGCGTTGCAACCCCTTGAATTATCGTGTCAGGCCTAGACCGACAGCGACTTTTTACGAGTCCATCAATTTTCCAGGATGGTGATGACAGACGGTGACGTGTCCTGTATGCTGGGGATTATTGAATCGTATAATGTCGCACCATACCAGAAAAATCATGCCGGGAAAAGTATCGGCGGGCCGGGTTGGCCCGGAAATCGTCATCATCGCCGCCATGGCCAAGAATCGGGTCATCGGCCGCGACAACAGTATTCCCTGGCATCTGCCCGAGGATCTGGTCCGTTTTCGCGCCCGCACCATGGGACACGTATTGATCATGGGCCGCCGTACTTGGCTCTCCATCGGCAGGCCGCTGCCCGGCCGGCGGATCGTGGTGCTCAGCCGCGACCCAGAATTCGATCCCGGCCCCGACGTTGAAACCGCCGCCGGTCTCGCGGAGGCAATCGATCGGTGCCGGGACGAACCGCTTGTGTTCATTGCCGGCGGAGGAACGGTGTACCGACAGACATTACCGCTGGCCGACCGCATCGTTTTGACGGTCCTCGATCGGCCGGTGGCAGGTGATACCCTGTTTCCCGAACTGCCTCTGGACCGCTTCGAACTGATCGATCGGCAGCGGGTGGAGGGCGTCGAGCCGTTCACCGTGTACGAGTATCGTCGTCGGCCGGCGGAAGCGTCGGCCGGCTGACCGGCGGCCGGCGGCAGGCCCGGCAGCGGTCGTCACTGCACCATTGGCAGGCGAAACAGTCGGGACAGGGATGTTTGCGCGGCCGACGGCGCCCGGTTTCCGGCTGCCAGAGCAGGCCGGTGTCGTCGGGAAGGGGACGGAAGGGCATGATGCCGTCTCCGGGAAGGTTGGAATGGCGGCTGTGTTACTAAGTTAATATAGATGAAAAGAGGTTGGGTCGTGCACCAGAAACATTTGGCAGAGTTGCTTTCGAATGAACCTTCCTGGGAGAGCGTCTTGTCGGCGGAAGACCGGCAACGCCTCGCGGCTCTTCTCGCCGATCGGTCGGAGCGGCCGGAATGGCTGACCGAGGCCTTTCTACACGGCTATTTCTACTGCCTTGCGGTGACGCCGCTACCCCTGGATGAGGGCGACTGGTGGCCGCCCCTGCGTTCCCTGTTGAAAGTCGACGACGACAAAGAACTTCGAGAACTGCTTAGCGGTATGTTCCGGGGCTACCAGCAGGGCCTACATAGCACGACGGTCACCGCCTTGCCGGCCCCTGGCGCCGAGGCTGAGCCCGCTGATCTCAGTGATTGGGCCCGCGGAATCATACTCGGCCTTGAGTTGGTACCAGAATGGTGGAACTTTCCGGAAAGCGATATTCCCCTGCAGCAGAATCCGGAACGGGAAGCAAGCAAGAATTTGATCGTTGTCCTTGCCGGTCTGGTGAAGTGGGGGCGCCCCTCGAAAGAAGAATCTCCCGCTACGGAGGAGGATGCGGCAGAGAAACCTCCCGTTGAGGAGGATGAATGGATGCATACGGCGGCCCGCAGCGTGCGAACGCTCCTGCTCCAGATGCCTATGCTGTATGTCCTCAGAAAGAACCTCGAGAGGATGGAGAGCGAGGCGCCACGCTCCCGGCGCAAGGTCGGCCGCAACGATCCGTGCCCGTGCGGCAGTGGCAAGAAGTACAAGAAGTGTTGCGGCCGATGATGCGGGGTGGCTTCGTCTACGGCTTTCTGGCCCCGGTGCGGGCCCTTGGTTTCCTGCGGCGGCACAAGCGGCTCGTTCGCTACATCGTGGTGCCCTTTACCATCAATGTCGCGGTATTTTCCGGCACCGCCTGGTTGGGGCTACGCTTCTTCGACAAGGTGATCAGCCACTACCTGCCGGCCGGCGAGGCCTGGTACTGGGTGATGCTTTCCTGGCTCGTCTGGCTGCTGGCAGTGCTCGTGGTCGTGCTCTTCGTCTTCTTTGCGTTCACCGTGGTCGGCAACTGCATCGCCTCGCCCTTCAACGATCTCTTGTCCGAGCGCACCGAGGAACTGGTGCGCGGCCGCACGGACGAGGCGCCCTTTTCCCTACCGCTCTTTGCCCGGCAGGCGGTGCGGGCCATGCTGGAAGAGGCGAAGAAGATGACGGTCTTCGTCGCCGGTATGCTGGCGCTCTTTTTGTTGCACCTCTTGCCCGGTATCGGCCTGTTCCTCTACCCACCCCTGTCGTTTGCCTGGACGGTGTTCTTCATCACCGTCGAATACACCGGCTATGTCTTTTCCCGTAAAGGACTCACCTTTGCCGATCAGCGTCGCTTCATCACGGCCAATATGGCCACCATGTTCGGGTTTGGCAGCGGAGTACTCTGTCTGCTCGCCGTTCCACTGCTGCAATTTTTCTGCATCCCGCTGGCGGTGATCGGCGCCACCTTGCTCTGGTGTGAGCGGGCAGGCCGGCCATGACCCTTCGTGATCTCCGGGTGTATGCCGGCAAAGCCGACCGGCCGGTGGTCGTCCTCGTCCACGGTTTCGGCATGACCGGCCACTTCTGGAGTGAACCCCACCGCTGCCGGGTACTCGGAGGGCTTGCGCCGGTGACCGTTTTCTTGAACGAACCGCCGGCCCCCACGCAGCCCGGCCACTACAGCACCGGCCGCCCGGCGGCCGATGTGCGAGGCCTCGGGTTGCGGTTGCTGGATGCCGGTTTCGGGGTGGTCTCCTGGAGCCAAGCCGATCCCCTGGGTCCCATCGGCCGGGCGGTGGATGAGTTGGCCGAACTCATGGGTATGGTGGGGGTGCGTTTCGGCGGCCGGCCGGTGGTCCTCGTCGGCCACAGCCGCGGCGGTTTGGTGGCGCGTCTCTACTTGCAGCGAGTCGGTACGCCGGGGCCGGTCGCCGGCCTGGTGACACTCTCTTCGCCGCACGGTGGCACACGCCTGGCCGAGTACTCCCGCTTCCTGCAGCCCCTCGGCCTTTTTCTCAAAAAGATTCTGCCGACCACCAGTGCCGGCCGCGTCGCCCAGGCCATGAGCCGCATGGCCCATTTCCTCGCCAGTCCGGCCATCGAGGAACTCACCCCGACGAGTGCGGTGATCGAGTCCCTGGCCGGTGTTCCCGCCCCGGTCCCGAGTCTTTCCATCGGCGGCACCGATCCCGGTCTGGGCACCTTCTATGTGCGGCTGCGCGTCGATCAGCCCTGGCATCCGTATAGCCTAGCCGATATCGTGGCGCGGCTGGTTCCCGGCGACCGATTGCCGCCCGAGCTGGTGGCTGGCCGCGGTGACGGTCTGGTCACCGCGGCCAGCTCCATACTCGAGGGAGGAGAGCATGCCGACTTCCCGGTCAATCACGTTGCCGCCGCCTTCGACCGGTCCATCGCCATGACCGTCTGCCGCTTTCTCGATCGCGCGTTCGTTATTTCTTCCTGATCAGGAGCCTCCAGGCACCGTCGTCGAGCCGCTGCCGGCCGAGGATGGCGTGTCCCTCTTTCTCTACCGATCTAGGGACGTTGTTGATCGGCGGTCCGTCGTCGAGGATCGCTTCCAGTACCTGCCCCGACTGCAGGGTGGCTAGGGCTACCTTCACCTTGACGAGGTTCATCGGGCAGCCGACTCCGTGGAGATCGATGGAATGGTGAATATCAGTCATGGGTTGCCTCGTGCTTCGACCTGCAGGTCGTGTTCGACCACCGTGCCGTTTGCGATGCTGAAGACCCGCACCGGTATAGGTTCGTCGTCCAGCAGGGTGATGATGACGTAGTACAGCCGCGGATCGTAGGCGAGCCGGATGTCCTCGGCCGACGGCCGGGCGGGTGAGACCGGATGGCTGTGGTAGACGGCCTCTAACCGCAGGTTCCGTTCCCGGATGGCCCGAACCACGGCGAATTGCTCTTCCGGTGCCAGCGTGTAGTGGTCGGCGGCCCGGTCGACGTTGGTCATGGGAAAGGCGGTGCAGAGCCGGCCGGCTGCATCCGCCGCCAGATAGCCACAGGCCTCGATGGGCGTTTCTCTGCGGGCATGGGCGAGAATGGCGTCGTAGGTATCCTGGGTCATGGTCACCATGTGTTGCTCTCCTTAGC
>CAYRGZ010000097.1:4225-10420 GCA_964423785.1 uncultured Desulfobulbia bacterium
AGAATGGCGTCGTAGGTATCCTGGGTCATGGTCACCATGTGTTGCTCTCCTTAGCGGTCCGTTGAAAAACAGGCTGCGTGCGGCACAGAAAGGTGCCGCCGAATTCCGACAGACTCTCAGGCGGCGCAGAGCACTGGGCCGCAGTCCGCCACCTCGGTGATCGTCGGCTGGCGGCCACAGACCGGGCAGTCGTCCTGCCGTTGCAGGGCAGTGGTACGGAAGCGCATGGCGGCGGCGTCGAAGGCAAGCAGCCGGTCGGTGAGCAGCTCGCCGACGCCGGTGATGTACTTCAGCGCCTCGGTCGCCTGGATGGTGCCGAGCATGCCGGCGATGGCGCCGAGGACTCCTGCTTGCGAACAGGAAGGCACCGCGTCTGGCGGTGGCGGCTCCCGAAAGACGCAACGGTAGCAGGCGGTTTGCCCCGGGATCACGGTCATGGTCTGGCCGGTGAACCGCAGGATGCCGCCGTGGGAGAAGGGCACTCCTTCCAGTAGACAGGCGTCGTTGACCAGGAATTTGGTCGGAAAGTTGTCCGCCCCGTCGATGACGAAATCGTACTGGCGCACGAGTTCGCGGACGTTGGAGGCGTCGAGGAAGCATTGGTGGGTCTCCACCGTCACCTCGGGGTTGATCGCTTGTATGGTCTCGGCGGCGGAGAGCACCTTGGGCCGGCCGATATCTGCCGTGTTATGAGCGATCTGCCGTTGCAGGTTGGAGCGGTCCACCACGTCGTTGTCCACGATGCCGATGGTGCCGACGCCGGCGGCGGCCAGATACAGGGCCACCGGCGAACCGAGCCCGCCGGCCCCCACCACCAGGACGCGGGCGTCCATGATGCGTTCCTGGCCCTCCACCCCCACCTCGGCAAGGATGATGTGCCGGCTGTAACGTTCCAGTTGTTCCTCGGTGAAGGATCTCATGCCTTCCTCCTATCTCCGTCGGCGCCGCCACCCATGAAGTACAGAAATTCCACCTCGTCGTCGTCGGTGATGACCGTGTCGTCGTAACGGGCGCTGTAGATGATGGTGCCGTTGAGCTGGACCGACACCATCTCCGGTACCTCGACGTTCTGGGACCGCAGCAGTTCGGTGATCGTCAACCGTTCGGCGGGAAAATCCGCTGGTTCGCCGTTTAAGGTGATGCGCATGGTTGTCCTCCTGGGTTTGGTTTGTTTTAATCATATATTTCCGATCGAGTTAGTATGATTATAGGCCGGAAAATCAGACTGTCAACAAAAAAATCGATATCCCCGCAAAAAGGTTGCGGTCGCCAGGGTGGCCGTTGCTATGATGGGGGCATGGGTACGACACCGACAGACGAGCAGGCGGCGGTGCGGCAACTCATTGCCGAACGGATGGGGGCAGACCGGGTACCGGCCCGCTTTAAGATCGTCACCGATACGAGCGAGTTCTTCCGCATCGACTATAACGATGTCGTCGTGCTCGATGGGGTGCCCTACTGGATGAAACGCTGCGAGAAGGAGGGACGCTTCGGACTCGACGACGAACCGAAGTTTTGGGTGCGGCGAGCGGTGGATCTGCGGGACGGCTCTACTTGGATCCTCAAGCTCGTTTTTCACGAGCAATTCGAAACCAAGGTGGCTGGGGTGGTGATCCGGTGCTTCCGGAGTCCGAAGAAGGAGGCCCGCATCCTCGACCTCGTCGCCGATCACCCAAACTTCATGCACGGCCGCTGGGTGAGTGACACGGCCGGCAACATCGTCCGTATCCTTGAGTTCATCTACGGCCCGCGTTGGGACATGCTGGTGACCGAATCAGTCACCGACCACGCCGACTATTTCCATCACCGGTTTCCAGCCGTGCTCGACCAGTATCTGGAGCTAGTGCGGGCCATCAAGTTCCTGCACGATCACGAAGAAAAGCACGGCGACATCCGCCGGGACCACATCCTTTGGGATCGGGAGCGGCATATCTGTCGCTGGATCGATTTCGATTACAACTACGAGCACGGCGAGTCGATGTTCAGCCTCGACTTGCACGGGCTCGGCAACATCCTCATCTTTCTGGCCGGCCAGGGAGATGTTTTGGTGCCGGAACTCTACCACCACCGGCGCGACGTCTTCGACCGGCTCTACGGCGAGGATCTCAACATCTCCTTCAAGAACCGGGTGGCCAACCTGCAAAAGGTCTATCCCTATATTCCCGATTCGCTTAACCGGGTGCTCCTGCACTTCTCCCAGGGGGCCCGCCTGTTTTATGACCACGTCGATCAACTTCTCGAGGATCTCGCCGCGGCCCGGGCGGACGTCCGCGCTGCAGCCAGCCGGAGTGAAAAAGACGAGGAGGTGGACGGATGAGCGCAGCGACGACCACATCGGACCGTATGCGGCGGGACATGGAACGTCATCTGCTGATGGCGGTGGATGAATCGGCCAATGCCCGGCGGGCGGTACTCTATCTGGCCGATTTTTTCGGGTCCAGCCCGGATGTGTACGTCACCGTGCTGACCATCATCCCCGAACCGTCGGAGGATTTTTTCGCCACCGAAGAGGAACGGAAGGCTTGGCTCGCCGACAAGCGGCGTCAGGTGGAAACGGCGCACGCCGACTACCTGCGCATGCTGGTTGGAGCGGGCTTCGAGCCGTCACGGGTGACGAGCCGGATCATCGAACGGCCGTGCGTCTCCATCGCCGAGGCGATTCTGGAAGAGCAGGAAAAGTTGCGTTGTTGCATCGTCGTGGTCGGCCGCCGCGGTCTGACCCACAACGAGGAGTTCGTCTTCGGATCCACTTCGAGCAAAATCTTGCGCGAGGCGAAGAACTGCGCCGTCATGGTGGTGGAATGACACCGTATCGTCTGACGGATGAGGAGAGGGTGCGGTTCAGATATGGAACATGATGCCGCCGGCCAGTTGCTGCTGGCGCTGGACGAGTTCGGCGAGCGACAGGGAGAAGGCCTCGCGTAAGCCCGCTTCCGCTTTTCGGAGTAGTTCGGCGACAGCGTCGGGGGCCCCGTTGTCGTCACCAGCCAGCGCCAGACCTCCCTCAAGGATTTCTATTACCTCAAGGACCGTGATCGCCGCCGGTGGACGGGCTAGCCGGTAGCCGCCGTTTTTCCCCCGGACACTCTGGACGATCTCGGCGCCGGTCAGTAGAGCGAAGATCTGCTCCAGATACTTTGGAGGAATATTGTTACGTTGGGCGATCTCCTTGGACTGCAGAAGTCCCTGGTCGTGAGCCGCGGCCAGGGTGAGCAGAGCGGCGAGACCGTAGCGGGATTTGGTGTTCAGACAGAGCATGGTTCCGTTTGTACTCGAAGCCGCCTGCCGGGTCAAGGGGCGTGGCCGCCGGCTGCCGCCGGTCAGGGGGTGAGGCCACCCCACACGACGATCCCGCCAAAAAATTCCAGAAAATTGCCAGCGGTTTTTCGTATAATGAGAAAGAATGTCAACTGGCTTTTTTGCCGATTTCGGAACCAACGAGGAGGGTTTTTTATGAAAAAGCGTGTAATTCTCAGCCTGTGCATGGCCTTCGGCCTGACCGCCACCGTCGCCCATGCGGCGCCCACTGTCACCGCCCGTTCGGTTGCCACGCCCCCCACCCTGGACGGCAAGGCCGGTGACTGGGCCGGCATCACCCCGGTCACCGTCAAGGTGAATCCTGCCCAGCCCGGTGATGCGAAGAACTATTCCGGCACCATCGACGTCCAGATCCGGGCGGCGGTAAACGGCGATACCATCTACTGGCTCATCCAGTGGCCCGACGATACCAAGGACGACACCCACAAGACGCTCATCTGGAACAAGGAGGAGGAGGCCTATGAGACCGGCAAGGACCGGGAGGACAGGCTGGCCCTCACCTTCGCCATGGGCGGTGACTACCAGAGCTGCATGCTGGCCGGCACGGAGTACAAGGCCGATGTCTGGCATTGGAAGGCCTTCCGGAGCGCCACCGCCGGCCTCGCCCACGACAAGATGCACATCGTGTCCTATAAGCAGCTTCCCAAGGCCAAGAAACACCCCGGTCGCAACGGCAAGGAGGTGTGGGTCGCCCGGCCCAGTGACGCCGGGGACAAGCTCTACAAGAGCCAGCGGCCCATCGACTTCATCGGCGACCGGGTTCCCAAGTATCTGGTCAACAAGAACGCCACCGGCTCCATCGCTGACGTCAAGGCGGCGGCTACCTGGGAGAACAATACCTGGACCCTGGAACTGGCCCGCAAGCTGAATACCGGCCATGACGACGACATCGTCTTCGAGCGGGGCGGCACCTACAAGGCCGCGGTGGCGGTCTTCAACCACACCGGCGACGACCACCATTCCACCGCCGGTTTTACCCTGGTGATCGAATAACAGGCCATATGATAGAGCAGGAGAAGAAGGGCGGTGGCCTCGTCGCCGCCCTTGGCATCAAGACCCAGATAACCGCCGCCATGGCCAGTGTCTGTCTGCTGCTGGCCGTGGTGGCGGCCATCGCTTTCTGGATCATCTCCGACACCCTGCGTCTCAACCACGACATGGCGGAGGAATCGGCGCAGGTGGCGGAGAAGGTGAACCGGGTGGCTGCCTCCATCAAGAAGACGATCAGTGCCCAGACGGAACAGGGCGTCGCTTTGATGGAAGAACAGCAGGAGCTTGCCTTGCAACAGATGGCCCGTCAGCGGCAGCTGTTGGAGACGGTGACCGCCATCGAAAAGGCGACCATGGAGGCGGAAAAGGGTGCCAACCGCATCATCTACGAGGGGGTTCGGTTCAGCGACGTCGCACCAGCCATCGACAACCTGCGCGCCAGCTTCAAAACCTTCGTCGAACTGGCCACCGCCTACGGACTCACGAAGAAGGACCTCAAGGGCGTTTCCCGGGCCATGCGCGCCTATCTCGCCGCCTTCGACGAAATCCGCGAGTTGGACGAGGAAAACGTCTCCATCTCCCAGCAGCAGGATTTGACCCTCGAGGCGCGGGATGTCGGGACCATCATGGCGGCACGGCTGGAGAAGACGGTCGCCGCCTTGAAGGAACGGGCCGACGCCCAGTTGACCGCCGAGATGGCGGCGCTGGAAAAACGGATGCAGGCCGCCAACCAGGCGAGCCGGGAGTCTCTCCGTACCATCGTCGCGGCCCTCGATTCCATCGAGGAGCAGATGACCGGTAATCTTACGGCCTCCCGCAACCTGGAGCGCTCGGTGGCCGGCAAGCGGTTCTTGCTCTCCCTGGTGGCCGGTATCGCCCTGGCCTTGGGTACTCTCTTCTCGTACGTCATCGTGCGGGCGATCACCGGGCCGATCCTGAAGGCGGTTCGCATCGCCGAGGGGATCGCCGCCGGCGACCTGAACCAGCAGGTCGATATCGCTGGCAAGGGAGAGATCGGCAAGTTGGGGGTCTCCATGCAGACGATGATCGCCAACTTGCGCGAGGACCGGCAGGAGATCCAAGAGAGTGTCGCCGTGCTGGAGGATACCGCGGCCAAGGTTTCCGCCTCCCTGGAGGAGATAACTGCGGCCGTGGAAGAGATCTACAGCCAAGCGAAGCTCACGGCGAACAGTGCCAGCAAGGCGGACGAGTTGTCCACCGAGACCAGCAATTCCGCCCGAGCCGGCAACGCGCGCATGCAGGAACTGGTGACGTCCATGCGGAAACTGTCGGAATCCGCCGACGAGATTAGCCGGACGATCAAAGTCATCGACGATATCGCCTTTCAGACCAACCTACTGGCCCTGAACGCCGCCGTCGAGGCGGCCCGGGCTGGTGAGGCCGGGTCTGGTTTCGCGGTGGTGGCCGAGGAGGTCCGCAACCTGGCGCAACGGAGTGCCGAGGCGGCCCGCCAGACGGCCGCCCTTATCGAAGGGCCGCTCAGGCAAATCGAGGGGGTGGCGGCCGTGGCCGACGATACGGCCCGCGCCCTGGACAAGATCGTCGACCGCGTTCAGGCGATGAGTGATTTGATGAAGGAGATTTCCATCGCCAGCACGGAACAGGCGGAGGGGATCACCCAGGTGACCCAGGGACTTTCCCAGATCGATGTCGCCGCTCAGGGAGTGGCTGGCCAGGCGAGCCAGCTCGCCGACCTCTTGGATCGCCGCGCCGGAAACCTCCAGTCTCCCGGATCGGGCCAGCAGACGGCCCTCCCGGCCCCCGGCTTTTGATCCACCCCATAGCAAGCAAGCCCCCCGCTACCGGAGTTCCGCAGCCCGTTGAACCTGCGTTCAACGGGCTGTCGTTTTCAGTAGCGGGTGGGTT
>CAYRGZ010000098.1:0-10247 GCA_964423785.1 uncultured Desulfobulbia bacterium
AGTCACAACGGCCACGTCCTCGGCCAGGTGGTACGGAGCGCCCAGCCGCCGCAGGTCCGCATCGACTGGGTGCGTGTCAGCGGGAGCGCAGTGACCATTGGCTGGAGCGCCTTCGATCCGGACGGCGACCCGCTCACCTTTGCCGTCCTCTTCGCCGCCGATGGCACCGACAAACGGGCCCTGGGCTATGATCTGACCGCCACATCCTTCACCTTCGATCGCCGGGAACTCGCCGCTGCCGGTCCGGACAACGTTATCGAAGTGATGGCGAGCGACGGTTTTCATACCGCCAGCGATCGGCAGAAGCTGGTGGTGGCCGGCGGCGATTTGGACGGCGACGGTGCTGTCGGCCTGGCCGACGCCGTCCTGGGCCTGCGTTTCCTCGCTGGCCTCCCCACGCCCAGCGCCGGTCTGTTTCTGCCGTTGGCCGATGTCAACGGCAACGGCGTCGTGGACCTGGCCGAGGTGGTCTATGCTCTCAACCACGCCGCCTTTGCCGGCAGGCTCACCGCCGTGCTCAACGGTTCACCCCTGGCGGGCGGTACCGTCGAACTCATGGTGCGCAACGCCGTGCCCGGCCCGTTGACCGTCAAGTCACTCGATCCCTCAGTGGCCACGGTGAGCGGGACCGCCTCGCCCTTCACCGTCCGCGGCGTGGCACCGGGCGCCACTTCCATCTCGGTCACCGACAGGAGTGGCACCACTGTGCTGGTGCCAGTAGCCGTAACCGGGGACTGATCTTCTTTTCTCCTCATGCCTCCCCATGCCCGCCCCGGTGTTCCCCTTCCAGGAGGCGTTGTGGCCCAGAGCATAGCCCTGCCTGCGCATTTTGTAAGTTAAATTGACAATCCGTTACAACAACAAGAAGAGCATCTCGCCGTCCACCCCTTGCGCGGCGCGCTTTTCGAAAATCTGGTCGTTGAGGTGTACGCCTCCACCGCCGACTCTTCGTCCGTTCCAGCATGCGCCGCAGCGACGCGAATCTGTCCGTGGCGGCGCGCAGGGCCTTGATGTCCTCCAGGGCCTTCAGGTCACGGTCGAGTTTCCTGAACGCGGACGCGGCCGTGTACCTGCCCTGCAGCTCGATGACGATTTTTCTCGCGCTTGACGCCATTGCCTTATCCCTGGAAACGTCGTATCATTTGAGATGGAGGCGCGAGACGATGCGAGACGAACAACGCATGCCGGAATGGCGGGAACATCTCATGATCTCGCCGCTTGGATTCATCTTCTCCCACTGGATCCTCGTTGGGTTCGTCGCGTCCCTGTTCAGCATGGAATGGGCCGGATACGTTGGCGCGGCCATGTTCTTCTTCTTCCTGGCCTAGTGCGTCGCCCACCTCTTCATCGACATCGAGACGCGACTCGTCACGTGGGCCGCTTCCTGGAAGCCGCCCGGGAAACAGCCCGGCCGCGCCGGTTTTACGATTCTCCGGCCGAGGCCGCGGGCGTGCCACCGCCCCGGACATCGGCCTGGGAATGACTGAGCGGCACTGCCGCGGTCTTGACGGCCCGCTCGAACACCGGCCACGGATAGTCCCACACCCGGTGATGGCCCAGCATGATCAGGACGCAGGCGGCCCGGCCGGACGACGGCGTCCGCTCCGCCGTCGCGCCGCCGATCCGCTGACCGGCGCGGCCTTGATCCGCAAGATCATGGCCTGGCGGCACGTCTCCGGCTTCCCGGTCCACAACGGCGTCCGGGCCGGCCCGACATCCTGCCAGCCGCCACAAATTTTCTCTTGACATTTCCGACCGCATCTGCCAATCCGTGCGTTATGTGTGTCGTCCCCGCCGGCCGGCTCCTCATCCCCCCCCTTTCCGCCGGGCCAGGCGGAAAGCAAATTCCTATCACCTCACCCTCACCCACCTATCACCTCCCCCCCGCTCCATCATCGCGAGGAGTCCCGCTCCATGTCGGAAAGTTCGAGATGCAGGGCCTCGACGGAGATCTGGATCTCCCGCAGCGAAAGACCGAGGGAGGCCATGAGGAGAAACAGGCTGAGCCCGAACAGGATCTTGCCTGCCAGAAGCAGGTTGGCAAACAGGGTGAACATGCAGAACACACAACAGAAAAGAGCCGCGACGCCGAACAATTGCATGTTCCTGATCAGGAGCACCCGTCGCCGGAGGCTGATGATCTGCTCCGCCAGCCGCGGGGTGCGGTCGGTGCGGTAGCGATCGTGCAAGGCGCGGATACGGCCGCCAAGGGCGAGAAACCGGTTGGTGTAGGCGACGAGAAGCAGGGAGATGGCGGGAAAGAGAAGGGCTGGCGTCGTGAGCGTTATCTGCATGGCGTCTGGAGGAGTTCAGGATGATCGTTCGGTCGCGTCGCCGGCGCGCTGGTGCCGCAGGGCGTCCAAAAGACGGCGGCGCATCTCGACGAGAATACGCTGGATGTCGGCACCGGCGTAGTCCGGATAGGTCCAGGGCAGGGCCTCGAAACCTCCCTTGCGGTAGATCAGGGTGACCTCGGCGTAGATACCCTGGCCGAGATAGATCCGGTGGCTGAAGTTCTTGCCCGTGGCGAGCACCAGGTTTTCCACGGTCACGAGACCGGGATCGATGTTGACCCGGCGGTTGCCCCCGGCATCGGCCAGAATCTGTTCGATGGCATTGGTGGCAAGTTTGGTGTCGGCAAGCGTTTCCCGAGGCACAAGGGGCGCAAAACTCGCCAGAATGCGCCGGATACCCGGTCCCATTTCCCGCTCATAGTAGGTGGTGTGGGTGAAATCGAGTTCCGGACTTTGGAAGTCCACGGGGCCGAAGCGCTCGGTAAGCCGGGTGAGGGCCTGGTCGCGGAACCGAACCTCCCGGTACAGGATGGAGACCATCAATTTGGCCGGCGTGGCGGGTCGCGGCGTGCTCATGCTGCCCGGTCCCCCTGTCGCAGGCCGGCGGCCGCCATGATGGTGAGCAGCCGTTGGTTGAGTTGGTACGAATACAGATTCCAGCGCGGCGCCACCAGACGATCGGGATCCGCGGTGGACCACAACCGGTGCACCACCGTCCGAGCCGGCAAAAGAGAAAGCAGTTCGGCCAGGACGCGCAGGTAGTCGTCCGGCTCGAAGAGCGGCAGCGGCCGCCGGGCGTGCTCCTGGGCGAGCTGCGTATCGCGGACCACCTGCAGGTGGTGGAACTTGACCGCATCCACCCCAAGGGCCGCCACCCGGCGCACCGTTTCCCGGTAATCGGCCACGGTCTCGCCCGGCAGGCCGACGATGAGATGCACGCCCCGCCCGATGGCCGGCCGGCTCGCCAACCGCTGCATGGCATCGACGAAATCAGCCCACGTGTGGTTGCGGTTGATGCGCGTGAGGGTCCGGTCGTGGGCCGACTGCAGGCCGAGTTCGACCAGAAATTCCCGCTGGGGCTCGGTCGCGGCGATGTCGGCGAAACAATCGAGGAAATCATCGGTCAAAAAGTCTGGCCGAGTGGAGACGATGATGCCGATGCAAGCAGGATCGGCCAGGGCCAGGCGGAAGGTGTCGGTGAGGAGATCCAGGGGCGCGGCGGTGGGCGTCTCCTGTTGCAGGTAGGCGAAATAGTGCCGGAACCCCTTGTCCTCCAGGTAGCGCCGGCCCTTGTCGAGCTGTGCCTCGACCCCATCGCCCGGCTCGATGTAGAAGGGTGTGAAGCTCTCCGGCCGGCAGTAAGTACAGCCGCCACGGCGGCGGTTGGGACAGACGACGCCGAGATCAAGGGCGATCTTGCCCACCGGGCCGCCGTACCGGAAGCGGTAATGGCGGGAAAAGACGTGGATCGGATAGTCGTCGCGGGCGAGGCACTCACAAGAAGGCGTCATGGGGCCGTGCCCTCGGCCGCGGCATCAGGCGGAGTCCGCCTGCGGCCGCATAGCGTACATCTTCGAAAAATCACCCACCAGCAGGAAGAGTTCGGTGACCGCGGCCAAGAGACCGAGGCGGTTGGCGCGCAACCGATTGTCCTCGGCCATCACCATGACGTCGTCGAAAAAGCGGTCGATGGGGTCCTTCATGGCCAGCATCTCGGTGAGCGCCTCGGTGTAGGCGCCAGCCTCCACCAGCGGAGTGGTCTTGTCCCGCACCGCGACCAGGGCGGCGTGCAGGTCCCGTTCCGCAGCCTCCTGGAAGAGGGCATCGTCCACGGACGGCTCCCGGTGATCTTTCAGGATGTTGGTCACCCGCTTGAAGGTGCCGGCCAGAAGCGAAAACTCCGGCCGGCGACTCATGGCCACCAGGGCGTCGATGCGCCGGCGGCAGTCGATGACGTCGTCGAAGCCGGTGGCCACCGCCGCCTCCACCGCCTCCTGCGGCAGCTTGCGGCCCACGCAGTCGTTGACGAACCGACCGCGAATAAACCCGAGCACCTCGCGTACCGTATCGTCCCGCGTCTCGGTAAGCTTGTCGCCGTACAGGGTGATGGCCTCCCCGGCGAGTTCGGCGAGGGAGAGACGAAATTCCTTGGCCTCGATGATGTGCAAGAACCCCAGGGTCAGGCGCCGCAGGCCGAAGGGATCGGTGGTGCCGGTGGGCACCTCGCCGATGCCGAAACAGCCGACGATGGTATCGATACGGTCGGCCAGGGCGACGAGGGCGCCGGGCAGCGTCTCCGGCAGTGCGCCACCGGCCCGCACCGGCAGGTAATGTTCGTGAATGGCCTGGGCAACCGCCTCCGGCTCGCCGGCGAGAAGGGCGTACTCGCGGCCCATCACCCCCTGCAGGGAGGGGAACTCCCCCACCATTTCGGTGAGCAAGTCGGCCTTGGCGAGTAGCGCCCCACGCCGGGCGGCGTCGGCGCAGTCGGGCGCCAGCCGTTCGGCCAGCCAGCCGGCAAGCAGGCTGATCCGCTCGGATTTCTCCCGCATGGTGCCGAGCTTGGCCTGGAAGATGATACCATCGAGGTCGGGAAGTCGTTCTTCCAGCGTCTTGCCCTGGTCCTCCCGGAAGAAGAACCAGGCATCCTCCAGGCGGGCGCGGATCACTCGCTGGTGCCCCTCGGCGGCCAGGGCCGCATCACGGACCTTGGTATTGTTGACCGCGATGAAATGGGGCATCAGCTTGCCGTCACCGTCCTCGACCGCGAAATATTTCTGGTGCTCACGCATCGAGGTGATGAGCACCTCGCGCGGCAGGGCGAGGAACCGCTCTTCGAACGTGCCGAGAACCGGATGGGGCTCCTCGACCAGGTTGGTCACCGTATCGACGAGTTCATCGTCCGGCAGTACCCGACCGTCGATACCGGCGGCGACGGCCGCCACCCGTTCGACCAGGAGTTGCCGCCGGCGGGCGGGATCGACGATGACGTGCCGCTCCTCCAGAGTATGGCAGTAGTCGGCGAAATCGCGCACCGTCACCGGCTCCGGTGCCATGAAGCGGTGGCCGCGGGTGGTGGTGCCGGAGGCGATGTCGTTGACCGAAAAGGGAATGACCTCGCCGTCGTAAAGGGCGAGGAACCACTGGATCGGCCGGGCGAAGGGCACGGTGCCCGTGCTCCAGCGCATGGATTTTGGAAACGGCAGTCCTGTGACCAGAGAGGGCAGGATCTCCTGCAGGACCGCCACCGTCGGCCGACCCTCAATCTCGATGGTCGCCGCCAAGTACTCGCCCCGGTCGGTCTCGATCACCGTGGTATCTTCCAGGGAGATGCCCTTGGAGCGGGCGAAACCCAGGGCCGCCTTGGTGGGATTGCCGTCGGCGTCGAAGGCCGCCTTGCGCGGCGGACCGATCACCTGCTCCCGCCGGTCCGGTTGCCGATCGGCGAGTCCGGTGACGCAGGCGGTGAGGCGGCGGGGCGTGCCCACCACCGTGATGTCGGCGTAGGCCAGGTCCGCTTCCTGCAACCGCTCGGCGAGCATGGACTTCATGTTGGCCAGGGCCGGCCTCACAAAGCCGGCCGGTATCTCCTCAGTACCGATTTCGAACAAGAGTTCCTTACTCATCGTGTCATGCCTTGTCGGAATTGGTCGAAGCTGTCGTGCGAGGCCATTCGAGCGTCGCAAAGGTGCTGTAGCCGCGGGCGTAATTCTCCACGGTCACCGTGAACCAGACGCAGGCGGGGTGGGCGGCAAGCCGGTCGCCGATGGCACTGGTCAACGGTTCAACGGCCAGGGCCTTGCCCTCCTCTTGGCTTGCGCGGATCTCGGCGGCGATGGCCTCCTCCACCAGGGTGACGAGATCCTCGATCCAGATGAATTCGCCGAAGCGCAGCCGGACGTCTGCCAGCCCCCAGTGGCCGGCCGACGGCGGCAGGCCGTTGCCGGCCGCCACCTCCAGCGGTGGGGCGATAGGCACCTTGACCGCGATCACCAGGTCCTCCGTCTCCTGCAAGGATCCGTGCATGGCGCACAGGTAACGGCGGCCGGCGGCGTTTCTGCCCGTCTGGGGCAAAAAATAGGGAAAATCGATTTCCAGGTGGGCCGCCTCGGCGTGAAGACGCTCTTTCATCTCCCGCAGAATGGAGGAGAAGCGCTTGACGTGGATCTCGCCGTGGAACCGGTTCAGGATCTCGACGAACCGGCTCATGTGGGTGCCCTTGAACTGGTGGGGGAGATTGACATACATGTTGACCCGGGCCACGGTGTGCTGGACGCGCGTGTGCTTGTCGAGCACGGTGATCGGGTAGGCGATGTCCTTCACCCCGACCTTCTGGATGGCGATGCGCCGCGGGTCGTGCTGGCTCTGGATATCCTTCATCGTAAGCCCAATCGGGTACCATGCTCGCGCGGGGAAACCAGTGGGTAAAGCAAAGGGAAGCTCTGCCGGTAACCAACTACAGGGCGCCGCAGATCCACGAAAAAGGCGCGTCCGCTATCGTGGAGCTCTGCAGACGTGCCGATGACAAAAGAGATGCGGTGCCCTGGGACCGGTTACCCTTCATCGCAAGCCGGTCACCCGGCCAAAAGTCGCCTGACGGCCTCCTTCAGCTCGGTGAGGTCCGACGACTTGACGATGTAGTCGTCCGAGGCCCAGGAGGAGAGGTCTTGTTTGAATTCCGGGTAGGCGGAGCTGAGGATGACGGGCAACTGGTTGTTCATTTCCTTGATGCGCCGCAACACGTCAAGGCCGTGCATACCCGGCATGTTGATATCGAGAATGACGAGATCGGGGTCGATCTCCGGCAGTTTTTTCAGGGCCTCTTCCCCCGTGTGGGCAGAGAACACCTGGTAACCTTCCTCCTCGAACTCCTCGCTGTAAAGCAGGTGGATGCTCTCCTCGTCGTCGACCAACAGAATCTTCTTCATGGCTGCCCTCCTGGAGGGATGGGAGCGGGAGTCACTTCCCGCAGGTACTTGGCCGCCTCCTCCGGCGGCGTGGGGTTGATATAGAAACCGGAACCCCACTCGAAGCCGGCGATGGAGGTCAGCTTGGGCATGATCTCGAAGTGCCAGTGGTAATGCTCCAGGGACGGCGAGCCCAGCGGGGCCGTATGGAGGACGAAATTGTACGGCACGTCCGGCAGGCAGGCGTCCAGGCGCCGCATGGACTCGGAGAAGATGGCCGTGAGGGCATCGTACAGCTCTGGGGTCATGTCGGTGTAAGAGGAGTTGTGCCGAATCGGCAGGATCCACATCTCGAAGGGAGCCCGAGGCGCGTATGGGGTGATGGTGACGAAATGGTCGTTGCGGCAGACCACCCGGATCTCGTCTTTCAGTTCCTGGCGGACGATGTCGCAGAAGATGCAGCGTTCCTTGTACCGGTAATAGGCGCCCGCGCCGTCGAGTTCGGAGACGATCATGCGGGGCAGGATCGGCAGGGCGATGAGCTGCGAGTGGGAGTGCTCCAGAGAGGCACCCGCCGCCTGGCCGAAGTTCTTGAAGACCATGACGTAGCGAAAGCGCGGATCCTTGCCAAGATCGGTGATCCGATCGCGGTAGGCGTACAGGACCTGTACCATGCGATCCGGCGGCAGATAGGTGAAGACCTCGTCGTGGCGGGGGCTCTCGATGATCACCTCGTGGGCCCCGATGCCGTTCATTTTGTCGTAGATGCCCTCGCCCTCCTTGTCCAGGTCGCCCTCGATGACCAGGGCCGGGTACTTGTTGGGCACCACCCGCACGGTCCAGCCCGGCGTGTTGGGGGTGGGATGCGGCCGGCCGTAGGCGAGAACCTCGGGAGGCGTCGTATTTTCGTTGCCCGGACATAGCGGGCAAAAGCCGCCCTTGGTGTTGTTACGCTGGATGATGAAGTCGGTGGGCCGCGCCCCTCGTTCCTTGGCGATGATGATCCAGCGCCCCAGGATGGGGTCCTTGCGCAATTCGGGCATATCAGGAGCCGGCTTGGATTTTCTCCAGGCTCTCCTGCCTGGTTTTGCACTCGATACACAGGGTGGTCACCGGCCGAGCGTCGAGGCGTTTGAAGCCGATGTCCTCACCGCATTCCTCACAGATACCGTAGGTGCCTCCCTCGATGCGCTCAAGGGCCTCCTTGATCTTGGCGAGCAGCTTGCGTTCCCGGTCCCGGATGCGCAACTCGAAGTTGCGATCGGACTCTGCCGTCGCCCGGTCGGCCGGATCCGGGTAGGAGGCGCTCTGGTTGGTCATCTCGGCCAAGGTCTTCTCCGCCTCACGAAGAAGCTCCTTGCTCATGTTTTCGAGTTTTTCCTTGAAGTAGGCCAGATCCTTGGGGTCCATGATTACTCCTTTACCTTCCGAAAATACGCCCCGCCGCACCGACACGTTGCCAAATCGTCGCGTGCGCCGCAGCTGTCAACGAGCCGTCACGAGGCGCGCTGAAAGAGCCGTTTGAAAAAGCCGCTGCCGGCGTGTTCCTCCTTATCCTTTTCGATGGCGAGGAATTCCTCGAGCAGTTCCCGCTGCCGGGCGGTGAGTTCGGTGGGGACGGAGACCCGGATTTCCACCACCATGTCGCCACGGCCGCTGCCGTGCAGGACCGGCACCCCTTTGCGCGGCAGGGTGAGGGTCTGGCCGGGCTGGATGCCAGGCGGCACGATGAGGGTTTCCGGCCCGTCCACCGTGGGCACCTCGATCTCGCAACCGAGGGCCGCCTGGGCCATGGAGATCGGCACCTGGCAGTAGATGGTGGTACCGTCCCGTTCGAAGAATTCGTGCGGCTCCACGTGGATGACCACGTACAGGTCGCCCGGCGGCCCACCGCGCCGGCCGCCCTGGCCTTCGCCGCGCAGCCGCATACGGGCGCCGGTGTCCACGCCGGCCGGTATCTTGATCGATATCCTCTTCTTGCGATCGACGAGCCCCTCGCCGTTACAGTCCGCGCAGGGGTCGGTGATGATCCGGCCGTTGCCGTGACAGTGGGGACAGGTGGTGGAGACTCGGAAGAAACCTTGCGCCCGCACCACCTGGCCACGGCCGTGGCAGGTGGGGCAGGTCTGGGGCCGGTGTCCAGGCCGCAGGCCGCTGCCCTCGCAGGTCCAGCAGGTCTCCGGCTTGGTGAGTTCCAGCTCTTTCTCCACCCCGTGCACCGCCTCCATGAACGAGATGGAGAGATCGTACCGTAAATCGGCGCCGGCCACCGGGCCGTCGTGCCGGCGGCGGCCCATACCGGAACCGAAGCCGAACAGGTCGCCGAATATATCGCTGAAACTGGAAAAGATGTCTTCAAAATTGCCGGGACCCTGGTAGCCGCGATTCTTGAGGCCCTCCTCCCCGTACCGGTCGTAGATTTGCCGCTTTTCCGCGTCCGACAAGACCTCGTAGGCCTCGGTGGCATCCTTGAAGCGTTCCTCCGCCTCCTTGTCGCCCGGGTTGCGATCCGGATGATAGCGCAGGGCGAGCTTGCGGTAGGCCTTCTTGATCTCGGCGGTATCGGCGCTGCGGCTGACCCCGAGGATTTCGTAGTAGTCCCTGGCCATGGCTGGCGTCCTCTCAGGTGGCTTGCTTTTCAGCCGTCGCCTCGGCCGCCGCCTTCTGCTCCTCTTCCTTGCGCCGTTGTCGCTCGGCGGCAAGGATCTCGCGCTGCTGGCGGCGAAGCTCGGCGATGTTGTCCGGCGTCACCGCGCCGGCGGCGATCTCCCGCAGGGTCATGACCACTTCCTTGTTCTTGCCCTTGACCAGGAAGGGGGCCCCCTGGCGGTGCTGCCGGATGCGTTCCACCGCCAGATGGATGAGGGCGAACCGGTTTTCGTTACCGACGACTTTCAAACAGTCTTCGACCGTGATACGGGCCATGCTGTGCCTCCCTAGCGGTCTGTGCAGTTATTGAGAAGAACGAATCTTGCAAAAAATCCGACGGCATAAACCAAAACAATATAATCTTTTTGCCTTGCATGGCAACGGTTTTTTGGACAGA
>CAYRGZ010000099.1:0-10162 GCA_964423785.1 uncultured Desulfobulbia bacterium
GGCTCCTATGTGGATATCGCGCAACGGCTGCGTTCTTTTGTCCGTGACGTGGACCAGGACCTGCGGCAGCTCTTCCGACGCATGGTGTTCAACGCCTTTGTCCGCAACCAGGACGATCACCTGCGCAACCACGGATTCCTGCTCACGGAAAAGGGCTGGCGCCTGTCGCCCCTCTACGACGTCCTGCCCATCCCGGCGCGCCGGGCCCGGGTGGACTTCTCCCTCTCCCTGATCCTCGGGCATGAGGGAACGGTGGCCACCCTGGACAATATCCTGAGCCGGCACCGGCGGTTCAATCTCACCCGTGCCGAGGCCGAGCATATCGTGGCCGAGGTGGACGATGCAACCCGCACCTGGCGCGAGGTCCTGGCCCGGTGCGGCGTGCCGCCGGCCGACATCGAGGAGGTCGCCTGGAGTTTCGACGGCTTCCGCACGATGTACCTGACCGGCTGACCGGAGCAACACCAACAACGCAAAACGGCCCGGCGCCACGCGGGCACCGGGCCGTTCGTCATCGAGCATGGGCCGACAGGGGGCTACTTGATGCCCAACTTCTCCTTGACCGCCTTGCGGATCTTCAGTTTCTCATACCAGTCCGCCAGGTGGGAACCGTCGTCCGCCACTTCGTAGGCTCCCTCCCAGTGCTGCCAGTCCTGGCCCTGCATGAAACCACCCATCCGCCAGATGCGGCCCTCGTGATGCCAGACCTCGTGCCAGAGGTTGTCCACCTCGCTCTTGCCGTTGAACTTGATGCCTGCATCCAGCTTCTCCGCCTTGATCGGATCGTAGTACTTCTTCTTGATGGCCAGGACCACGGCGTTATAGACGTCGATCATCGCATCGGCCTTGGCAAGGTCGCCCGCCGCCCAGCTTTCCACGTGGCACTGGGTGCAGACCGCCAGCATATCGTCGCGTTTGTCGTCGGACGACCGCCGTGCCTGGCCGCCGAAGGCGTCCAGCCTGGTGGCGCCCTTCTCCCACCACTTACCCGGACCGACATAAGCGGCATACACGTCCGGTGCAAACTTCTTGGCAATGGCAAACGGATTGGGGCCACCGGTGGGCACGTCCTTCAGGGAGCCGGCGGGCAAACCGTGGATTTTCTCGTACCGGCGGGCGATGGCCGGATCGATGGGGAACTGCTTCTTGCCGCTCAGATACTCGGCGTCGGTGGGCCAGGAGAACATCGGCTCCAATTCCCACTTGAGACGGGCGCTGACATTGTGGGTACTCTCCACCGCGCCGCCGAAACCGCTCATGTGGCAGGTGGCACAGGTTGGCGCCTCGATGTCCTCCGGCCCCCACTGACCGGGAGGCGCCGACCAGTTGTAATGCTCTCCGTTGGCCGCCACCAGGTTGCCATGCTTGGATTCCTCGTAAATCTCCCGCTGGGGATGGTCGGGGCCCAGATGACACTGGCCGCAGGTCTCCGGCTTGCGGGCCTGCTCGATGCTGAAGGTATGCCGGGTATGGCAGGCGGCGCAGCTGCCGACACTGCCGTCCGGGTTGAACCGGCCAATACCCATATTGGGCCAGTTGATCAACTGGCCGTCCTCGCCAACCTTGATGACGGTGCCGTGGCAATCCAGGCAACCGGCCTCGGCCGACTCCCGCGAAAAATGCGCTTTGTAGTTTTTGGTCTCTCCTCTGGTGACGGCGCCGTCTACCGCTTCGCCATCGACGACGCCGTAGGACGAAAGCGAAAACAGCCCGGCCTCATCGTGCATGCTGTCCTTGAACTCCTGGACCTGTTTGGCATGACAGCTCTCGCAGTAGCGGGGTGAGACGAGAGCGGTGACCCGGAAACCATTGTGCTCGAAACCGGCCGGATCGTCTTCCTTGGCGCGGTGGCAGACATAGCACTTGACCCCCACCTTACTGTGCTTGCTGTCCTGCCATTGCTTGACAATGGCAGGGGTAACGGTGTCATGGCAGCTGATGCACGGATCGATGGGGGACTCCCCCTCCGCCGCCACGACCGGGCCGGACGCCAGCACCAGGCCGACTCCGGCAACGATACCGATCAACAGTTTCTTTTCCATCCTTCTACCTCCTTCGGATAATGGACACGTTTTCACCGCCCGGCGGTCACTCGTTTTCCCAGTTGCAGTAGCCCAACTGGAAATCGGCCACATCATGCCAATCGAGCACCGCCTTCGAGATCTTTTCCAAACTCTTCGTGTCGGCCCCTTCCAGCACCACGGCGATGCCCTTGGGGCCCACTCCCTGCACCTCGACCCCGGCCAAGCCCTCCAGACGGGCCTGAACCGTCGGCGTGCTCTCTTCGTCAACCGGTACCACCAATGCTCCGGCGATCGCCATCTCACTCATCCTCCGTCTTGTGTATTCTTCCGCCACGGCCGAACCGATAGGCGAGCGCACCGGTCGGGCAACTGTCCCGGCACCGTCCGCAATTGTCGCAGGTGGTCCAGTCGAACCGCTGCGGAGTAGTGGCCAGTTGCATGGGCGCAAGCTCGTAAGGACAAGCGACGTTGCATGCCTGACAACGGCTGCATCGCCCCTTGTCCATGGTGATGCGCCAGAACCGCGCTCGGCCCAGCAGGGCGAGAGCGCCACCCGACGGACAGAACCAGCGGCACCAGGCCCGGGAGGCGAACGCAAGTTCGACCAGCACGATACCGACCAGAAACCCCACCCCAAGTCGGCTCACCTGGTGATGCGCAAACCAGTACATCAATTCCCGGCCGAGAACATGGGGTGGATCGAAGACCGCGACGAGCGGCATGGCGAATATGAAGGCGAAGACCAGGCAGATGGCAAGCAGCGCATAGCGCACATCCGGCCAGGACCAATTCCGACGCCAACCGACCCGTTCCAGCAGCCGACCGAAGCGCATGTTCCACTCCAACACCAGCCCCACCGGACAAAGCCAGGAGCAGAACACCCGGCCCAGGAGTACGGAGAGCGCCAGCGGCAGCAACACCGCGCTCAGCATGGGCAAATACAGCACCTTGGCCGCCAGCCAATTCTCGAAAAAGGCCACCGGATGGACCAGACGAAAGCCGCCCACCTCGAAGGCCCACGTATCACCGCTGACCGGGAAAACGGAAGGCGGCGGCAACTGGCCGAGCACGATACGGGAGGGAACCCAGTCCTGGGGATTGCGGGACGCCCAGGGGACGCCGATCAGCACCGCCAGCACCAACAACTGGCAAAGGCGTCGGTACGGCCATACCGGCACCTTTTTCACCGCTCGATCTTGGTCCATCACGGCCTCCTGATGACCCGGATGGCCGGCAGTCGGGCCCCTTTGCCCAGGCGACCGACCAGATTACGCACCATGCCGGCATACCGTTCCTCGAAAAGGGTGAGCTTGACATCCCGCCGGATCACCGCCTGGGCGATATGTTTGCGCACCGGACAGACGAAGTTGCACATCCCGCAGCCGATACAATAGTCCGGGTCCACGTACGGCCGGATGCCAGTGCCCTGGATGGTCTCCATGCCGGGCGGCCGGTCCCGCAGGGCCTTGTCCTTGAGGGGGCAGTTGTAGTAGCACTCCCCACAGGAATCATACTGCCAGGCCAGACACAAACGCCGGTCGAGCACCGACACCCCCATCTTGTACTCCTCGCCCACCCGGGCCAGGATCTCCTTGTCGTTGGCGATCTTGACCAGGGCCCCGGTGGGGCAGGCCGCTCCGCAGCGCAAGTAATCGCTCACCGGCCGATCCTTGCCGTCAGCGCCACGTTTTTGGCAAAGATAGCAGGGGGTTACGAGAGGATCGATATACGGCGTATGGGCCAGCCCCCCGGCACTGAGATCGAGGAAACGAATACTGTCAAAGGGGCAGGCCTCCAGGCACTTGCCGCAGCGAATGCAACGGGCCAGGAAATCCCGCCTGGCACCGGGGGGACGCAACACCGGCCGGTCGGAAAAGCCCGGCAGCATCATGGCAAGCCCCAGGCAGGAACCCTGACGCAGGAAGGCTCTGCGAGTCAATCCGGCTCCCATCACGGCATCCTCGCTCGTTCCACCAACGCCACCGGATAATGGCGCCCCTTTAATTGATATGGCGCCTTAACGATCCCCCGTACCGTGACCCAGGAGCCGTCGGCGGGAACCGGCCCGCTGGTGACCACCCAGAGCCGGGAATCGCCCGTTGCCAGTTGATACGGCTGCTCGCCCACGAATTCGAAGGCGAGCCCGGCGTGCACCTTGCCGTACACGATCACCTCGGTGTCGAGGTAGCGATCGAGATCGGCAAGCAATGCCGTCACCGCCATGCCCGCCGGTTGCGTCGGCTGCGCGGCACTGGGGATAGCGCTGCGATCCACGACTTTTTCCCCCTCCACACAGCCGAACAAAACGGCAAAAAAGACGGCCAGGCCGATGACAAGGGCAAAGCGCTGCATGGCCGGTCCTTACGCCTTGTGCAGTTGCACGGCGCAAATCTTGTAATCCGGCTCACCGGCCCCGGACCAGCTCTTGGGATCGTCGATGGTGAGCAGGTTGATGAGCTTGTTCTCGTCGAACCAGGGGACGAAGACCATACCGGGCCGGGCCCGGTCGGTGACCCATACCGGCAGGACGATCTCTCCCCGGCGGGAGACCAGCTTGAGTTGATCGCCGCTTTCGACGCCAAGTGTTTGCGCGTCCTCCGGCGACACTTCCACGTAGGCGGCCGGGTTCATTTGTTTGAGCATGGGCACCCGCATGGTCATGGTGCCGGAGTGCCAGTGTTCGATCACCCGACCGGTGTTGAGCACGTACGGATAGGTGGCGTCCGGCATCTCGTAGGAGAGTCCGGCCGGCAACACCCGGACGATGGCCTTGCCATCGGAACCCTTGTGGAAGGGGTGATGGCCATAGTAGTTGATCGGACCGGGCAGGCCCTTTTCTGCCATGTGCTGATCGTACAGGGTGACGTAGCCCGTCTTGTACGGCCGCTTGAAGGTGCCAAACTGCCGGGCCGCGTACTCTTTGCTGATATAACGTTTGGCCGAGCCGCGGTTGTCGAAATCGGTGCTGGGGCATGGCCAGGTGATACCACCGGCGTGGGCTTTCAGTTTTTCATAGGTGGCGCCCCAGAGGTCCACATCCTGGCCCCGGGTGGCGAGCCGGTACTCGTTCCACGCTTCCTCTTCGGTCTCGAAACCAAGCCCGTACACCTCCCGCACCTCCTTGACCTTGCCGGTCATCGGGTCGAGCACCCGGTACTTCGTCTTGCGGCCGATCTTCTTGGCGATGCGGCGGGCCACCTCCTTGATCTGCCAAAAGTCGGGCCTGGCGTCTCCCGGCGGGTCCACCAGTTTGGGAATGAACTGGGATCGCCGGTCGGTCTGCCCCATCACCCCTTCCTTTTCCACCCACATGGCGGAGGGCAGGATGACGCTGGCGAGTTCCGTGGTGCGGGTGGGATAGATATCGCTCACCACGGTGAAGGCGTTGCGCATGGCCTCGCGCATCACCGTGAGATTGGGCAGGCTCTGGCCCGGATTGGTGGTGTTGATCCAGATCGCCTTGATCGTGCCGGCCTTGAGCCGGTGGAACATGTTGATGGCCGGACCGGTGGGCTTCTTGGGCAGCCAGTCGACATCGACACCCCAGATTTCGGCCATCTGGGCACGATGTTTGGGGTTGGCCACGGCGCGGTGACCGGGCAAGAGATGGGTGAGACCGCCCTGCTCCCGGGTGCCGCCGCACGCATTGGGCTGGCCGGTGAGCGACAGAGAATCACAACCGGGCTTGCCGATCTTGCCGGTGAGCAGATGGAGATTGTGGATCTGGCAGTTGAGATGGACCCCCTTGGTGCGCTGGTTGATGCCCATGCACCAGATGCTCATGCTGGCCACCCCTTGCTTTCCAAACCAGCGGGCCGCGGTGCGGATGTCGGCCGCCGGCACCCCAACGAGATCCGCCACCTTCTCCGGGGCGTAGTCCTCCAGAAACCGCTTGAAGGCGGCGAAATCAATGAAATCTCCCTTGGTTTTGAGGCCCTTGCGGAAGGTGCAGTACTTGAGGTGGGTTTCGTCCACCATGCCCTCGGTAACGATCACGTAGGCCATGGCGTTGAGCAGGTGCATGTCGTAACCGGGCCGGAACTTGAGATGCAGGTCAGCGTACCGGGCGCTGGGCGTATAGCGGGGATCAGCCACGATCACCTTGACCCGATCCTTGTAGGCGGACTTGCGATCGATGACCCGGCGGAAGAGCATGGGATGGTTCTCCGCCATGTTGGAGCCGATCAGGAAAAAGCAGTCGCACTGCTCGAAATCGTCGTAGCCGCCGGCCGGCTCGTCGGCGCCAAAGGTATTGAGGTAGCCGCCAACCGCCGAGGCCATGCACAGGCGGGGGTTCCCCTCGACATTGGCGGTACCGATGATGCCCTTGAACAGCTTATTGGCGGCAAAGGCCTCCTGGGTGGTGTTCTGTCCCGAACCGTACCAGGCAACGCTGTCCACGCCATGCTGCTTGATCAAGGTCACGAACTTGTCGGCAACGTAGTCCAGGGCCTCGTCCCAGCTCACCGCCTTGAACGAGCCGTCGGCCTGCCGGATCATAGGCCTGGTGAGCCGGTCCTTGCCATACAGAATATGCGGCAGGGCATAGCCCTTCATGCACAGCCGCCCGAAATTGACCGGGCTGTCGGCATCCCCCTTGACCGCCACCACCCGACCGTTTTTCACGCCGGCCAGCACGGTGCAGCCCGTTCCACAAAATCGGCACTGGGCCCGTCCATACTGGATACCGTCACTGGCCTCGGCCACACGGGTAGGCAGGCCGGCCAGGCTCAGGGCAGCGGCAGCGGCAGAGGCCTTGATGAGATCTCGTCTGGTCATGTTCATGCTGTCTCCTCCTCCTGCTTAGCGTCTGTCGATGACTCTTGATGAAATGGCATCATGAGATGGTAAGGCAAGATACATTCCAGCCGGTAGACAGACTGAAAAAACAAGGAGTTTTGCTCCCCTGGCCCCGAGACAGTTACCAAGCCGTAACCCGCTTACCCGCCGGACGCTACCGCAGGGTAACAATAGGGCTCTCTCCTCCCACCGTCAGACTTCGATGCGGTGCAATTTCATCTTCTCCCAAAGATTTTTGCGGCTGATGCCGAGCAACCGGGCGGCATCCCCCTTCTTGCCGCCGGTCCGGCGCAAGGCGCGCAGGATGCACCCCTTTTCCGCCACCGCGACCGCATCGGCAAGCCGCAACGAAGACGACTCCCAGCCACTCTCCTCGGCCCGTCCCAGGATGTCGGGCGGCAAGTTCCATGGTTCGATCACCGGCGCCGGCGAGAGAACGGTGAGCCGTTCGATGATGTTGCGCAGTTCCCGAACATTCCCGGGATAGTCATAGGCCATCAGGGCCACCATGGCCTGATCGGAGATCTCTATGGAGCGGCCGGAGTCGCGTCTGAATTGTTCGAGAAAATAGCGGCAGAGTTCCGGGATGTCCTCCTTGCGCTTGCGAAGCGGCGGCACCTCGATGGGAATCACCTGGAGGCGATAGAGCAGGTCTTCCCGGAAATCTCCCCGCCGTACCGCCTCGGTCAGATCCTTGGCGGTGGCGCAAAGGATACGGACATCCACCTTGATGCTGCAACTGCCGCCGACCCGTTCGATCTCTTTTTCCTGCAGCACCCGCAACATCTTGGCCTGCAGATGCAACGGAAGTTCGCCGATCTCGTCCAACAGCAGGGTGCCGCCCTCGGCCCGTTCGAAGTAGCCGATCCGGCGGGAATCGGCGCCGGTGAACGCCCCCTTTTCATGGCCGAAGAGGGCGGACTCCATCAGTCCTTCGGGAATGGCGGCGCAATTGACCCGAATGTACGGCCCCTTGGCCCTGGGACTGGCATGGTGGATGGCCGCGGCCACCAGTTCCTTGCCGGTGCCGGACTCACCGGTGATGAGGACGGTGGAATCGGTCAGCGCCACCTGGCCGATCAACTTGAGTAGCCGTTGCATCGGCTTGCTGGAGCCAATGATCGGGGTCTGGCCCAACCCACAACACTCCTCCAGGGAGGCACAGCGCGCCTTGATCGCCTGCGTCTCCAGCAACCGCTCCACCCGGATGATCAGGTCATCCATGGAAAAGGGTTTCAGCAAGTAATCGGCCGCGCCCTTCTTCAGGCAGGCCACCGCATCCTCCACCGATCCGTAGGCGGTCATCAATACCAGGTCGGTGGCCGGCGCAATCTGCATGATCTCGTCGAGCAATTCCATGCCACTCAAGTGGGGCATTCTGATGTCGGCGATCACTACCTGGTACCGCTGCCGGCGAATCCTGGCCAAGGCGATCCGGCCGTCCTCGGCCTCATCCACCTGCCAGCCCTGCCGGCTCAGGCGATCCCGCAAGGTGATCCGCATGATCTCATCATCTTCCGCCAACAGAATCTTCACCGCTGCCATGGCTCACCCCTCCTCCGCCGATGGCGTGGGCCGCTCCACCGGCAGTTCCACCGTGAAACAGCTGCCTTGACCCGGCGTGCTCTCCACCGAGATCCGGCCACCCAGTCGCTCCACCAACGAATAGCTCACCGAAAGGCCGAGACCGGTTCCCTCGCCCACTTCCTTGGTGGTGTAGAACGGATCAAAGATTCGGGAAAGGTTCTCGGCGGCGATCCCCACCCCGGTATCCTGGAAGCGCAGGACGACCCAGTCGCCTTCGATCCGGCTTTGCACGGTGAGGGTACCGCCGTCGGGCATGGCCTGCATGGCGTTCAACCCGAGGTTCACCACCACCTGTTGCAGGGCATCGGCGTCCACCGGCACGGGCCGATCCAGGCCCAGATCGAGGACAAGTTCCACTTCCTTGCCGGTAAACTCCAGGAAGGAGAAACATTCCCGGACGAGTTCGTCGATATCCACCGTTCGGTAGCACAGCGGTTGCCGGCGGCCGAAACGGAGCAACTGACGGACGATGGCGGCGATTCGATGCAACCCCTTGTCGAGCAGGGCGAGATACCGTCTGACCATGGCGGTGTCTTCGGGGTTCTCTGCCATGGTCTTCACACAGTTGAGCATGCCGCCGAGGGGATTGTTGATCTCGTGGGCCACGCCGGCGGCCAACCGGCCCATGGCGGCCAGTTTCTCACTCTGGAAAACCCGCTCCCGGGCCCGATCGAGGGCTGCCTGGGATTCCCGCAGCCTGGTACACAACTCCTGGAACTTGGCTGCCAGAAGACCTATCTCATCCCGGCCGCCGGGCAGGACCAGGGACTGGTCTTCGTTGCCGGCGCCCGGGAAGCGGTCCATGGCGCGGGCCAAAAGGCCCAGTCGCCGCACCACCAGAAAATCGAAAAACAGGAAAATCACCGCCCCCACTACCAGGACGGTGAGGACACAGACCCCGAGCAGCAGCTGATTGTTGGCATGGATGCTGTCGAGGGCCCAGTCGATGGGCAACATGATGCTGAGTCCCCCCCGGATATCCCCTTCCCGATACCCTTGCTGGGCATGGCACTCCAGACAGGCCTTTTCCACATAGAGCGGCGCCATGTACCGGAGGACGGTGCCATGGTCGGTCTTCTGGATCTCCACTACCTCGGAGATGCCTTCTTGTTCGAACCGGAGCAGGCTGCGGCGCTCGAACTCGTCCGGGGCGTTGGCGGGATTGATGGGTTTCAAGGTGGTGACCCGGTACCGGAAGTTCCCCTCCCGGGCGGAATACTCGGACAGTTCCCTGGTTACCATGGCCGGGTTGCGCTTGACGAAATGACGACCGGTAGTATCGACGATCTCGGTGTCCGCCTTCAAAAAGGGATTGGGCCCAACGCCCGGCTGCATCAAGACGAACAGGCCGTTGTGATCGGCCACCCACTTGCGGGTCAAGAGCACCTGTTTGTGCAGCATCCGGGCCTGGCGCACCACCTGGGTCAGCACCAACTGATGCTGAAAAGCGGAGGTTCGGTAAAAGGTGAAGCCATACGACAGGAGCACCACCAGACCGACAAAGACGATGAACTTGGTTCGTAATCGCATACAGCAAGCCTCTATCCGCTGCCATCGGCCGGCAAGGACGGCCGCCGCCCCACCGTATTTTTCCGTGTCCTGGTCGTCCAGAGCATTATTCATACCAATCCCCATCTTCTCCCTGCTTTTCGGATCATGGCTGACCAACCGGTTACAGCCTGCCCCAAACGGGCCGCTCTAACAGTCCGTCGAAAAAGCCATCCCTGGCTTTTTCGACCACGGTTGGCCAG
>CAYRGZ010000100.1:0-10037 GCA_964423785.1 uncultured Desulfobulbia bacterium
CCTCAGACGATAGTACACTGCCGGCCGGGTGCCGCGTTCCGGTCGCAAGACCATGAGAGAAGACTCCGGGAACAGCTCGGTCAGGGGCCGCCCCTCCGTCGTTCCAAAAGAAAAAACCCCTTCGGGACATGCCTCGACACAGACGGGCGTCTTCTTGCCTCGCAGCAGACGGGCGGTCATACAGAAATCACAGCCATCCACCGCCTGTTTCTCCGCCACATAGCGCCGCGCACCATACGGACAGGCCATGATGCAGGCATGGCAGCCGACGCAGAGTCGCCGGTCCACCATCACCAGGCCGCTGACCGCATCCCGGTGGGACGCCCTGGAGGGACAGACGGTGATGCAGGGCGCCTCCCGGCACTGCTGACACATCACCGGCAGACGGGCCGGCCGGCCGCCATCCTGACGCAGATGGATGGTGATGCGGCTCGTATCCGACGGCAGGTGGTTGGCGTGCCGACAGGCGGTGACACAGGCCCCGCAGCCGGTACAGCGCTCCGGCCGGACAACGAGCCAGTAGCGGCCCTGGTTGCCGGGAACGCCACGGGGATCGAACCCAAGGATCAAGGGGTCGGCGACGGCGCTGCTTCCAACCCCGCCCGCCAGCACGACGAGGGCGCCCCGCACCGCAACCCGAAGGACGTCCCGCCGATTCCATTTTCCCGCTTCTTTTTTTTCCATGGGGCCTCCGGGGGTCAATACCGCTAACCATGATGGCCTCGTAAAAACTCGCAGCCGGTGCAGGCCTGACACGGTAATTCAACGGGTTACGAAGCGCGAACTCGATGGAGGTGGTGAGCGTAGCGAATGACCGATCGTACTTTTTACGATTCCATCAATCATCACATCCGAAAAGCATTACCCCCCAAGCGCTTAGATGGCGCTTAGGCGCCACTAAGCACTTCGCTTAGAATTTTTGAACGCAACGCCAATTGCGTGTTTCTGCCGCCATGCCATAATAGGAATCATCAACCCCTCCTTAGGCATTCCAAACGGCACCCGATCCCCTCCGGTGCCGTTTGGAATGATTTTCTCAATCCTCTCCGTTTCGATCCATCGGTGCCCCTCCTCCGATGGATCAGTCTGTGCGGGCTTGTGTCTATCCGATTCATAGTTAGCTGATTTCACGTAACAATCCTGCATCACTTGCGCGGTGGCACAAGCCCATCTTTTTTCTTTTGGTAAATGCTACCGCCGAAGTATAATAAACGAGCAACCACCACCCCAGTGGCTCTCTCTCCCTCACCACACCTCATGCGCAAACGATACACCGTCATGAGTCTCGCTCCGTTCAGCCGCTGCGGTTTCGACCGCCGTTGCCAAGACGACCGCCGCCAGCTTATCGATCTCGATTACTTCGAGGCCGGCGGCATCGAGCGCCGCAGCGGCCTGGAACGCCGCCGTCAGGACGAAAAACGTGACGGCTGGATACGCTACACCACCTGGAGCAGCGTTTACGTCGGGGACTGATTCTTCCCCGCCTCCTCCGAACCACCGAGCGGCAGCAGGACGGTCACCCGGGTATGGCTGCCGGCGACGACACTGTCGATCTGCAACCGGCCGCCGTGACAGGAGGATGGCCTCACGCATCGGCATGCCTCGTACCTCTCCAGACCTCCCGAACTCGTAGGCGATCGAGCCGGGCGAGGCAGGCGGGACACCCGCCAGATCGCCCGCCATGGTTCCTTTTTGTTGTAGCAGGGCCCCCTCCAAAAAGTAAAGCTATTTCAAGGGAAAAGCGGGCGCTGACGAAACGAGGGCCAAAAAAAATTCACGCCCGGCTCATTTTGGAATTGACAACCCGGTGTTTTCCATTGTAATTGTTAATCCGGCTTCTACCACACTGTGGCAGGCTGCCACCCGACACGGGGGAGACCAGGAAGGAAGAAGTCAAGGAGAGAAGAGAGAAAAAACAACGAGCAAGAGGAGGTGAAACGCGCAAAAAAACAATCACAAAATCATATTATGAGATAGGGAAGAGAGTTTTTCAAGCTTTTTGAAGGAGGAGAACATGAAAAAAACTCTACTTGCTGTATCCGCCGCTGCCGCACTGACATTCGCCGGTGCCAACGCCGCCAATGCCCTTGAACTGCAAGGTATCGCCTACGTCCAAGGACATGGCGGCCACATCGCCGTCGTCGACCTCGCCACCGGCAAGGTCGGCCGCTTCCAACACGGAAAACCCTCCGACGCCGTCACCGTTTCCAAGGACGGCAACACCCTGTTCGCCTTCTCCCTCGATGGTTATGCCAAGGAAATCGATGTCAACACCGGCAAACAAAGCGAGTGGACCCGCCTCGGTAAGAAGCACTGCGGTTCCAACTACGCGCCGGACGGCACCATCTGGGTCTCCGATATGAAGGACGGCCACATCTACGTTTACGACCCCAAGAAGCACAAGCTGGTAGACAGCTTCCCCGTGGCCAAGTCCGTCTGTGGTATCAACTTCTCGAAAGACGGTAAGTACTGCTACGCATCCGACATGCCCGGCGGCTTCATCGCCGTGGTTGACGTCGCCACCAAGAAGGTGGTCAGCAAGATCAACAACGTCGGCAACTTCATCCACCGCGCCGAAATCACCCCGGACGGCACTGAGCTGTGGCAGTCCGACGGTTCCGAGCTCACCGGCGGCAAGGCCGTGGGTGTCGGTTACGCCGAGGCCGGCGCCGCTCCCGGTGGCGTGGCCATCGTCGATCTGAAGACCGGCAAGGTGAAAGACTTCGTCATCACCGGCGGTAACCCGCACGACGTAGACTTCACCCCGGACGGCAAGTACGCCATCGTTGCGGTCCGCCAGGTGCCGGAGCAGGACGACTCGGCTCTCGTGGTCGTCAACACCGATACCAAGCGGATCGTCAAGATCTACTCCGCCTGTAAGTCCTGTCACGGCGTCCAAGGGGTTGAGATCGACGAGTCCATCGACGCCGGCCGGCCCTTCCTCTGCGCCGTGGACGTGGACTGGAACCGCACCACCATGCCGAAGGGCGTCGAACTGGAGACCGAGGCCAAGGCCATTCCGAAGGTCAATCCGGCCTGCGCCGAACTCAAGTAGTCTTCACAATCCCTTGTGAATATGCTAAGAGGGGGAGGGGAAACCCTCCCCTTTTTTTAACTCGGCCGCCAAGTGCCGGCAGAGGGCCGGGACTCTGCCGTCAGCATTCGAGAGCACGCGATGGAATTCAAGATCCTCCGCCTCGCCAATCAAAATCTCAAGCGCAAAAAATTCCGCTCACTCGCCATAGTACTCGCGGTGCTGGTCGTCGCCGCCACCCTGTTCAGCATCACCACCATCATGGACTCGGTGGAGCAGAGCCTGGAGCGGGGCACGGCCCGGCTCGGTGCCGACCTGATGGTGGTGCCCGTGTCGGCCGAGGCCGAGGCCAAGAGCGCGCTCTTGGCCGGTAAGCCCTCCACCTTCTACATGGATGCGGACCTGGTGGACAAGATTCGCTCCATCCGCGGCGTGCGCGCCGCCAGCCCCCAGACCTTCCTCACCACCTCGTCCTATTCGTGCTGCGATGTAAGCGGTATGCTGCTCATCGCCTTCGATCCCGAACACGATTTCACCATCAAACCCTGGCTCACCAGCACCCTGCAGCGGCCGCTGGCCGACGACGAGGTCATCATGGGCCGGGCGCTGACCGCCTACATGGTCGGCTCCGTCCTTTCTTTCTACAAGGTACCGTTCACCGTGGCCGGTATGTTGGAAGAGACCGGCATGGATTTCATCGACAATTCCATCTTCATGACCTACGCCGGCGTCAAGCGCATCCTGGCCAAGGCGGGACGGGACGGAGCCGCCGCGGTCGACATTCCACCGGACAAGGTCTCCTCCATTCTCGTCCAGGTGGATCCGGAATACGCCCCGTCGCGGGTGGCGCTCTTCATCGAGGCGGAACTGGACGGGGTGAAGGCCATCGTCACCGACCGGATCATCGCCTCGGTGCGCAAGCAACTCTTCATCCTGCTCCGTTCCATCCTGTCGGTGAGCGTCATCCTCTGGGTGATGGCCCTGCTCCTCATCGGCGTCGTCTTCTCGATGATCGTCAACGAACGCCGGCGCGAGATCGGCATCTTCCGGGCCATGGGAGCCCAACGCCAGCACGTCTTCCGTCTCATCATCCTCGAGGCCACCGTGCTGTCGGCGATCGGCGGCATCCTTGGCGTGACGACCGGCGGCGGCGTCCTCTACCTCTTCCGGGAGGCCATCTACGCGAGCCTCGACATTCCCCACCTCTGGCCATCCTTGGGCCGATTCTTGATCCTCATCGGGGTATGCCTCGCCCTGTCGGTGCTCACCGGAATGATCGCCGCCCTGCTGCCGGCCTTGCGCGCCGCCCTGTTGGAACCGTACGAGGCGATCCGTGGCGGGGAATGAACGCTCGTCGTCGTCCCTTGCTGCGTTCAGAAGGAGAACAACCGTGATCGAAGTCGACCACCTGAAAAAGATCTATTCACTGGAAGGAGAACAGGTCATCGCCGTCGATGACGTGACCTTCACCATCGAACGGGGTGAATTTCTCTCCATCCTCGGTCATTCGGGCAGTGGCAAGACCACCCTGCTCAACCTCATCGGCGGGCTCACCCGACCCAACGAAGGCACGGTGCGCATCGACGGCCAGGATATCTGGCAACTGGCCGACGACGAACTATCGCGCCTGCGCAACCAGAAGATGAACTTCATCTTCCAATTCGCCAGCCTGATCCCGACCCTGAACGTCATCGACAACGTGCTGTTGCCTTCGGCCTTTGGCAGCGGCAAACGCGCCGACCTCGTCGATCGGGCCCGGGAACTGCTCTCCATGATGGGACTGGCCGACAAGGAGCAGGCCTATCCGGCCCAACTCTCCGGCGGTCAGCAGCGCCGGGTGGCCATCGCCCGCGCCTTCATCAACGAACCGGCCATCGTGCTCGCCGATGAGCCCACCGGCGATCTCGACGAAGAGACGGAACAGGAGGTGATCGACCTCTTCCGCACCTTCAACCGGGAACAGCAGACCACTTTTCTCATCGTCACCCACAGTTCCGATCTGGCAGCCCAGACGGACCGGCAATTCCGCATGACCGCCGGCCGACTGACACCCGTAGATCCCGCCACCTGATCTCCTGAGAGTGACATGTTCGCAGTCCTCTACCTGGTAGTCGGCCTCGTCTTCCTGCTGGTGCCGCATTTCGTCCTGCCCCTCTCCCTCATCGAGGGCGGCCGGAAAGCGTGGCTCTTGACCGAGTGTGCCTTCCGGTATCATCCGGCCGGGTTCATCGGCCTCGTGGTGCTGGTCGCCGCCGGCCTGCGTCTCCGGTACCGGACCGCCGGCGCCATGCTGGCCGGCCTGGCCGCCCTGATCGCCGCCGGCCAGGCTGCGGTCCTGAAACCGGTGAGCTACTTCCTGCAGAACGAGGAGAACCTCGTCATTCTCGGCCAGACCATCTCCCTGCGCTCCCACACCCATCTGCGCACGGTCCTCATCGTCCTGGCCGTGGTGCTCGCCGGCGCCGTGTTCGCCGACCTGGTCGCCGGCCGCCGGAGCCGCCGGCCAAAGGTATCGCTGCTGCGGCTTGCCGCCGGCAACCTGCGACGCAAGCCCTTCCGAACCACGGCCCTGGTTGCCGCCCTAACCGTGGTCATCGGCGCCTTCTTCACCGACGTGCTGCTCACCCGCACCATCGGCAATACCCTGGAAATCGGCATCGGTCGGCTCGGAGCCGACCTGGTGGTGGTGCCGGCCGGCAACGAGAGCGATGCGCAAAAGGTCCTGTTGGAGGGCACGCCGGAAACCTTCACGCTGCCGGCCGACACCCTGGAACGGCTGCGCGATTGGCCGGAGATCGAGAAGATCTCCCCGCAACTCTTCTTCCGGCCCTTTTCCTATCTCGTCTGCTGCACCACGGAACAGGTGCTCATGATCGGCTATGATCCGGCCACCGATTTCACCATCGGGCCATGGGTGAACTACTTCATCAAGGAGCAGCAACGAGACGACGAGCTGGTGGTCGGCAACCGGGTGAAATTCTATCCCGGCCAGCAGATTTCCCTGTTCGGCAAGCTGCTCACCGTGGTGGCCAGCCTCGACGACACCGGTATCGGCTACTTTGATCGCAGCGCCTTCATGCCGCTCTCCGGCGCCCGCAAACTCATCGCCCATCTCAAGGAAAACGAGCACAAAGAGCGGCTCCGTCGCCGCAAGGCGGTGGAGGATCTCTCCCTCACCCACCTGTTCGATGCCGCCTCCGACCAGGAACGGGCCATGGAACGGCTCGATCCCACCGGCGTATCAGCCCTGTTCGTCAAGGTACGGCCCGGTACGGACGTAAAGGAACTGGCCGCCGCCATCGCCAAAAACATCCCCGGCGTCGGCGTGGTAAACGTTCGGGCCGCCACCGCCTCGATCAAGGAACAGCTCACGTCGGTACTCGACGCCCTCTTCTTGCCCATCATCATCCTCATCGTCATGGGCACCGTCATCCTCGCCGCCATTTTCGCGATGAGTGCCGCCGAACGGCACCGGGAGGTGGGGATGCTGCGGGCCATGGGAGCGACCCGGTGGGAGATCTTCAAGCTGTTCCTCTCCGAATCCCTGATGATCGCGGGATTGGGCGCCGTGTTCGGCATCCTCGGCGGCGGCGCCATCGTCATTCTCTTCAAGGAACGGATCATGGCCGCCCTCAATCTGCTCTACATCTGGCCCGGCCCGACCGTCATCGCCCAGGTCTTTGCCATCACCGTGCTGGTTACTGCGGCCATCGGCCTCGGCGCCGGGCTCTACCCGGCCCTGGCCGCCGCCCGCCTCGAACCGTATCAGGCCATCCGCGGCCGTTGACCACAAGGAGGTTCTCATGGCATTCCGATGGACATGCTTGCTCGTCGTCGGCCTGCTCGTTCTTTCCGCCTGTGACCGACAACCGACCGAGGAATACACCCCGCCGCAGGTGGCCGGCATTGCCTACGTCCTGGGCGACTGTGACCATATCGCCGTGCTCGATCTCGCCACCGGCGGTATTGCGCGACTGAAACCGAACACGCCCCTCGTGGACATTGCGCTCAGCGGCGACGATCTCGTCGGCCTCACCCCGGATGGCGCCTTGGTGACCATCGACCGCACCGCCGGCACCACCACCGTCATCGAGCGACCGCTGCGGACGGGTCAGGCGATGGCAGAGGGGGCGGCCGACGGCGAACTATGGCTGCTCGGCAAGGAGGAGCTTTGCCACTACCGGCTCGGCCGGGGAATCGAGCAACGCTACTCCCTCCCCGCGCCGGCCACCTCCCTGTTCTTCGATTCCAAAAGGAGCCGGCTCGTGCTCATCGACCGGCCGTCATCGAAACTCGTCGTCTTCGACCCGCAAACCCTGACCACGGAAAAGACCCTCCCCTTTGCCGGCAACTCCGTCCATCACGGCCGAACCTTGCCGCCGACCGCCGAGTACTGGATCGCCGAAGGCAACGAATACATGAACGGCGAACCCTACGGAGTAGGCTACGCCAAGGACCATCCGGCCATGCCCGGCGGCATCAACGTCATCGATCCGGCAACCGGCAAGCAGACCGACTTCATCATGGTGGGGGGCAACGTCGTCGATATCGCCTTCTCACCGGACGGTCAGAAGGCTTACGTGGCGGTGAGCCAACTGCCGGAGTATACCGAGGCCACCCTGTCGCTCATCAATACTGCCGAGCGCCGGGTACGGGCCGAATTCCGGCTCTGTGACGCCTGCCACATGGAACAAGGGGTGGAGCCCGAGCGGGAGCACATCCTGGTGCGGGCCCTGACGGTGGACTGGAACGGGGCGGGCCAATGAGTATCTCCTCACATGGTCGGCCGATGCTGGTCTTCGCCGCCCTGATGGCCGGACTGCTCCTTTGCCTGGTAAGCAGCGGCTCCGCCGCGCCGGTGGCACCATGGGAGATCGATGCCCTGCGCGGCCGGCCGGCCCCCGCTTTCAGCCTGGTCAGCCTGCCCGATGGCGAGGTCAGGAAGATTGCCGATTACGCCGGCACCGTGGTGCTCGTCAACTTCTGGGCCACATGGTGCGGTCCCTGCCGGCACGAGATGCCGCTCCTGAACCGGCTGCACCGTCGCTATCGCGACAAGGGGTTCACCGTACTGGGGATCGCCCTGGATGACGATGCGAGGATCGTCCGCGCCTTCGTCCGGCGGCTGGGAGTGCAATTCCCCATCCTCCACGATCCAACCCAACGCACGGCAAAGGCATATAAGGTCTTCGCCTATCCAACCAGTTTTCTCATCGACCGTGCCGGCATCGTTCGGGCCATCTATCTCGGCGAACAGGACTGGAACGGCCCGGCCATCACCGCGGCCGTCGAATCCCTGCTTACCAGCCCCGCCGACACGCCGCCGGCGAAAACGCAACGAGAGGAAAAACCGTGAACAAGATCATCGTTGGCATCGTCGTCCTGGTGGCGGCGGTCATCCTGCTGTCCTTTACCGGTCGCACCACCATCAACGACGGCGAGGTCGGTGTCCGTCTCGGTCCGGGGAAGGCGGTCGCCGTTTTCGCAAGCGGCGAACGTCCGCTCGTCGTTCCCGGCCTGCACCGCATGATCCGCCTCACCACCCGGCCGGTGGCCTTCACCATGGCCGGTGTCGGGGGAATCGTCGTCGCGGCCGGCGAGCAGGAAAAACGGATCGATTGCCGGCTGCGTTACCAGGTGGTGGACGCCGCCCGGCTCATCGCCCGCTTCGGAACCGACCAGCCGCAAACGAACCTGGAAAACGACCTGCGGCAGCAGGTGACGAGCGAACTTGCGACCCGCCTCGCCGCCGATCCGCACGCCCTCGACAGCCCCGCCAGCCGTATTCCCTTCATCGCAGAAACCCACCACCAACTTGACACCACCTTCCAGGCCGACGGCGTCACCGTTCTCTCCTTCGAACTCCTGGGCTGGGACTGATTCAAGAAAATCTCCGGAGGACACCGAATCTTCTTCCCCGGCATGTTCCGCCTCCAACGCCGATCCTCCTCCAGGCGTTTCCCCGATCCGAACATCCCCGCCGAAGCAATACCCTAGAGGGGCCCCGCGCCTTCTTGAACAATAGATTGAGATGCGCGCTCACGCGCACTCAATCTTTATCGTTAGATGTTAAAATTATCTCTGTCTATATCTTGACATTGTTTTCAGAATAGTATGGGCATCGATTTTTTCTGCATCCATGTGGGTGCATGGTTTCATAGTGACAAATGATTCTTTTTGATGGACCCGGAAGTGAAATATTAAATTCGTGCCTGAACCACTTTTGTGCTATTTCTATGGATTTCCATGAATAAGCCTTACAGCAACTCGGACCTGTAAGATTAGCTATAGCCTTAGAGATTTCAGATGTTATCTCCATCACGATTCTTTGTTCTTGATCTGTTCCGCATTTTGAACCAAGCAAGTATGCAAAACAGGCTCCAACTGCTGGTACAATGCCACATATTCCAGTTAGACCGCAATAACCGCCTATGGCTTGATTGCTAATTCTGAAAAATATTTCATCTACATCCTTTTCAGTAATTTTAATTGTTCCCTCTTTTTTCAATGCTCCGAGCAGACCCCCTGCAACCATAAAAGCATGATGGCAACCAAGCATTGGGACATATGATTGCTGTAGCATTTCCTCAAATATAAAATATGGATCAATTGTAGTTGATGCAATGCATATCTCTTTTGCTTTATCTATAATTGGCCTATTATGACAGTCATCACATACCGAATGTCCATTGGGACATAAAACATAATTATTAAAAGCTTTCCCACAATAAATGCAGTTGACTTCTTGAGCTTGAGTCAAATATTCTAGAGGACTGCCGCAAACCACACAGTTTTGTAGTTCATTTTTTTCATTATTATGTTGAACTTTCTTTTTCACCTCACCAGGTGAATTATTTTTTGTATCTCAACATCCGCCAGATGCATAATTTAATTTTTTCATATCCATTGTTAATCCTTCTTTCTTCATCTAACGTCCAGGGTCACTTTCCGCTATGGAGCAAGGCCGAAGGCCGCAGCGGAATAGCGGTCAAGTGCACCCGCT
>CAYRGZ010000101.1:0-10025 GCA_964423785.1 uncultured Desulfobulbia bacterium
GCACCACACTAAAGACGAAAGGGCTGCAAGAAATCTCTTGCAGCCCTTTTCGTTTTGTCTGGCTATCCCTTCTCCCCCCGCTGACGCTGCTTTTTCGGCCATCGCCCCTTGCACCGCATGCAGCCCGGCTGGCGCGGCGACTCAACAGGATCGGAGAAAGCGCTCTTAAATCAAGAAGGTATCAACGCGGCAAGGTGACGGCAAAGGTGTCGCCGGCCGTCGAGTCCTGGAGGTACTGGAGACGTTGCAAAGAGGAAAGGAGCGCGTCACGGCGGGCCGCGGTCATCTGCTGCTCGACACCGGTGGCGGCAAGCACGGCGGCGTGCTGCTCGGGCTCCGGCCCCGTCTTCGTTGCCCGGCTCAAGCGCCACTCTTCATGCAGAAGGTCCTGTTCCACGAGATCGAGGGCCATACCGACATCGCGAGCCGGCCGCGGCCGGGAGGCGGCGGTCCGCGCGACCGTAGTCGGCCTCCTGGCCACGTTCGAATGGGTGCCGGACAGCACCGAACCGGGAACCGCCACCGGGCCCTGCCGGGAACTCCTCCCGACTGCGGCGGCGAAGGTGCGCTGCGCCCCCCGCTCAACAGCCGGACCGCTCCGGGCATGCACCTTGGCGAGATTGCCCCGCCGGTTGCCCCGTGGATACACCTTTACCAGCCGCAACCGGCTCTCGCCGGAGGAAGTCTTCTTGAACGAGGCAAGAAAATCATAGGACCGCAAAACCTTCTGGAGCGCCCGATCAACCGGCAGGCCGGCAACCGAGACAGAGACCGGGGTAGTGGCGAGGGATTCGGAAATAAAGATTTCGGCCTCCGTATAACGGGCCATCTCGGCCAAAACTTTGAGCAGGGGCACATCGTCGGCCTCGACGGTGAGACGGCCAGCGCTCTCCTGCACCACGAGCCGGCCGGCAGCAGCCGGCATCGCAGCTCCGACCACGACCAGCACGGTCACCAATATCGCTGTTCTCCATCCTTGCATGGCAGCCCTCACTGGCCAAAAGAGATGTGGAGCGGCGGGTCTCCCGGGGTGATCGGTGTCGCCCCGGCAAAGTCCGTCGCATTGTCGTACCAGACCGGCTGCACGCCGGCCGCCGAGACCACAAGCTTGTAGCTGCCGTCGGCCAGGTTGTCGAAACTAAAGGTATAGTCGCCGTCGGCACCCGGATCTCGCAGCACCTGGTGATCAACGTAATTCTCGGCGGCATCGAAGAGCACCACATACACCGGTCCGGGAATATTGGGTGCCGTCACCGTGCCAGAGATGCCCTGGCCGCAGGGCACGCTTATATTCTCGGTCACCGTACCGCCGCCGCTGCCGTCGATATTGTCTACGGCCACCGGCCGCAGCCCACTGTCCGGCTCCACCACCAGCCGATAGCCGGCCAATGCCGGCAAATCGGACATGGTATACCTCCCGTTGGCGTCGGTATGCGCCACCCGGAAGAAGAACTCTTCTGCGGTGGCATAGGAGGCCACCACCCGCGCGTTGGCCAGCGGCGATCCGTCACAAGCCTGGGTGACGGTGCCTTGGAGGACAAAAGTCTGCCCCACGGCACTGACGGTAAAATCCACCTGCGTACCAGCTTGGGTGGCGGTAACCGTGGAGGGATGGATCTGGTAGCCGTTGCCGTCGCCCCGTTGCACCATCACGTACAAGGGCACCCCGGACGACAGGCCGCCGATACCGTACTTGCCCTGGCTATCGGTCCGGCCAAAAAGCGGTTCCTGCCCCTGCGGCTGAGCCACCACCAGACGGCCGACCACCGGCTGACCGCTGGTGTCCTTGACATATCCCCAGATCATACCGCCTCGGTCGAGGACGAAATTACGGCCGGCATCCCGGTCGATGGCGAGCCCGGCAACCACTTTCTTTTGGTAATCGGCGTGATCGATGAACAGGGTATAGGCGCCGGCAGGAATATCGTGGATGGCGTACCGGCCCTGGACATCGGTACGGAAATACCGGTAGCCGAAGAGCCGGCCGTCGGGCTCACTCCGCAGGTAGAGAAGGGCGTCCGCAAGCGGCTGGCCGTCATCGGCGCCGGTAACCGTCCCCGACAAAGTAAAGCCGCCGCCGACGGAGAAGGAGGCCATTCCTTCCTCCCGTCCCGGTCCCACGGTCACCGTCCTGGCCTGCACCGGATAATCCTTGGCCGTGGGCAGCAGGAAGACCGTGTAGTCGTCGGCGCAGACAGCCTCGATCCGATAGGTGCCATCGGAACCGGAAAAGGCGGTGGCAAGATTCCGCTCGCCCCGAGCAGTGATCTGGGCGCCGCTGATCCCGTCGCCGGTATCGGCCCAGGTCACCCGACCGCTGATGGCATATGAGCACGTGGTAACGGCGAGATCGATGCCGGTCACGTTCTTGCCGGCCGCTACGGAGATGGGTGTGGCCCGGGTATAGTTCTGGTTCGGGCCCTGATCAGTGTAGTAATAGGTGCGACCGTCAACGGCGGCAAAGAGAATGTAATCCCCCTCCGCCAGGGCCAGGGAGTAGCTGCCACCGGCATCGGTCACTGTCATCTGCAGGGCACCGGTCCCCACGTTGTAGGCGTACACCGGCGCCTGGGCCGTCGGGGTCCCATCACGGCTCACCATGCCGCTCACCGTGGCCGCGGCTGGGATACCGAAATCGAAGTCAATGCCCGTGACATCGCCGACGGAGAGATCCACCGATTTGGCTGCATCCTCGGTGTAGGCACCGTCGTAATACAGCACCGGCTTGTTCTGCACCACGGCCGAGACGATCCAATCACTCGCCGGCAACAATTTGTCGAAACGGTAAGACACCGATGTACCACCCGCCAAACGCACACCTTGGAGGAGGAACGCCTCACGGCTCATGGCCACGACCACCACGGTCTCGGAAGAGGCGACGCCACGGATAGAGCCAGTGAGGCTGCGGAACTGCAGGGACCAGTCGACCACCTGTCCCGGCGTCACCGTCTTCGTCTGGTTGCCGTAGCGGGCCACGAAGGTATAGCCGGGATCTACGGGCAGTGGATCGGTGACGTAGGCGCCGTTTTCGATGGGATACAAAGCCAATGGCGCACCTTGACTGTCCCGCACCTCGAGCACCAGGCCGGGAATCACTTCGCCGTTCACCGTCACGCCGCCGGAGTACTGGCGAGTCTCACTGGCCGGGAGAGCGGCATCCGGCGCCACGACCACGATCTGAATCGCCGTCTCCTCGGTGGCACCTCCGTCGTCGGTAACCGTCAGACGAACCGTGTAGGTCCCCTCCAGGGGGAAGGTATGCTGGGCGAAGGAGCCGGACGCGGTGGCGCCGTCGCCAAAGTTCCACCGGTAATCGGCGATGGTGCCGTCCGGATCCGTGGAACCGGTGGCATCAAAGGAAACCGTCAGCGGCGCAGTGCCGGCGGTGACATCGGTCGTCAGCACCGGAATCGGCGGCGTAGTGCCGATACTACTCGGGGAGACCGTGATGGACACCGAGGCGGTGGCGGTGGCCCCCTCGTCGTCAGTAACGGTGACGGTGGCGGTGTAGATACCGGCATCGACATACGTATGGCTGACGATCTCACCGGAAGCCGTTGTTCCGTCACCAAAGCTCCATTGATAATCGGTGACGGCCCCGTCCTCGTCTCTGGAACCCGTGGCGTCGAACTGGACGGTGAGGGGCGCCTCCCCCGAACGGGGATCTGCCGCCAGAGTGGCCAGAGGTTTCAAGTTGCCGGTGGCGGTGGTCTCGGTGACGGTGATGGTCTCCGACGTGCTGGCCTGGTTGCCGAGATCGTCGGAGACCGTGAGCTGCACCGTGTAGATCCCGGCGCTGTTATAGACGTGCTCGACCACCGCGCCGCTGGCCGAGACCCCATCGCCGAAATCCCAATCCCAACCGACCACGGTGCCGGAGCCACCGCCGGAGCCGCTGGCATCGAACTGAACAGTGAGGGGGGCTTCGCCGGAAAGGGGCGAGGCAGAAAACGAGGCCGACAGCATGTCACCGTCAGCGGGCGCCGGGGCCGCCGCCGGCAGAGTGACGGTGTACGGATCGGAATGGGGACTCTCGTTCCCATCGGTATCGAAGGCGGTCATGGTGAAGACCGCGGTGTCGGAGTCGAAGGTGGTGATGAAATCAGCGCTCAACTGAGAGGGATCGTTGACCGTGTAAACCAGCGCGCCGTCCTGGTAGATTCGGTAGCCGGCCAGCCCCGGGAGAGAGATGTCGTACTCCCACTCGACGTGCAGATTCTTCTCCACCCCGGCGAACACAACCGCCGGCAGAAACAGGCAGGCCAGCAGCAGCATGAGCCAGCCCGTCACCGCGGCCCCGTTCGCTTGCAAGCTCTTATATGTGCGCATTCTCATAACAATTCACCCTTTGTCGAGTGCTTATTCATTACATCCAGTCCGTTATAGAGCAAGAACGGGGCCAGCAAGTTCTCTGCACTATATCAACTTGAAATTCAAGACAAAATTTCATCTTCCCATAAAACACGACCGGCACTGACCGAACGCTATACTCAAAAAATTTATAAATCGGAACATTGATGAAATCGCAAAAAATACGATTTCATCGAGTTCACCGGCGTAACTCGTTGAGTTATCGCGGCAGACCTGGGCCGACTACGATTTATTATGAGTTCGTCAATATTGCGTCAGAGGATCATCGCCCGGCCATGCCGCCGCCGGCATCGGCCACCGTGGGACCAGCCGGCGCCCCGATGCGGTCCAACACCCAACGGAGCCACGCCAGCTCCTCGGTGGAAAACTGGGACTGCTTCTTTGCGATGAAGCGTTGCAGATTGCTAACACCGGGGAAACTCACCATGAAGATCCCTGTGGAATGCGAGCCTCGACCACGCAGGGAGACCTCCTTGCCGTCGTTGGCCACCTCGATGGTGAGATCAAAATTTTTGTAGATGACCCGATCGGCCAGGCGGCTGATTTCACCGTAGCGGTCCCGGTACCAAGAATGACCGGCCACCCCTGCCACCACCAACACGAGCACCAGACCGAGGGTGGCCATCAGCCGCGGACTCATGGTGAGCATATTCCAAATATCCGCGCGGGTCAGGGGGATGTGCTTGTCGATGGCTGCCTTGATGACCGAGCGCCGGGCCAGCTCGGGCCGCACCGCCATGCCGGTATAGTCCTCCACCGCGCCGATGGCCTCGTCATCCATGGGATTCATCATGGCGAGCCGCAGGATGTTGTGCTCCTTTTTCCGCGAAAGCGGAACGATTCCGTATTTCCGACATAAATAGCGGGGCACCACCTGCCGTACCTCCTCCTTGATTTCCGCCTCCACATCGACGATGGGCATCCCAAGCTGTTCGGCCAGGACATCGAGCAGTTGGTCCTCGGTCAGCCGGCCCATTTTGATGAGGATGTGGCCCAGCCGCCGATTACCGCCCACCTGCAAGCGCAGGGCCTCCTCCACCGCCTGCCGGTCCACGAGCCCCTTTTCGACCAACAAATCCCCGAGACGCTGTTTCGCTGCCATGGCTGCACTCCCCCTTTTCTGGATACCATCAGTCACATTTCTTGCGATTTTCGTGCACAACTATATCTAACGCCAATAAAAAAACTTCGTCCACCATAACTTTCGGCTACTTCCAGTCCGTTCTAAAAAATCCTTGAGAATTTCCCCGAAATACTCGATTATTATTCGCTTCATCCCTAAGAACTTTCTCCCGTCCAACGGGACCTGGAGGTTTTGCCATGGTCACCTTGCTCGACTACGGCGCCGGCAACGTCCGCAGCGTCCGCAACGCCATAACAAAACTTGGTTTTTCACTCACCGAGGTCCGACGACCCGAGGACATCGGCGCTGCCGACATCCTGGTCTTCCCCGGCGTCGGCAGCTTTGGCAGCGCCATGAATCGCTTGCGCCGCGACGGCTACGCCGAACCGCTCCTGCGTTATCTACGCGACGACCGGCCCTTCCTCGGCATCTGTCTGGGCATCCAAACCCTCTTCGAAGGCAGCGAGGAATCTCCCGGAGTCGCCGGCCTCGGCCTCATTCCCGGCATCATCCAACGCTTCGACGACCGCAAACTTTCCGTGCCGCAGATCGGCTGGAACGATATCGTACCACGCAAGCCGTCCGGCCTGCTGGACGGCTATAGCGGGGACAAGCTCTACTTCGTCCATTCGTACCGGGCTGTTCCCTCGGAGGAAAACCGGGACTGGATCCTGGCCGAGACTCTGTACGGAGAGCCATTCATCAGCGCGGTGGAACGGGGCAACGTCGCCGCCTGCCAGTTCCATCCGGAAAAAAGCGGCCCCGCCGGCCTGCGCCTGCTCGAGAATTTTCTCAAACGTCGCCGGGCGGCCGCCGCCGTCACGGTGCGGGCCGATGTGCCGGTACGCACCACCCTCGCCAAACGAATCATCGCCTGCCTCGATGTCCGCACCAACGACGCCGGCGACCTGGTGGTGACCAAGGGTGATCAATACGACGTCCGGGAAAAGGGCGAAGTCCGCAATCTAGGCAAACCGGTGGATCTCGCCCGGCGGTACTACGAGGAGGGTGCGGACGAGATCACCTTTCTCAACATCACGGGGTTTCGCGATTTTCCCCTGCGCGACCAGCCCATGCTCGAGGTGTTGCGCCGCACCTCGGAAAACGTCTTCGTCCCGCTCACCATCGGCGGCGGTATCCGGGCCTTCACCGACAGCGAAGGGCACTACTCCTCGGCTCTGGACGTGGCTGCCGAATATTTCCGCTCCGGGGCCGACAAGGTTTCCATCGGCAGCGACGCGGTGGCGGTGGTGGAGGAGTATCTCCGCACCGGCTGCGCCACAGGGGAAAGCTCCATCGAACAGATCTCGGCGGTGTACGGCAACCAGGCCGTGGTGATCTCCATCGACCCACGCCGGGTGTACGTCGCCGCGCCCGGCGATACCGACCATGAAGTGATCGAGACCTCCATCCCCGGCCCCAACGGCGAACGGTACTGCTGGTACCAGTGTACGGTGAAGGGCGGGCGTGAAGGCCGGGACGTGGATGCGGTCCAGCTCGCCCGCGTCTGCGAACAACTCGGCGCGGGCGAAATCCTGCTCAACTGCATCGACCGGGACGGCACCAACAGCGGTTTCGACCTGGAACTGATCCGCATGGTCAAGGAGGCGGTTTCCATCCCGGTGATCGCCTCCTCGGGTGCCGGCAGGGTGGAGCACTTCTCCGCGGTCTTTGAGCAAACGGGCGCCGACGCCGCCCTGGCCGCCGGCATCTTCCACCGGCGGGAGGTCCCCATCGAGGAGGTCAAGGATCACCTACGTGAACGCGGCATCCCGGTCCGCTGAGCCGCTCTTTTTGATGAAATCGCAAAAAATACGATTTCATCGAGTTCGCGCGTTGCAACCCCTTGAATTATCGTGTCAGGCCTAGACCGACAGCGACTTTTTACGAGTCCATCTTTTTTTCCGAAGCACGTCACGAGGCACTCCATGGCAGGTACGAAAACCATCCCGCTCGAGGAACGGATCATCTTCGCCCTCGATTTCGCCGACCCGCGTGAAGCCCTGGACTGGGTGGAACGACTCGATCACGAACTCAAATTTTTCAAGGTCGGCTTGCAACTCTTCCTGGCCGGCGGCTGGCCGATGGTGGACGCCATCCTCCAACGCGGCAACCAGGTTATGCTGGACCTGAAATTCTTCGACATCCCGGCAACGGTCGAACGGGCGATGGAGCAGGTCGCAAAACGGGGCGTCACCTACGCCACCATCCACGGCAACGAGCCGATCATCGAAGCGGCGGTGGCGGCCAAGGGCGCGGTAAAGGTGCTGGCGGTCACCGTACTGACCAGCTTTGACGAAAGCGATCTCCGGGCAATGGGGCTTACCGGCTCCATTGACGACCTCGTCCTCGCCCGGACCCGCAAGGCCCTCGCCCTCGGATGCGATGGCGTGGTGTGCTCGGCCTTGGAGGCATCCCGGCTGCGCAACGAATTCGGCGACAACTTTTTCGTGGTCACCCCGGGGATCCGGCCCGGCCTGAATCGGGAGGCCGCCACCGACGACCAGAAGCGCATCGCCACCGCCCGTCAGGCTATGGCCGACGGCGCCGACCACGTGGTCATCGGCCGGCCCATCCGCACCGCCCCCGATCCCCTCGCCACCGTCAGGGCGATCAAGGCGGAAATCATGATGGCCTTGCAAAAATCGTAGTCGGTCCAGGCCTGACACGGTAATTGCAACGGGTTGCAACCGTGAACTCGATGGAGGTGGTGAGCGCAGCGAATGACCGATCGCGGTGTTGCGATTCCATCAAATCGCCGCCGGCCTCGAACAGCAAGGGGCCGGACTTTCTTGCCATGAACGCATCCCCTTGTTATTTTGTTGGTATGCGGGATAAAAAGGGGAGGAATCACAGCGACACAGCAGGCCCGAGCACCATGCAAAAATTTTACATCTACGAACGCCGCGTGAACCCCGACCGCCGCAAGACGCCCCGGCGCTACCTGGATGGCCGGCCGAGCGACCGACGCCGATCCCCAACCCGACCGTTCCTGGTGATGGGGATCTCAGCCTCGTCTCTCTGGGTGCCGATCCGGTACACGGAGATCAACTAACAGCCCTCTCCAGGCCAGGTCGCCCTAGTTCTCCCGTGCTCAGAGACCTCCTCGCCACCCTGGCCGACATCTTTCTGCCGCCGGCGTGCCCGGTCTGTGGCCGGCTGGGCGACGGCCGCCCCTGCGCCGCCTGCAATGCACAACTGCCGCCGGTGCCGTCGCCCCGCTGTCCGGTGTGTGGAGTGCCCTTCCCCAAGGCCGCTGGTCCCGGACACTGTTGTCCTGACTGCCTGCGCGAGCGATTTTCCTTCGACCAGGCGGCAAGCGCTCTGCTCTACGACAGTGCCGTGCCGGCGTTGGTACGCGCATTCAAATACCAGCGTAATTTCACGGTACTGCCGCTACTTGCCGAGCGCCTGCGTAGTACCATACCCGCCTCCTGGCCAGCCACGGCGGACGTGATCGTGCCGGTTCCTCTGCATCCAAGCCGGCTGCGGCAACGCACCTACAACCAGGCGTTGCTCCTTGCCCGCCGCGCCTATCCCGACCGGAACAAAATAATCGATCCTTTTCTCCTCGTCCGCATCCGTCCTACCCCCTCCCAAGTCGGACAATCCGGCACCGAGCGCCGGCGGGCGCTGCGCGACGCCTTCGCAGTCACCGCCCCGTCCCGGGTGCAGGGCAAGACCGTCCTCTTGATCGACGACGTGCTCACCACCGGGGCCACGGCCAACGAATGCGCCCGCGTCCTGCGCCGGGCCGGAGCGACGCGCATTCTGGTCGCCACCCTGGCCCGGGTAGCGACGCCGGGCTGATCTACGGATATCCCGTTTGACGGTGCATTCTGGCCGGCAAGACCGTTTTCTTTTAGCGGCGGTTGTGCTAGGATCAAGACGGGAAACGAATCCCGATATATTCTCCCATGCCGTCCTACATCGACACCCACGCCCATCTCTGCGATCCGCGCTTTGCCGACGACCTGGAGGCGGTCCTCGACCGGGCCGTCGCTCACGGGGTACGCAGCATCGTCGCCGTGGGAGAAACCCTTGCCGACGGCGAACGTACCCTTGCCATCAGCCGGCGGTATCCCATGATACGGCCCGCCGTCGGCCTCTATCCCGGCAACGCCGACCGGGAGGCGACAACGGCCCTCGAAGCATGGATCCGAGAGCACCGGACGGAACTCTGCGCCATCGGCGAGGTAGGGCTCGACTTCTGGCTTGCCAAGGAAGAACCGGCACGGGAGGTGCAACGCGAGGTCTTCGCCCGCTTCATCGATCTCGCCCGGGAACTCGATCTCCCGCTCAACGTCCACTCCCGCTCCGCCGGCCGCCACGCCGTCCAGATGCTTCTCGACCACGGAGCCCAGCGGGTCCAGATGCACGCCTTCGACGGCAAACTCGGTGCCGCCCTGCCGGCGGTGGAAGCCGGCTACTTCTTCTCCGTGCCACCCTCCATCGTCCGATCGCGCCAAAAACAGAAACTGGTCAAGGGGTTGCCGTGCTCCTGCCTGCTCCTCGAAACCGACAGCCCGGT
>CAYRGZ010000102.1:0-9983 GCA_964423785.1 uncultured Desulfobulbia bacterium
ATGGTGGAGGTGGCGGGAGTCGAACCCGCGTCCGGAAATACTCCACTTCAGGCGTCTACATACTTAGTCCTGTGCTCGGTTGTTTATCGTGGGGCAACCCCACCAGGACAAGGGGTTTTTCCCACTATCCTGCGAAGGTCTCGCCTCCGGCCGGCAGGAACGGCCTTTGGCCAGCCGGCGTCGTCGACGCCCTTATCCAGCCCCGCCGGCGAGGCTGGCAGGACGGTGGCTCAATTAAGCAGCCACGGCATAGGCATAGTCGTCTGCGACTATATTTAATCCTCTCTGTTTTACGAGGTGGAGAGGAACCTCGGTATGCAGCCTGAGCTTCCGTATCCCCGTCGAACCCGTTTCACCCCCTTATGTTCAAGTTCAGTAGCCAATTACAATTATAAAATAGGTCGCCGGCGCCGATTTGTAAACCCCTTTCCTGGCGCTTCAATACCTTTTATACTCACGCACCGCCCGCTCCGTCTCACGATCGAGCTGTTTCTTTTTGAGCGCCGCCCGCTTGTCGTAGAGCTTCTTGCCCCGCGCCAGAGCAAGTTCCACCTTGACCTTCCCCCGCTCGTTGAAATAGATCCGCAGCGGCACGAGGGAAAACCCCCTCTCCTGCACCTTGCCGATCAGCTTCCGGATCTCACGCCGGTGCAACAGGAGTTTACGCATCCGCAACGGATCCTGCCGATCGTAGGTGGCATGGGAATAGGGCGAAATATGAACATTGACCAGGAAGACCTCGCCGTTTTTCACCTTGGCGTAGCTGTCGCGCAGGTTCACCTTGCCGGCTCGCAGGGACTTCACCTCCGAGCCCTTGAGGACGATACCCGCCTCCACGGTCTCCTCGATGTGGAAATCGTGGAAGGCTTTCTTGTTGGTGGCGATAATCTTCCGGGACATTGTTGTCATGAATACCGGTTACGACAGCGACATGCGCCGTAGCGCCCACGCGGGCACGGGGAAACTATAGGGATAAAACGGGGAAAAGGCAAGCAGTGTTCCGGGTTGCCGCTCAGGCAGCGCCGACCACCCGCACCGCCTCCTCCAGGGTGGTGATGCCGGCCTGCACCTTGCGCCAGGCGTCCTGGCGCAAGGTGGTCATGCCCTCGCGGAGCGCCGCGGCCCGTATCTCGGCCTCCGGGGCTCCGGTGCTGATCATGGATTGCAGTTTTTCGGAAACCGGAAAGATTTCGAAGATGCCGCAGCGGCCGAAGTAGCCGGTCTGCCGACAATCGCGACATCCTTTTCCGACATACAGTACCATATCCCTTTCGGCGGGAAAGCCGAAGCCGGCCAAGGTCTCCGCCGTCACTCGCCGCTCCTGTCGACAGCGCCGGTCGATCTTGCGTACCAACCGCTGGGCCATGGCGCCGATAAGGGTGGAGGCGACGAGAAAGGGCTGCACGCCGAGATCCAAGAGACGGGTGATGGAGGAGACGGCGTCGTTGGTGTGCAGGGTGGAGAAAACCAGGTGACCGGTGAGGGCGGCCTGTACGGCGTGGGCCGCGGTCTCGCCGTCCCGAATCTCGCCGATCATGATAATATCCGGATCTTGACGCAGGATATTACGTAAAATCGAGGAAAAAGTGACATCCACCTGAGGCTGGACGGAGATCTGATTGAATTCCTCGCAGATCATTTCCACCGGATCCTCCACCGTGACGATGTTGAGTTCCGGCCGCGCCACCTGCTTCAGGGTGGAGTAAAGGGTGGTGGACTTGCCGCTGCCCGTCGGCCCGGTGACCAGAAATATCCCATAGGGAGCCTCGATGAGTGCTCGGAACACCTGGTAATCCCGGTCGCAGAACCCGAGTTCTCCGATATCCTGGAAAAGAATCTCGGGATCCAGGATACGTAGCACCACCTTCTCGCCGAAAGCCACCGGCATCGTGGAGACGCGAATCTCCGCCTGCTTCCCCTCCCGGTCCACCTTGATGCGACCGTCCTGGGGCCGGCGCTTCTCGGTGATGTTGAGCCGGCTCAAGGCCTTGATGCGCGACACCATGGCCGGATGCACCACCTTGGGCAGCGTATAAATGGTGTGCAGGGAGCCGTCGATCCGCAGCCGCACAAGACAATGGTCCCGTTTCGGCTCCAGGTGAATGTCGCTGGCCCGCTGCTCGAAGGCGTAGGCGAAGAGGTGGTCCACCGCCTTCTGGATATGCTTGTCCGACATGGCCGCCTCGTCCGAGGAGGCGATCCGAACGTACTGCTCCAGGTTGGCGATGTCCACCGCCGGGCCGCCGAGATGGCTCTCCGCCGCCGAGATGGAGGACTGGAAACCGTAGAACTCGCCCAGGATCTTACGGATATCGCTCCGGCTGGTGATATGGGGCTTGACGGTGAGCTGGCTCGCCCGCTCCACCTCTTCCAGGACCGCCCGGCTGTCCGGGTCGCAGATCGCCACCGACAGGGTGCCGTCGGCCACGGCAAAGGGCAAGATCAGGTGGCGCAGGGCAAAGGAACGGGAGATGGTCTTGGTGACCACCTCCATGTCGAGTTCAAGGGGATCGAGCTTGACGAAGGGGAGCCCGATATCGGCGGCGATGGCCTGGAAGAGGTGGTCTTCGGTGAGGGGGCGGCCTTCCTGGCCGGGGAGATCGAGGTTGAAGGAAAGAACGATGTCGATGATGTCCACCGTCGGCCGTCCCAGCTCCACCCGGTTGGTCTTGCGCCGGCGCGGCTGGGCCTTGCGCAGCAGCTCCTGGCGGCGCAGGGCCTTGCGTTCCTCGATGAAGCGCCGCTGCCGCGAAGAAAGACAGCCCTGCCGGACGAAGATGTCCAGCAGGGCATTATCGTTTTCCAGGTAGCGCATCGCGTCAGTTCAACTGCCGCCACGCCTTGAGACTGACGATGTTGGACTTGCCGAAGGTATTGCCGCCGAACTGGTAGATCTTGTTGGTCACCGTGGTCATGTACAGGTGCTCCCGGTCCACGTACAGTGATCCTCGAACCTTCTCCACATCGATCTCATGCACCTTTTTGGCCTTGGCGGATCCATCGCTGTAGGTGCCCTCCGTTTCCTTGAGAGAGAATTCGTAAAGCTTCCCGCGGGTGTCCGTAAGATCGTCAGACGGCTTGGCGCTTTCCATCTTGCCGTACGAGGTGGCGATGAACACCTGGTACTTCGTGATCGTGGGGGCTGACCAGACCTTTTCGCCCACCGGCAGTTCCCATTTCCAGTACAGGGTTCCCGAACCACCACTATAGGTGGGCGATGGCTGCTTATCCGTTCTCACCGCATAAACGGCATACTGCTGGCTGTCACTTGCCCAGTCGGTACCGCCGGTGCCAAAGATGACGATGACAGGATTGATCCTGGTCACCGCCGGCGATACCGAAATGGGGTTGCCGCTACCCGCGTTCCACAGCGGAATTTGACGGGGATTCCCCAGGAGATCGAGTTGCTCTCCGTCCACCCCGCTCGGGTTGGAGCCGTCCACCGCGCTCAGCTCCCATAACCGTCCCTCCATGTCCCCGACATAGAGATAATCCATGTAGCTGTCTCCATCCACATCGTAGAGGGTGACGGCGCCGGGGATGTCGTTGATCGCACTGGCATAGTCCTGGAGGAAATGCCAAAGAAGATTTCCGGTTGCAAGATCAAGGGCGAAGACGTTGATTCCCCCGTGACCACCATAGGAACTCTTCTGCGCCTCCGTGAAACCAGTCGAGACGAAGACCACCTGCTTTTCCTCATGACCGGTCACGTTCCCCTCGGCGTCATAGACCGGCACCTTGATCTGGTTGATAGCCGCCTTGCTCGCCGCCCCGAATTCAGGATTCTCGAACTCCCAGAGGACCTTCCAGTTGAATCGCGCCGCCGACGTGTCGTAATCCGGATCGGTAACATCCAGGACAGTGAGACCGTTGCCGCCGGCACCGTCGGTCACGATCAGCACGGTACGCCATTCCTTGGTCCCGTCACCGTCGTGATCGAAATACACGTCCTTGGCCACGGGTGAGGCGTCGATGCCAGCAAAGTTCTGCACCGCATTGGCGTCGGCCCGATCGTTCTGGAGGCGATCCAACTGATGGCGCGGGATGAAAGCCCATTTCTCATCACCGCTCTCTGTATCGATGGCGTGGAGCATGCCCGTCACGTCACCAACATAGGCCACCTCAGAGCGATTCGGATTGGTGCGGCTGTTGGGACTGACGATGACCGGAGACGAGTGGACAATGCCACCGAGCAGGTTCTTCATCGTCTTCCAAGAACCGGTTGCCGCATCCCATGTACGGCCGCGCAGCCGTTCAACCACCCGGATTTCGTCCGTGTCGTCACCGTTGTCCGGTGTGATGGCCAACTCTTGCCGCAAGGTCAAGGAAACGATGGCGTCGCCATTCTTATCCTGATAGGTAACGGTGTCCAGACTGGCCTGTTCAAAATCGACCACGCCCCAGACCCATTTGTCGTTGTTCGCATCCCACAGCCTCTGCGAGGTAAAGACCTGCCGGGCGTAAAGAGGATTGTTAAACTCACCGTTGCCGTCCTGGGGATCGGGGATGTGACCCGCATCGGCCGTATCCCACTCCGCCGCTCCCTCGGTGGTGGTAGCGGTCACGTCATAACGGCGAAAATGCCCCCGCCAGCTCGGCCACTCGTAACTCCCCTGGTAGAGGTAAGGATGCCGAATCACCGGCGCCGAACGCACGTATTCGTGGCTGATGATCATGAACTTGATGTCGAAGAGGGTGTTGAGCACGAAACGAACGCCGGCGATGTTCTTCCAGCTGCACCCGGCATTGTCGGTGCAACCAATGGTATCCCCCCCGGAAGTGGTAGCGGAGACTTCTTCACCGCCGGTAATTGCATCGCCATTGGCAGCAAGACATAGCCCGCCGTCAGGGATCTCGATAGTATGCCCCGATTCCTGGTCTCTGTTATCATAATCTTTTGAGTTGGTGGTATCTTTTATCTTTTTTAATTTGATTTTCTTATCTCGGTCGGTCTTTTCTGGCTCCCAAGTCATTTTTATGGAGGTAATTGTTTGCTCGGAACCGCTTTCATTTGTGACGATGATATCCTTGATCTTCTTATCGCCGTCCTTGGCGCTGCTGGAAAAGTCGAATGTAAATGGATCGCCTTCCCGGTACGGCTCACCGTTCACCTCAAGAACCGTAAACGTGAGGGTCTCTTCAAACTTTTCAGTAAATTCAAACTGGAGTCTCAACCTATTTTCTGCACAAGTCGGCCCTTTCGACGAGGGAGGCTCTCCCCCTTTAGAGGTCGAACACTCCTGAGCATACTTGTGGCCGCCGAGGTAGACCACGTACCCCTTCGAGGTGTCGCCGTCGAGGTGGCCCCCCACGTAGTAATCCCAACCGGTGTCGTCGCTGACGAACCGGGTGACGTCGGAATGGTAGGCGCTGTCCTGGGTCGGGGGACTGCCCAGCTTGTTGGAATAGGTGGTCTCGTCCACCCCTTTCACGAAGGGCCGCCAGTTGTGCAGATGCCCTCCTTCGGGCACGTACTGATAGTCGGCGACCTGGGGATACGAGGCGATGACGTTATTGTAGACGATGGTGGCCGGGTCCATGGTGCCGCCGTTGTGGCCGAAACCATGGGTGCTCAGGAAATGGCCGTTCTCACTGTGCTCGAACACCTCGATGGAGGCGCATTCCGCAAACAGGGCCTTGCCCGCCTCCAGGAATTGCCGGACATTGGCGACGATCTCCTCCACGTCCAGCACCCCGTCGCCGTCGGCATCCACGCCGTTTTTCTCGTAGCCGGCCCAATGGGGTGCCCAAAGGAAGTCGTACTCCTTCGTCTGGAGAATTCCATCCCGGACCTGATTGGGGGTGATGATTTCATAGACATCGGTGCAGATGCCGGCAAGCCGGAGGTAAGCCTCCAGGATGGCGGCATTGCCTGAGGTCGGGTCTTCGTCGTTGTTCATGAGCGCAATGCGCGGGGGAGTGCCGATCATTTCCCGGTGCACATTGGCCTTGAACGGCACCTGGGCCTCGTGTACATCCACCGCCGCCCAGGTAAAGTGGTTGATGACCTCCTTCGCCTTGGCCGCATCCCGCTGGTGAATGATGAAGGGAGCCCCGGAGTAGGTGACCCGTTGGAAGGTATCACCGCTCCGGTAGGTCTTCTCGTTGCCGGCCTGGTGGGCCCCCAACAACTGGGATGTGTTGTCGTGATTGTAGTACTTGACCACGGCACCGTCCGTACTCTCGGGCACGGCGTCGGTGGGGTCGGTCAGAGTGAGATCCTCGATCACCACGTCCACCCCGTCGACGGTGGTCTTCTGATCGTTGATGATCCAGTAGATGGTGATATCCGGATCGCCGTTGGCATCGACATGGGCGAGGAGATAGTAGACGAGACCGTAGGCCTCGAGAATACCACCGTCGTCCTCCGGCTGGTAATGGCTGTCCATGGGAATGATCAAGGACCCGGCGGGAAAATTCTCTTCCGCAGCCTGGGTCGGCATAGTGCCTCCCACCAGTCCGAGGAGGATCACGACTATCACGGTGACGATTCTCCATCCCCCACCGATCACGCCGCGTCTCATATTGGCAAGACAGTTCCTTCGCTGAAGGATCGCTGGCGTTGTCGTCGTGGTAATCATGTCTTTCCCCCCTTTATCGGCTCTCCCATCGGGTTACAGGTAGCATCGACCGGACCTTCTTGACAGGCATCGAAAAAACCTCCCTGGTTTGTCAACGGGTGGTTGACTTATACGTATGTCCCGATTCGTCGATGACCCGCCGCTGGTTGCTGATGTCTACAGAAGTGCTCACCCTGCCGCTGTTTTCGGTATCGTAGTGTTCCTGGCTATAGGTGCATGGATCGCCTTGCATGGAGACAATGAGTTCGACCTGGGCGGTCGAGGAATTGGGAAGCGTGGCCGTGGATGTGAGCCGTACCGAACGGACGTTGGTGTAGCGGGGGCTCCCATCCGGGTTGAAGGTGTTGGTCTCAACGGAGAGATTGAACGTCGCCTCCCCGAGCTGCCGACCCTGGCCGATGTCGAACAGGGGATCGAGACTCATCCGCTTGTTGCCGGAGGCATCCTCTTCCAGGACCAGAGCCGTCACCGACTCTCCAGCCGCGTTCTCGTACTTACTCTGGGGATAGAGGGGCTGACCGCTCAGCAGATGATCCCAGTTGGCGCAATCGTCGTCAAGAAGCTGCTCCAAAAAGGCGGCACCGGCCTGGGCAGCACCGTCAGCAGCATAAAAGGCCTTACGGGCCGTGAGGTCGTTTCCGGCGATCTGCAGTTCGGTGGTTGTCGTGGTAAGCGATCCTATACCAATTACGATCAGCAGCAACAAGGTCACCAGAACTGCAATCAGGATATATCCGTCCTCTCCGACGTTCCTGTTCATGATCATCACCTTACAGATCATTCTTGACGAAGTCGAGGGTAACTGGACGTTGCAGGCGCGGATGCTCCACGATAACTCGTATGGTTTTGGCTCCGGAGACCGGGGTATCAGCAACCACGTTCCAGTATACCGAATAGCCGGACAAGGGCGAGTCTGCGGTGCCGTCGGCATCGCTTGTCGTCTTGTCATCCAGGCCAGCGGCACCATCACCATCACCGTCCTGAAGAGCTGCATCGTCGTAATCCAAATTCATGAGCTGTTCCATTCGGTCGATGGCCACGGCAGTGGCTTCCGACAGGAACCGCGCCCTGGCATTGCCAGTTGAGGTATTGCTCTGCATGGCAATGACACTCAGCACCCCCACCGAGAAGACCGTCAGAGCGATGATGACTTCGAGCAGTGTAAAGCCGTTCCCCCCTTGCAGACCTTTTCTCATAGCCCCATATTCCGACAGGTTATGGTGATGGTTGCCAACCGCCCACGATACCCCGCGGGCAACGTCCAGGTTGCTCCGGAAGGAGTGGTAAACGACGGCGAGGCCCCAAAGTTGGGATCTTTGGCAGATGCCTGGGCCAAGATCGAAATCCGTATCGCCCGAATATCGGCGAGGTTTGCAGGGGCTGTCGTCCAGGTGCCGTTCTCCAGGCGATAGTAGAACTCCAGGTTGGCGATGTGCTCAGCCACCGGCATATTCTGGGTTGGGTTCCGCCGCCCAAGTTTCTGGATACCGTCACTGGTATAAAGATTATATGTGATAGTTTCATCACTATCGTTGACATCGCCATCTTCATTCAAATCCATAGTAAACGTCACCGAATCAACAGCAGCGCTAGTAAATCCGGCATTGGCTTGCGAAGTAGGGTCATATCCGGCCAAGCGCAACTCCCTTGACAACAGCAGCAAAGCCGCACGAAGATTCTGCTGCATTTCTACAACCTGATTCTGAGAAACATAAGAATCTTGTTGGGTTTTCGATGTATTATATAAGGATACAGCTATAATCGTTGACATCATCAGTGCGATCATAACCTCAACCAGGCTAAAACCACCATCAGACCTGGCCGTATATGATATAAGTCTTATCATGACGGATCACTACCACTAATAGTCATAGATACATACCCAGCTGTCGATATCGACACCTTGTAAAATACCGACTTGTTGTTCCGCAAATATACGCTACCTGAGGCGCCAATCGGCAACCCTTGCGATGTATATCCAGTCGTATCCCCTGAAAAGTTTGTCTTGTAAAGGGTCACCCATTTCGGCATGGTTCTCGTCAACAGCACCGTGCCGCCGTTCATCTCCACCAACTGATAGGACCCCGCCCCGCCTTCCGGAGTGTACGCTCCGGGAGAAAACCGTATCTCCACGCTGCAGTTGCGCTTCACCGCCTCGGTCTTAGCCCGCTGAAAATCGGCCACCAGGGTCCGGACCGCGCTCTTGAGCTGAAAGCGGGGGATATTGTCGGTCATGAGCGGCACGGCGATCATGGCCAGCACGGCGACGATGCCGAGAACCACCATGAGCTCCATGAGGCTGAAGCCCAGGCAGTGAGGCGCCGGTCCATGCCTCCCCCTATCGGTTACCGATCGCACCCTCTCTCGAAGTATGTGGTCACAGGGCACCCCATCTGCGGCGTCATCGGCACGCTTGCGTAGCTCCCAGTACGCGGCGCGTGCCTCTTCCTTGCATCTGGGGCGCCCTGTAACCACATACCCGGTCTGCAAGGCGGCGACTTCGGCATACGCAGGGGCAACCCCGTGACCAGTTACCTCTCGAACACGGTTTCGCATCACATCTCCCCTAAATAATGTGGAAAAGCACGGGCCGTGCCAACCAAGCCATTTTCTTCATCCCGGTATTACCTGTCGGCCGCTTCACAAGCGTACCGCAATTCTATCACGTTTAGCATCAGAAAGAAGACCTGATACCCGCCCCTTGTTTCTATATTTTTTGACGAACTCGTAAAAAGCACGATTCCATCGAGTTCACGGTGTGCAACCCATTGAATTACCGTGTCAGACCTGCACCGGCTGCGAGTTTTTACGGGTTCATCATTTTTTCTAACTATAAAATATTTTTTACTGACATTTTCTGTCAGTTCAAGTGCCACATTTTGTCACCCTCATGGGCAGTATCAAGCCACGCAACGAGTTCTCTCGCGCACCAAGAGCACGCAACATACTGTCATAACACAAAAAAATATGGTGCAGGCCACAAAACCAGTCTGGCGGCACGGCTCTTGCTTCATCTGAGAGCAGCGTATCAACGCAACGAGGCATCAGGCAACGGCAACCGTTAACCGAACAACCAAGGAGGTCACCATGTTGCAACGGATCAAAAAGGCAAAAAACGAAAAGGGCTTCACCCTGGTGGAGCTGATGATCGTGGTGGCGATCATCGGTATCCTGGCCGCCATCGCCATTCCGCAGTTCGCCAAGTACCGGGCCCGGGCGCAGAACTCGGCGGCGCTTTCCGATCTGCGCAACATGAGGACTGACCTGGAAGGCTTCTATGCCGAATGGCAGGCATATCCCAACTGATCCATCGAGGCAAAGATTCCCATTTCCTTTTTTCGACAAGGAGGACACCATGAAGAAGATTCTCTCGATCGCCGCTTGCGCGTTGTTGGTCGGCAT
>CAYRGZ010000103.1:0-9900 GCA_964423785.1 uncultured Desulfobulbia bacterium
TGTTCTCCTTGCGTTGGAAAGGACTTCACTGGGCATCACAGATGATGGAATCGCAAAAAGCCCGTCCCTGGGCTTTTTGCTGTCGCAAGGGCAAAGCACAGCTTCGCCCTTGCTCGCGAAATCACGCCCTTTTCCAAGGGCGCGATTTCGGCGCCACGTCCCTGTGGCGCATGATGGCCTCATTTTTATGAGGCCATCACAGGTGCCGCTCCGCGCAGCACCGCTTCCACCCGGGCCAGGTCGGCCGGGGTGTCTACCTCGATGGAATCGTGGTCGGTCAGGACCACCTGGATATCGTAACCGTACTCCAGGGCGCGGAGTTGTTCGAGCTTTTCGAACCGCTCCCACTCCCCTTCCGGCAGACCGACGAAGGTCAGCAGAAACCCCTTGCGATAGGCGTAGAAACCGAGATGCTTGTAATAGGTCGGCGGGGTGGGTTCGTCCGGGTTGCGCTGGAACGGGATGGCCGAGCGGGAGAAGTAGAGCGCCCTGCCGTGCCGGTCGAAGACGGTTTTTACGTGGTTGGGATCGTCGATCTCCTCCGGTCGGACGATTTTGTAGATCAGAGTGGCCATGGGCAAGGCGGGATCGTCGAGGAGCGGCCGCGCCACCTGCTCCACCACCTCGGGATCGAAAAGCGGCTGGTCCCCCTGGATGTTGACCACCACGTCCTGCTCCGGGATGCCGAGCAGGGTGGCGGCCTCGGCCAGCCGGTCGGTACCGGAGACGTGGTCCGGCCGGGTCATCACCACCTCACCCCCGAAGGACCGCACGCAGTCGGCGATACGCTCGTCGTCGGTGGCCACCGACACCCGGTCGAGCAGTTCCACCCGCATGGCCCGTTCATAGACGTGCTGGATCATCGGCTTGCCGCAGATGGGCGCCAGCGGTTTGCCCGGAAACCGATTCGACTGATAGCGGGCCGGGATGATCGCCACCACCCGCGCTTCTTTTTCCTGGTTCATCGCGCTCATCTCTGGTATTTCCTAAGAAACAAACCCCATGCCAATCACGTCTCGCCCCATACAGCCGGCTCCACCACGCATCGTCATCCTGGCCGCCGAACCCTTCCTCCGCGAACGGGCCGCCGCACTCGGCCGCCAGCTCGATCTGCCGGTGTACAGGGACACAGCCCCAGCCGACGCCGATCTCGCCTTGCTGGTCGATGACCACGGCCTCGGCCTTATAATTCCCGGCGACCGGATGACGCCGGTGCGGGTCGATTTCACCGGAGGCCGAATGCGATACCGCCGGCGGGCCGGCGGCCAGGAGGCCCTCGTCCGGGCCATGGGATCATCCGGCGGCCGGACACCGCGCATCTTCGATGCTACCGCCGGCCTCGGCCGCGACGCCTTCATCCTCGCCTGCCGCGGCTACACCGTCCACCTGGCCGAACGCAACCCGGTGCTCGCCGCCATGCTCGCCGACGGTATCGCCCGCCTGCGGGTCACGCCGGACGGCAAGGAGATCGCCGACCGGCTCGTCCTCCACCAGGGCGACAGTATCGACCTGCTCGCCGATCCCGCCCGGCGGCACTATTTCGACTGCATCTATCTTGATCCCCTTTTCCCGGAGCGAAACAAGACCGCCCTGGTCAAGAAGGAGATGCGCGTCGTGCGGCTGCTGACTGAGACGGACAACGCGCCGGACGACGATCGGCTGCTGGCCGCGGCCCTGGCCAACGCCCGAAGCCGCGTCGTGGTGAAACGGCCGCGCCTGGCCCCGTTTCTCGCGCACCGCCGGCCCCATCACCAAATCACCGGCCGCAGCAGCAGGTTTGACATCTACCTGGTCGGCTAATGCCTTCCCGGCCAAGCGGCCGCACCATCCCACGGACCACAACTGCCGTCGATGTCACCGGGCACGTCACTCGTGGCCCAGATGCTGGCGGGCAGAAGCAGGCAGACGAGCAGAACGGCGGGAACGAGCGGATATCGCATCATGCTGCAACAGGCACTCCTTTTCCGTGCCAATATGATCCGGGACGAGAGAAAAATCAAGCGCCATTCCAGGCGTTGCGCCATGCGGTCCGCTCTCCAGGCACGCCGGCGGAGTGTGTCTGCACGTCACGCCGACATCCCGCGCATTTCCTGGATTTCCCCTTGCCGGTCTGCGATTCGACGATCTTTTTACCGCCGGCCATAAAATTTCACTTGAAGATTTCACTTGACATCTTTCAATACCCATGCAATTCACACCCGTATGGGTGTCGCTAGGCCCTCCCCCCTCATCCCCACCTCCTTTCCTGCCGGACCGGCGAAAGCAAATTCCTATCACCCACCTCGCCAGACCCTGTTCACCATCCGCTGGGCCGTGGTATGAAGAAGAGTCGCGGGGATGACGACCGAGGAGGACGAGACGAGCAATGAGCCGCAAATACGAAAAACTGAAAACCTTGCTCGAGGAACTGTTTCAGCTCGACCAGCCCGACCTGGACTTCGGGTTCTACCGCGTCATGCACGCCAAGAGCGCCGAGATCAGGGAGTTCCTCGACAAGGAGCTGCTGCCGCAGGTCAAAGAGGCCTTTGCCCAGTACCGCCCGGCGGACAGGGCGGCGCTGGAGAAAGAACTGGCCGAGGCCGTGGCCCAGGCCGAGAAACTCGGCGCCGATCCCGAGATCCTGCCCAAGGTCAAGGAGCTGCGCGCCCGGCTGGCCGAGGAGGCCGTGGACCTGGAGGCCCTCGAGGCCGAGGTGTACGACCACCTCTACAGCTTCTTCCGCCGTTACTACTCGGAGGGCGATTTTCTCTCGAAACGGGTGTACAAGCCGGGGGTCTACGCCATCCCCTACGAGGGCGAGGAGGTCAAACTCCACTGGGCCAACGCCGACCAGTACTACATCAAAACCAGCGAGTACCTGCGCGACTACGCCTTCCGCCTGCACCCCGGTGACGAAAAGAACCCGATGCGGGTCCGCTTTCACCTCGTGGACGCGACCGAGGGCGAGCACGGCAACGTCAAGGAGAGCAACAAGCGCGTGTTCGTGCTCGCAAACCGGGACTGGATAGCCGAGGAGGAGGGCGAGCTGGTCATCCGTTTCGAGTACCGTCCCGCCACGGTGGAGGATTGGCCGGAAGCAGAGCGGCAGGGCAAGAAGAGACCGCCGGCGCAAAAGGATCTCAACGCCGCGGCCGAGGCGGCCGTCCTGGGGCTGGCCGAGCCGGTGCTCGCCGACTGGATCCGAGTCCTCGGCAAAAAGTACGTGCGCGCCGACGGCACGCTTTCGGACAACACCCGCCTGCGCGTCCACCTCGACCGCTACACCGCCCGCAACACTTTCGACTACTTCATCCACAAGGACCTGGGCGGTTTCCTGCGCAGGGAGCTCGATTTCTACATCAAGAACGAGGTCATGCACCTCGACGACATCGAGAGCGAATCCGTGCCGCGGGTGGAGCAGTACCTCTCCAAGATCAAGGTCATCCGCAGGATCGCCCACAAGATCATCGACTTCCTCGCCCAGCTCGAGGATTTCCAAAAAAAGCTGTGGCTCAAGAAGAAGTTCGTCACCGAGACGAGCTGGTGCGTCCGTCTCGGCGTGATTCCCGAGGAATTCCTCCCCGAAATCGCGGCCAACGAGGCGCAGCGGGAGGAGTGGGAGCAACTGGGCTTTCTCGACCGGGAGAGCGGGAAAGGGAGCGAGGAGGTAAAGGAGCCAGGGCCTGGAAAGGGGCTGAAGCCGGGGTGGCTGTTCGCCGAGGATGACGGCCTCGTCGCCCTGTCGCCCACCCTCCGCGTCCCCTCCTCGGCCATGATCGACACGCGCCACTTCGACCCCGGCTTCACCGCCCGCTTGCTCGCGGCCATCGGCGACCTGGACGAGCAGACCGACGGGGTGCTGTTCCACAGCGAGAACTTTCAGGCGCTGTCGCTGATGCAGGAGCGTTACCGGGAGCAAGTGAAGTGTATCTATATCGATCCGCCGTACAACACGGGAAATGACGGGTTCGCGTACAAGGACAACTACCAGCACTCGAGTTGGCTGACGGCCCTGCTGAACCGCTTTGACGCCGCTCATGATCTGCTTTCGGTGGAAGATGGAAGTCTCTTTTCGAGCATCGACGATGGCGAGCAGGACAATCTGCGAAAGGCTCTCGCAGTATCTTTCGGAGACGCCAACTTCATCGCAAACATCATTTGGCAGAAGAAGTACGCGCCTGCCAACGATGCGACGTGGCTCAGCGACGACCACGATTTCCTCGTGCTCTTTGCCCGCAGCAAATCGGCGTGGTCGCCGGGACGCCTTCCTCGCGATCCCAGTCAGGACAAGGCGTACAAGAATCCGGACAACGATCCGCGAGGTCCCTGGAGGGCCGACAATTACAAGTGCAACAAGACCGCTGAGGAGCGCCCAAACCTGTATTATCCGATCATCCATCCGAAGACGGGCGAAGAGATTTGGCCTCAACGCAACCGCGTTTGGGCATACAGCATCGAACAACACGAGCGTAATATGGCCGAAGGCCGGGTTTGGTGGGGAGCGGACGGCAGTAATCGTGTCCCTGCATACAAGCGTTTCTTGAGCGAGGTCGGCGATCTCGTGCCTCGCACCATCTGGAAATACGACGAGGTGGGGCACAATCAGGACGGCATTCGACAACTGCGGGCGCTGCTCCCGGACACGAGGTTCACCACTCCGAAGCCAGTCGGGCTGATTGAACGGGTCGTTAGGGTGGGCAACGGCAGGATAACCCTCGACTATTTCGCCGGTTCCGGCACCACCGGTCACGCGGTCATCAACCTCAACCGCGAGGACGGCGGCCGGCGCAAGTTCATCCTGGTCGAGCAGGGCGACTACTTCGATACGGTGCTCCTGCCGCGCCTGAAAAAGGTCACCTTCTCCCCCGAGTGGAAGGACGGCAGGCCCAAGCGGCCGGCCACGGCCGAGGAGGCCGAGCGCGGCCCGCGCATCTTCAAGGTGGTGCGTCTCGAGTCCTACGAGGACACCTTGAACAACCTGGAGCTCAAGCGCGCCTCGGCCCTGCAGGGGGTGTTCGACTGGGCGGAAGCCCGGGGGCCGGACCGGTTCCGGGAGCAGTACGTCCTGCGCTACATGCTCGAGGTGGAGACCCGGGGCAGTCAGTCCCTCTTGAACGTCGCCGCCTTCACCGACCCCACCGCCTATACCCTCAAGGTCAAACGGCCCGGCTCGGACGAGTCGCGGGAGGTAAAGGTCGATCTCATCGAGACCTTCAACTGGCTCATCGGCCTCACTGTCGAGCACATGGCCGCGCCTCAGACCTTGGCCGCCCGGTTCGAGCGCGACGACGAGGGCCGGCTGCGGCTCAAAGGCCGGCTCAAACAGGAGGCCTCCGGCCCATGGTGGTTCCGCACCGTCACCGGCGCCACCCGCGACGGCCGCAAGGTGCTCGTCATCTGGCGCAACCGGCCCGGCGGCGAAGACCCCGAAGGTGTCGAGCAGGACAACCTGGTGCTCGACGAGTGGTTCCGGAAACAGGGCTATTCGAGCAAGGACAGCGAGTTCGACCTCATTTACGTCAACGGCGACAACAACCTGGAGAACCTGAAGGCCCCTGACGACACCTGGAAGGTACGCCTCATCGAGGAGGATTTCCTGCGCTTGATGTTCGCCACGGAGGATGGATGATGGCGCCGGTCCGTTATCATGAGGGCCGCTTCCCCCCCAAGGCCCTGCAATGGGAGACCCTGATCCCCCTGCTGGGACCAGCGGCCGCGGCGGTGGCCCGTTACGACGGCATGCTCGCGGCGGTGCCGAACCCGGACGTGCTGCTTTCGCCGCTGACTACCCAGGAGGCGGTACTGTCGTCACGTATCGAAGGCACGCAGGCCACCATGGGCGAGGTCCTCGAGTTCGAGGCGGGGCAGGAGACGGCCTCCCCGGAACGTCGGGACGACATTCGCGAGGTGCTGAACTACCGGGCAGCCATGCGCGAGGCTGAAAGGCTTTTGGCGACCCTGCCGCTGTCGCAGCGGGTGATCCGTGAAGCCCACAGGGTGCTGCTCGCCGGGGTGCGCGGCCAGCACAAGGCACCGGGCGAGTACCGGAAGATTCCCAACTGGATCGGCCCGCCGGGTTGCGACATCGATGATGCCCGTTTCGTCCCCATCGATGCAGGCCGATTGCCCGCTGCGATGGACGCCTGGGAACGCTACCTCCACGACGAGGTGCCGGACCGGCTCGTGCAGCTCGCCATCCTCCACGCCGAGTTCGAGGCGCTCCACCCTTTCCTGGACGGTAACGGCCGCCTGGGGCGCATGTTGGTGCCCCTCTTCCTCTGGCAGGCGGGGCTGATCCAGCGTCCCATGTTCTACATCAGCGCCTATCTGGAGGCGCGGCGGGACGAATACTACGATCGCCTGCTCGCCGTGTCCCGCGACAACGACTGGAGCGGCTGGTGCCGGTTCTTCATCGAGGCGGTGCGGGCGCAGGCCGAGGAGAACCTCGCGCGTACCCGGGCCATCCTGAATCTTCATGACGAGCTCAAACACCGGCTGCCGGAGATGACGCGTTCGCAATACGCGGTCCGGGCCTTGGATTGGATCTTCGCCCGGCCGATCTTCCGGGCGTCGGATTTCATTCAGGGGGCGGAGATCCCCGGCCCGACGGCCCGGCGGTTCCTGGGGGTCCTGCGGGAAAAAGGCGTCCTGCGCGAGCTGCAGCCGGGCCGGGGGCGGCGTGCGGCGGTGCTGGCCTTTCCCGCCCTGCTCAACATCGTTGAGGGGAGGGAGGTGTTTTGATGTTCAGCCATGCGACGCAAACCGGTTTGTCGCTCACTTGCGGCCGAAAAGTGAGCAACAACCGCTGTTCTTGTCAACGGATGAGCGGCAAAGGAAAAGAGGCGATCTGATGGCGCGGGCTCGATGGCGGCGCCGTGAAGATCTCACCGGCTCCCCTCAACAGGGGGGAGCGGCGGTTCGTGGAAGACCTGCAGACATTCTGCGAGGCCAATCCCGACTTTTTTGCAGGCAAGGAGCTCTATCTTCTTCGTAACCTCAGCCGGGGCCGGGGCGTCGGCTTCTTCGAGGCAGGAAATTTCCACCCGGATTTCATCGTCTGGCAGGTGACCGACAGGCGGCAGCACGTCACCTTCGTGGACCCGAAGGGAATCCGCCAGGTCGGCATAGAAGACCCGAAGATCGGTTTTTACAAGACAATCAAAGAGATCGAGGAGCGGTTGGGAGACCCGGGTGTGGTGCTCGAATCGTTTATAGTCTCCAATACGCCCGCGTACGTGATGGAGAAGCAATGGGGGGTGTCGAAAACAGAGATGTTGAAAAGGAATATTGTATTCCAGGACGAGGACAAGGACTCATACATCAGAACGATTCTGTCCGGGCGCGGACCGGCATGACACCAGAACATCGGATCGGCAATGACGGTGGATACCACGCCCAGACTGACTGCTGAGACCTGGAGTGCGGCCGAATTGCTGGGCCAAAGTGGGGACAAGGTCGAGAAACTGTATCTCCCGGAGTTTCAGCGCAGTTTCGTCTGGAAGGAGAAAAGGATAAAGGAGCTGGTGGCCGACCTCCGCGAGCATTTCAGCCGGCAGGATGGGGTGCCCTTTTTCCAGGGAAGCATCATCTTGTACAGGAGGGGGGACAAAGAGTTCGAGATCATCAACGGCCAGCAGCGGATAACGACCTTGGCCTTGTTGTATTCCGTGGCGGGGGAGAAAAAGGAAATTCCAGACGCCTGCGCCAGTATGCGCTACATATCCTCCCAGTCCATCGGGCATATCCGGCGCGCCCGCACGATGCTCAAAGAAAGCAAGGAGAATGAGGGGCTGTTTCCCGGTGGTCGTGATGTGTTTCCTTCCATCTCCTTCACCGTGCTCATCGTGAGCGATCACGACCTGGCCTTCACTCATGATTCACGTCCGCGCCCGGATTGCTGTTCGCACCACGGCCGACCAGGAGCTGCATCCCCTCGACACATCCCGCAGGTTGACGCAGTCCGGCGTGCGGCGTGTAGGCGGCCGGCGGACCACAACTGCCGTCATAGATCCCGTCTATCCCGACCGAACCACCTCACCTGGCATCGCTTCCAGCCTGGCACGCCAGCGGGGTGTGTCTGCACGTCTCGCCGACCTCCCACGCATTTCCTGGATTCCCCCCCCTTGCCGGTCTGCGATTCGACGATTTTTTTACCGCCGACCATAAAATCACTTGAAAATTTCACTTGACATTTTGCGACGCCCATGCAACCCATGCTCGTATAAGTGTCGTTAGGCTCTCGCCTACCCTCATCCCCACCCGCTTTCCGGCCGGGCCGGCGAAAGCAAATTCCTATCACCTATCACCCACCCAGATGTGCTCGCACACGGCCCTGTTCAAGAGTTTTTCTATCCGCAACTTCAAGAGTTACCGCGAGGCCGAGCTTGCGCTCGCGCCGCTCACCCTGCTGGTCGGCGCCAACGCATCGGGCAAGAGCAACGCCATCGAAGCGATCCGGATCCTTGCCTGGTTGGCAGGGGGGCAACGCGTGGATGCCATCGCAGCGTCGGTGCAGGCCTCCGATGTCGGCGTGCGTGGCCGAGTGCAGGATCTGCTCTTCGGGAATGCAAGAAGCTTCGAAGTGGGTTGTGCATTGACGAATTTGGGGGGCTGGGACCGCCTGCGCCTGGCAATCGGCATCGAAAACGACGAGCTGCGAATCGTCGATGAGGCCATCGAACGATCCGACGGCAAGTTCCCTCTCTACCGGGTGGCCACCCCGGCGTCCGGCCTCAGTCACGATTTGAACGTGGAATACAACAACTTCGCGCGGGGGGGTAAGAAGCCGCGCGTAATCTGTTCGGATCAAATGGCAGTTTTTACGCAGCTGGAAAGCTCCGCCCGCTTCGGGGCAGGCCACAAGAAGGCGCAAGAGACCATCCCGCGTATCGTGCGGCGGTATCGGGAGCTGCTGGCCAGTACGCTGTTTCTCGATCCACGCCCGTCGGCGATGCGTGATTACAGCTTCAAGACCGAGACCCGCCTGAGCGACAACGGTGCCAATATCTCCGCGGTGGTGTACAACCTGTGCAAGGACGATTCGGTAAAGCGGCGATTGATCGGTTTCATCGCCAGCCTTCCGGAGCAGGACATCCAGGATATCGACTTCATCGAAACGCCCCGGGCGGAGGTGATGCTTCAGCTGGAGGAGAGTTTCGGTGGACGGAAACGATGGGTCGAGGCCCCTCTGCTTTCGGACGGCACCCTGCGGGTGCTCTCCATCGCGGCGGCACTGCTGTCGGCGCCGGAAGGGGCGCTCGTGGTCATCGAGGAGATCGACAACGGCGTGCATCCCAGCCGGGCCGGGTCCTTGCTCGCGAATATCCAAGAGGTTGCGGCCGAACGGGGGCTCTCCGTTCTCCTGACCAGCCACAATCCCGCATTGCTTGACGCGCTGCCGATCGAGGCCATTCCCAAGGTGGTCTTTTGCTACCGAGATCCGAAGGAAGGCGACAGCCGGCTCGTGCAACTGGAAAAGCTGCCCGATTATCCGGAGCTCATCGCCCAGGGCAGTCTCGGTCACCTGATGACCGCTGGCATGCTGGATCGATTCGTCAAGTGCCGACCTCGCGGTGAGGAGAAACGGCGAAAGGCACTGGAATGGTTGAAGGCACTGCGGGCGGAGGGCGGTGAATGACCATCTGCCTCGTGGATACCTCGATATTCTGCAACATCGTCGAGGTGCCGGGCCGATGCCAACAGAGGGACGAGGTTCTGGCAAGACTTGAGCAAAGGATCGAAGAGGAGTGGAGCCTGCTGTTGCCTCTGGCCGCCATCGTCGAAACCGGCAACCACGTCGCCCACGTTTCCAACGGTTACCAGCGAAGAGAGGCGGCGCAAAGATTCGTCGCGCAAGTCCGGCAGGCGATTCAGCAACTGTGGATAAAGTCAACCGAATTTTTACGCATTATTTGCCTGCCA
>CAYRGZ010000104.1:0-9857 GCA_964423785.1 uncultured Desulfobulbia bacterium
AACGGGTTACACACGGTGAACTCGATGGAATCGTACTTTTTACGATTCCATCAATAAACAGCCCATAATCATGGCCGACGAACACACGGAAATCGACGACTGGTTGAGCGATCTCGAAGACGAAGACAACGGCGACGAGGTGAACCAGGACGACATCGACCAGTTGCTGGGAGGTGACGACACCGGTGCGGCCGAAGAACCAGCCGACGCAGCAGACACAACAGAGGCGCCGCCCGGCGTGGAACTGAGCCAGGACGACATCGACGGCCTGCTCGGCGAAACGGCAGAAGCCGGCCAGGAACCGGAGGCCGCCGCGGAACCGGAACCGACAGCCGAAGAGCCTGCCGCCATCGGGGAAGAACCAGAAGAGGAAGAGGCGGCAGTGTCGTCGGACGAAGAGATCAGCGCCGCCGATCTGGACCAAAGCGAAATCGACGCCCTGTTCGCCTCGGCGGAAGAAGAGACGGCGCCGGCCGAGGAAATGGATATTGACCAGCTGTTCGGCGGCGACGAGGATACCGGACTGACCTCCGCCGAGCCGCCGCCCATCGACACTGGCGAGGAGCCCACCGTCACCGCCCCGCCACCATCGCCGGAATCGGTCGCAGCCGCGGATGCGACCGCCACCGCCGCGGAAGTCCCCTCCGAGGACGATACCGGTCCGGATCGCCGCAAGTGGCTCCTCCCCCTGGCGGCCGGTTTCCTGATCGTGCTGCTGGTCGGCGGCACTACCTGGTGGTTTATGGGCCGCCCCACCGCCCCGCCGCCCGAACAGGCAGAGGTGCCGGCTGAGCCCACCACTCCGCCACCGCCACCGGCACCTAATACCCCACCGGTGGCCGTAACTGCTGTTCACCGTATGGACAAGGCCGGCGGCGCTCTCGATATCGAGTTGGAAGGCAGGGACGCCGACGGCGACCAGCTCGTCTTCGAGCTGGTTTCGCCCCCGAGCCACGGCAGGCTCTCCGGCGCGCCGCCGGCCTTGACCTATCTGCCGGACGCCACCTTCACCGGCGAGGACTCCTTTTCGTTCGTCGTCTCCGACGGAACGCAAAAAAGCGAACCGGCCACCGTCTTCATTCTCGGCCGCCGACCACCCGCCAAGGTCGCGGAGGCAAAACCGGCCACCCCGCCGAAACCCAAGCCAGAGCCTGCGCCGGTGGCGACCGATGTCCAGCTCTCGACCGATTCCACCCAGCCCCTGCTCATCGACTGGCGACGCATCTGGAACGAGGCCAACCCCGGCCGGCTCACCGGCCGGGTAGAGATCACCACCGCCACCGACACGCTGCACGGCCGGCTGGTGCCGCTCACCGCCACCACCCATCGTTACGAGCCGCCGGCCTATTTCAGCGGCGAGGAGACGATCGGCTATCGGTTCGTGGTTGGAAAAAGACGGTCTGCGGAAGGATTATTGCGAATAACGGTACGGCCAGGCGACCACCGGCCGGAGCCACGGATCGTGCCGTTGGCAAAGACCTATCCGGCCGGCAGCACGGTGATCGTCGACGCCCGGCCCTCCCGGGACGACCAGCCGGAACGGCTCTCCTTTTCCTGGCAGCAGGTGAGCGGCCCGCCGGTGCGGATCGAGCCGCGCACCACGAACCAGGCCGTGGTGGCCTTTATCATGCCGACGGACTTCGGCGCTCCCGGTCCCGAGATCAGCCTCGTGCTCACCGTCACCGATGCGGGCGGCCAGACGGCCAGCGCCGACATCGTGGTCCGTGGTCGTTCCCGCCGCACCGCCGCCCTCTGGAATCTCCCCCCAGAAGACTAACCCTCATTTACGGCCAGCCGGCGCAGCTCGCTAATCACGGCCCGGTAGTCGGTGCTGCCGAAGACGGCGGAGCCGGCCACGAAGATATCGGCCCCGGCCCCGGCGATGGCACCGATGGTGGCCGGCGACACCCCGCCATCCACCTCGATGGCGCACTCGAGGCCGCGCTGATCGATCATGACCCGCAGCCGCCGGATCTTCTCCAGCGACGACTCGATGAAGGACTGGCCGCCGAACCCTGGGTTGACGCTCATCAGCATGACGAGATCGACGTCGGCCAGGATCTCGTCCACGGCGGACAGGGGGGTGGCGGGGTTGAGGACGACGCCGGGCCGGCAACCGCGTTTTTTGATCTGCTGGACGGTGCGGTGCAGGTGGGGACAGGCCTCGACGTGCACGGTGATCCAATCGGCCCCGGCGTCGGCAAAGGCGTCGATGTAGCGGTCGGCGTCGGCGATCATCAGGTGCACGTCCAGGGGCAGGTCGGTGATCCGGTCCACCGCTTCCACCACCAGGGGGCCGATGGTGATGTTGGGCACGAAACGGCCGTCCATGACATCGACGTGGATGACGTCGGCGCCGGCCGCGGCCACCTGGGTTATCTCCTCACCCAGCCGGGCGAAATCCGCCGACAGGATGGAAGGCGCGATCAGGGGACGGGTGCTACGGGGCGTGTTCATTCTTTGTGGTCCTCCGGCGCCTGGGCGCCATTGTCAGCATCGGCAACGGCGCCGACGATGACCGACACCGCGTGCTCGGGCTGCAGGTATTTCTTCGCCACGGCCAGCACGTCGGCGGCCGTGACCTTTGCGATGGCCTCGCTGTACCGACGGCCAAAATCCTGACCCAGGTCATAGGTCTCGTTCAGGGCCATCTCCAGCGCCTGGGCGCTGTGGGTCTGCAGGCCCAACTCGTAATTGGCCACCAGGATATTCTTGGCCCGCTCCAGTTCGGTTTCCGTCACCGGCTCGTTGCGCACCCGGTCGAGCTGTTGCCAAAGGGCGGCAATGGCCTGGTCGCGTTTCTCCGGACTGGTGCCGATATAGACGCCGAAGGCGCCGGTATCGATGCCGAACTGGGAAAAGGACGACAGGCTGTAGGCAAGGCTCAACCGATCACGCAACTCGACGAACAACCGGCCGCTCTGGCCGCTCAGAATCGTGTCCAAAACTTCCAGGGGATAGCGGTCCTCATCGGTGAGCGACACACTGAGAAAACCGATGATGATATGGACCTGCTCCTTGTCCCGCGCGAGGGAGAACTCCTTCGGCACCGGCGGCGGCGTGGGCGGCAACAACTCTTCGGCCACCGGCCCGGCTTGCGTCTCCTCGCTGCGCCAGTCGCCGAACAGCCGTTCCACGAGATCACGCACCGCCTCGGCCTTGACATCCCCGACCACGGCGAGCACCAGCCGGTCCGGCCGGGCATGGCGGCGGTAGATCTCCCGCAGCCGCTCGCAGGCGATGGAACGCAGCACCTCCTCGGTCCCCAATGGATTGAGGCTGTAGGGATGGCCGGCGAACAGGATGCGGTTGAACTCCCGGAAGGCGACGGCCGGCAGGGAATCCTCCTGGTACTTCAACTGGTCGAGGAGCTCGGGCCGGATCTTTTCTGCCTCTTCCGCATCCAGGGCCGGGGTGACGAGTACGTCCCGCACCAAGGTCAGGCCCGGCTCGAAAAAGCGGGCCAGGAAATCGGCCTTGATCCCAAAGGTGTTCTTGCCGTTGAAGCCCGCAATCTCGCCGGCCATGTCCGCCACCCGCAGGGCCATTTCCCGGGCCGACAACTCGGCGGTACCCTTGGGCAACAACTCACTCAAAAAGGCGAAGGCGCCGTTGGTATCCATCGACTCAGCCCGCAGACCGCCGGGGAACACGGCCCGGATGGCGACGGTGGGCACGGTGTCGTCCTCTCGGACGAGCAGGGTCATGCCGTTGGCGAGCCGGAACCGATGCACGTCGGGCAGATAGCTCTCCTCGACCAAGGAAGACGGCACCTTGGCGCGGGCGGCCGCCTCGGCCCGGGCAGCCAACGTTTCCAGGTCGGCGGCATCGAAGACCGCGGGGCTGCCGACCGGTACCATGATGCCGGCGGTCAGGTTGGCGGCGTCGAAATACTTGCGGGCCACCCGGATGACATCCTCGCGGCGTACAGCCCGTACCCGTTCGAGATAAGCATCCTCGCGTGGATCACCGGTCAGGAACTCGAAGGAGCCGAGCATCCGCGCCTGGCCCTCAACCCGTTCCAGATTGAAGACGAACTCGCTCTCCACGTTGCGTTTCACCCGGTCGAGTTCCGCGTCCTCCACCGGCAGATACTTCAAAGTGAAGAACTCCTCCAGGATGGCGGCCAGGGCCTCCTGCCAGCGGCCCGGCTCCAGGGTGGCGGTGACCTCCATGAGACCGGGATCGCGCGGGGTGAACGAGGAGGCGTCGATCCGGTAGACGAGCCGCTTTTCGTCCCGCACCCGATGGTAGAGCCGGGCCGACTCGCCGCCACCGAGGATACCGGCGATGACGTCGAGGACGGCGGCGTCCGGATCGGAAAAGGCGCACGTGTGAAAGGCCAGGACCAAGTGCGACTGGTTGATGTCGTCCTCGAGCCGGAAAAAGCGGGCCTCGGTCTGGCGCGGTTCGGCGGGCAGCGCCGGTGTGTCCACCGTGCCGCGGGGCAGATCCCCGAACAGGGAGCGCACCCGGCCGACCACCGCCTCCTCGGCCACGTCACCGACCACCACGACCAGAAAGTTCTCCGGGTGGTAATGGCGGGCCATGTACGCCTCGATATCGGCACGGCTGAAACCGGATACCGACTCGATCCCACCGATGACCGGCAACCGGTACGGGTGCACCTGATAGGCGGCGGCCATCATCTCCTGGAAGAGCCGGATGTTCGGTCGGTCGTTGCGCATGCCGATCTCTTCCAGCACCACCTTCTTTTCCCGATCCAGCTCGTCGGGATCGAAGACGGAATGGAGGACGGCATCGGCGAGCACGTCCAGGGCGCGCCGCCAGTGCCGCGACGACAACGTGGCGTGGTAGACCGTGTACTCATACGAGGTGTAGGCGTTGATCCGGCCGCCGACATCCTCGATGGCGCCGGCGATCTCGCCCGGTCCCCGGGTCGGCGTGCCCTTGAAGATCATGTGCTCGATGAGATGGGTGATACCCGCCTCGGCAGGCTTCTCGAAAACAGAGCCGGTCTTCACCCATAGCTGGACGGTGGCGGCCTTGGAACCGGGAATCTCCTTGACGATCACGGTGAGGCCGTTGTCAAGGGTAGTTTTGGAAAGATGCGGGGCGAGGGTTTCGGCGGTTGCGGCCTGCATGACGACGGTCACCATGAAGAGTATACACAAGAAAACGGTTCGGAACATGGACGCCCCCTTAGTGACGTTTTTGGCGCGATTTGTCAAGGTGGAGGGCACGACCGGCCCCGAGCCATAGCAAGGCGGCGGCGATGACCATGCCGGAGGACAGAAGCTGTCCCATGGTGACGAAACCGACCAGGAAACCGAGCTGCGGATCGGGCTGGCGGAAAAACTCAAGGAAGAATCGGATGACGCCGTAGCCTCCGAGAAAACAGGCGAGCAGCCCCCCCCGCCGGTGGATACGGCGGCGGACCAACCAGAGAAACACGAAGAGCACCAGCCCCTCGCCGGCGGCTTCGTAGAGCTGGGAGGGATGGCGCGGCCACGGCCCGCCGCTTGGGAAAACCATGGCCCACGGGACGTCGGTAATGCGGCCGTAGAGCTCGCCGTTGATGAAATTGCCCAGCCGGCCGAGGCCGAGCCCGATGGGCACCGGTAACACATAGACATCGGCCACCCGCAGGAAAGGCAACCGGTGGCGACGGCAGTAGAAAACCCCAGCGGCCAGCACCCCGATGAGGGCGCCGTGGAAGGACATCCCCCCCTTCCATATCTGGAAAATCTCCACCGGATGGCGAAGGTACCAACCGAGATTGTAGAAGAGGACGTAGCCGAGCCGGCCGCCGGCGATGAGGGCCACAAGCAGGATGCCGTTCAAGTCCTCCCAGCGCTCGGCGAGTTCGACGAACCGCTGCCGGGCGATCTCGCGCCGGACCACGAACCAGGCCGCGGCAAAACCGAGCACGTACATGAGCCCGTACCAGCGGACCGCAAGCGGTCCGAGCCGCAAAAGCACCGGATCGATGTCAGGATAACGGAGCATGGTTCGGTGCAAGAAAACAACTTTTTTTGTTTTGTGCCAATATTTTTTGATACAATTTACTACGGTCATACATCCCCGCTCGGGGAACGACATCACCGGCCGGATCGCCGGGGAGGGGACCGGCGCCGGCCGCACCTCAAATATTCCATAACTCTGCCATCCAACGTAAGGAGGAGAAACCCATGCAAATGTCTTTGGGCGTGCGTATCGTCGTGCCGGTGGTCTTCACCAGCATCCTGGTCGCCATTCTCGGCGGCATGGCGGCCGTCAAATTCGACAATGCCGCCGAGTCCATCGCCAAGGGCGAGGTCCGCCTCAAGATCCTCACCGCGGAGCGGGATCATCACAAATGGATGCGTTCCGTGCTGGCGGACATCGATTCCCCCACCAAGGCCGCCATCGATGTGCAGACCGATCCCACCCGCTGCGGTTTCGGCAAGTGGTACTACGGCGAGGGCCGCCGGCAGGCCGCCGAGCTCATCCCGGCCATTGCCGACCAGTTGAACGCCCTGGAAACACCCCACAAGCGACTCCATGAAAGTGTCGAGAAGTTGAACGCCCTCCTGGCCGAGGGCGACCGGGCCGGGGCCCGGAAACTGTTCTTCGCCGAGGTCGAGCCCCTGGCCGACGACCTCATCGGCCGCTTCGCCGCCATCCGCCAAGCCATTCTCGAGGGGGTCAGTGCCGACGAAGAGCTGGTCGCCGAACTCAGAAACGACCGCCTCATCACCACCATTCTCAGCCTGGCCACCATCGTTCTCGGCCTGGCCGCTTCCCTGCTCACCGCCCGCAAACTCATGGGCGGCCTGAAACCGGCCGTCACCACGCTGCGCCGGACCTCCGACATGCTGGCCCGGGAAGGCGCGGCCATGGCCGCCTCCTCCGAACAGATCGCCGGCGGTGCCACCTCCCAGGCGGCCAGCCTGGAGGAGACCTCGGCCACCCTGGAAGAAATCTTCTCCATGACCAGACAAAACGCGGACAACGCGCAAGAGGCCAACGCCTTCACCCAGAACACCAACCAGGCGATCCAACAGGCCGGCGAGGCGATGCGCAAGATCGCCGCCTCCATGCAGGAAATCGCCACCGCCGGCCACGAAACCCGCAACATCGTCAAGACCATCGACGAGATCGCTTTCCAGACCAACTTGCTGGCCCTGAACGCCGCCGTCGAGGCGGCCCGGGCCGGCGAGGCAGGCGCCGGTTTCGCCGTGGTCGCCGACGAGGTGCGCAACCTGGCCATGCGCGCGGCGGAGGCGGCCCAGAACACCGCCAACCTCATCGACGAGACGGTGACGAAAATCGAAGAGGGCACCACCCTGGTCAACGACGCCGAGGAGGCCTTCACCACCATCGCCGAAGGCTCGAACAAGGTGGCCACCTTGATCTCGGAGATCGCCAACGCCAGCCAGGAACAGGCCAACGGCATCGAGCAACTCAACGCGGCCATGTCCGCCATGGATTCCGTGGTCCAGGCCAATGCCGGCCATGCCGAGGACAATTCCAACGCAGCCAAGGAACTCAACAAACGGGCCCAGGTGCTGCGGGAGGTGGTGGACAATCTCGTCGGCCTGATCGGCATGGAGCTCGATGTGGCCGCAACCGAACCGGCAACGGCGGCCACGCCGACTCCGAAGCCGACAGCCGCCCCGGCCCCCCCGAGCAAGCCGGCCGCGCCGAGAACCCAAAAGCAATTGCCCACCCCGAAACAAGCCACCACGGAGAGCCCGCCGGCCGCCCATCCCGCCGTCACGGCTAAGGAGGTGATTCCCTTCGATGACGACGAATTCGAGGACTTCTGATCCCGGTCGGCCGGCCCCGGAGCCCCCCGAGGCCGGCCTGGACCGTCTTGTACTGGAAATCCCGGCCGATCTCGTACGGGCCTTTCGACGCTGCACCTGGATCATCATCCACGAAACCGGCCGCGACCAGCGCGACATCATGCGGGAAATGGTTCGGGACTTTCTCGTCAAACACGGTTGCTGACATGGAAAACACCGCAGCACAGGGCCCCCTGGATATCGTCCACCGGTACATCGACCGGATGCCGAGCCTGTCCACCACGGTGACCAAGGTCCTCGAGGTCTGCAACCGACCGAACACCTCTCCGACCGACCTGAACCGGGTCATCGCTCTAGACCCGGTTCTCACCGCTCAGGTTCTGAAACTCATCAATTCGGCCTACTACTCGCTGCCGAACCATATCACGTCGCTGGCCCGGGCGATCATCATGCTCGGCATCAACACGGTCAAAAACCTGGCCCTCAGCACGGCCATCGTCGGTACCATGAAGGGAAGCGGCGCCGGCCTGCCCGTGGACACCTTCTGGACCCATTGCCTGTGCACCGGTGTGACCGCCCGCCTGCTGGCCGCCGAGTTCAACGTGCCGGTCAGCCAGCGGGAGGAGTATTTCGTCGCCGGACTGCTGCACGACATCGGCAAGATTCCCCTGCATGCCTGCTTCCCGGACCAGTATCAGCAAACCCTCGCCCTCGCCGCCCTCGAAGAGGGACCCATCCACCGGGCCGAGGCCATGGTGCTTGCCTGCACCCACTCGGACAGCGGCCGACTGATCGCCGACAAGTGGAAACTCGGTCCGGCGATCAGCGCCGCCATCGCCAATCATCACGATCCCGATAGCGTACCGGAAGAACAACGGGCGCTCACCCGGATCGTCGCCCTTGCCAACATCTTCGCCAACGTGTATGAATATGGCTCGGCTGGGGATCGGCACCCCGATCCTGCAACCATCGAAGGACTCCTGCAACAGACCGGCATGTCATGGTCCCGTTTGCAGGAACTCACCGCCTCGGTGGTGGCCGAAATCGACAAGGCGAAAGTTTTCTTGCAGGTATAGCAGCCCGTGTCCGACACCCCGCCAGCCGGCACCATCTCCATCCGCTTCTGGGGCGTGCGGGGCTCCATCCCCTGTCCCGGCCCCACCACGGTCCGCTACGGCGGCAACACCGCCTGCCTGGAACTGCGCTTCGGGGACCGGCTGATCATCATCGACGCCGGCTCCGGCATCCGGGAGCTGGGGGACTACCTGCTCGCCCACGACATGCGCCACGGTCCCCTGGATACCTCCCTCTACCTGACCCATACCCACTGGGACCACATCATGGGGTTTCCCTTCTTCACCCCTATTTATCTCCCCACCACCCGGTTGCAGGTCTTCGGCCCGGTGACCCACGAGGACGAGACCCTGGCCGAGATCGTCGGCGGTCAGATGACCTACCGGTACTTTCCCGTCCGCCAGGCGGAACTGGCCGCCGACATCCGCTATGAGAATCTGAAAGAAGGAACCTTCGACCTCGGCAACGGCATCACTCTGCGAACCAAGTACCTCAACCACCCGGTGCTCTGCCTGGGATACCGTTTCGAATTCGCCGGCAAGGCGATCTGTACCGCCTACGACACCGAGCCGTTCGCCAACCTGTTCGCCACCGATGCCGACTCCGATCCGGCCCTGGTGGCCGAAGGGGCAGCGGTGGCCGACGAGCAGAACCGACTGGTGGAGGAATTCTTCGCCGGCGCCGACCTGGTGATCCACGATGCCCAATACACCGAGGAAGAATACCAGGCCGGCAAGATCGGCTGGGGCCACTCCTCCATGGAACACGCCATCGAGGCCGCCCACCGGGCCGGGGTCCGCACCCTGGTCCTCTTCCACCACGACCCCCTGCGCAGCGACGACGATCTGGAACAGCTCTTCGCCGAGCTGCCGCACCCACCAGGAATGGAGATCATCCTCGCCCGAGAAGGACTGCGCATCACGATCTAGATAATGCCTTCCAGATAATGCCTTCCCGCCCAACATCGGCCGACGAGACCCAACTCGAGGGAATCATCGATCATCTCACCTTCCGGAACGAAGAATCGGGCTT
>CAYRGZ010000105.1:0-2380 GCA_964423785.1 uncultured Desulfobulbia bacterium
ATCGCAGTTTTTGCGATTTCATCAATCGCACAAAGTATCGCTTGCGACTGCAAGCTGTGAGGGGAGCAATGCAGGAACTGACCGTTGGGCTTGGCGCTCGGTCGTATCCCATCGTCATCCGCGCCGGACTGCTCGACGACATCGGCGGGCTGCTTGCCGACCGGCGGGTGGCGAAACGGTATGTGATCATCGCCGATGACCGGGTGGCGGAACTGTTCGGCGACCGTCTCTTGTCTTCCTGCCGACAGGCAGGGCTGGCCGTCGAGCTGCTCACCTTTCCGCATGGCGAACAGCAGAAGAATCTTGCCACGGTCGAGCGTCTCGCCCGCCGGTTGGCCGCGCTCGGCATCGACCGCAAGGACGGTCTCATCGCCCTTGGCGGCGGGGTGCCTGGCGATATCACCGGGTTTGTCGCCGCCATCTATATGCGGGGCATTTCCTTCGTCCAGGTGCCGACTACTTTGCTGGCCCAGGTGGACAGCTCGGTGGGCGGCAAGACCGGCGTGGATATTCCGGAGGGCAAGAATCTGGTGGGCGCCTTCCACCAGCCGCGGGCCGTGTACATCGATCCCACGGTGCTGAAGCACTTGCCACGGGCCGAATTATTGAACGGTCTGGCCGAGGTCATCAAGTACGGCGTCATTCGGGATGCAGATTTTTTCCGGTATCTCGAGACCAATCGGCCGGCGGTCCTCGCCTTGGACATGGCGGCCGTCGAGACCATCATCGCCCGCTCCTGCGCCATCAAGGCAGCGGTGGTGGAGGCGGACGAGCGGGAAGGGGATCTGCGCCGCATTCTCAATTTCGGCCATACCATCGGTCATGCGGTGGAGGCGGCCTCCGGGTACCAACTCGCCCATGGCATGGCGGTGGCCGTCGGCATGGCGGCGGTGGCGCGGCTGGCTACCAGTATGGGAATACTGCCGGCCGATGCCCGCGATCGGATCGTAACCCTGCTCGATGCCTACGGCCTGCCGACAGCGATTCCCGCCGACTATGATGTCGCCACCCTGCGCCGTTTCTTGCTCACCGACAAGAAAACCGTGGCCGGTCGGCCGGTTTTCGTTCTGCCGCGGGCCATCGGCGAGGTCTTCATGACGGATGCGGTGGACGACGGTCTCCTGGATGCGGTTCTGCGGCCGTAACTGTTCACGAGATAGACTCATCCCGGCCACTCGTCGGATTGTCGGGGACATATCCCAGGGTTATACTGCGCAACGAAACCCCACGATATTGGCCCGGAACCGTCCTTCTTCAATCAAACGGTGATAGGCTGGAATGGGGCCCGGCGTCAGCCAGGCGCCGCCCTTGAGGATGGCGAGCAGCCGTCGGTCGGGACCCGGCTTCCACAGCGAGCTGGTCCATTCGTAGACGTTGCCGATGCAGTCCAGCACTCCGAAGGGACTTGCTCCCCGGCGGCCGTGGGCCAGGACCGGGGTGGTGGTGCCGGTCATGGACGCCTCCACCGTGGCTGCATCGTCGCGCCACTCGACTCCCCACGGAAAGGGGAGTCCCTCCGGCCCGCGGACCGCCGCCTCCCACTCCTCCTCGGAGGGAAGTCGCTTGCCGGCCCAGGCGGCAAAGGCCATGGCGTCCCGCCTGCTCACCTGTACCACCGGGTGATCGTGGCGGCCGATGATCGAACTGCCCGGCCCGTTCGGATGGCGCCAGTCGGCGCCGGCCACCCTCTCCATGCGGCGGCCGGGACCGAGGCTGAAGATGCGTCGGCCGGCCGTCGTGTTGCCGGCGCGGAAACGGCCCTGGAAAACGATGCCGTAGCCCTCCTCCTCCGCCTCGGTGATGTACCCCGTCTCCCGGACGAACAGCTCGAAGAGGTCGTTGGTCACCGGCGTCTGGCCGATGTAAAAGGCGGGTAACTCCACCCACTCGGCGGGACGCTCGTGCGGGCGCGGCCGATCGGCGCCGATCCGGTAACGGCCGGCCGGGATGGCGATGAACCGGGGCGTGAAGCGGGCCAGCAACCGGGCGATATATTCTTCCTCCGTCTCGTCGAGACTCTCCCCGTTTTCCGGTAGGGCCTGTTCCGGATCGATGTATTCGGCCAAGGCATCGAACAGATTGCGTGGCCGAGGGGCTTCTTGCTCCTGTGCATCGGCGACGACCTGGAGTTCCTCGTTTTCATCGATCTCGATGATTTCGTCTTCGTCGGGCTCGGTTTCCAGGTCGCCGGCTTCGTCTTTGGTGACCTGCAGGGTTTCATCCTCACCGATTTCGACGATCTCGTCTTCGTCGGGCTCGGTTTCCAGGCCGCCAGCTTCGTCTTTGGTGACCTGCAGGGTTTCATCCTCACCGATTTCGATGATCTCGTCTTCGTCGGGCTCGGTTTCCAGGTCGCCGGCTTCGTCTTTGGTGACCTGCA
>CAYRGZ010000105.1:2480-9798 GCA_964423785.1 uncultured Desulfobulbia bacterium
CGCCGGCTTCTTTCACTCCTCCTTCATCGCCTGAGCCGCCACCGGCGACCTCTGCCAACTGTCGTTCCAACTCCGCCACCCTCTGTCGGGTGGCTTCCATCTCGTCGATGAGATCCTGGAGTTGGCTCCAGCCGCGCTCTTCGGCCACCGAGGCGAACTGGCGGCGGAATTCAGCAAACTGCTCGGCAAGCGCGGTGTCGCCTCCCGAGCCGATTCCCATCCGGCGGAGGAGTTCCTCTTTTTTTTGGACGGATACCTCGAAAACGTTGTTCCTGCCGAGGAGCAAGCTCTCCGGGTTTTTCCCTTCCCGCTCGAGCCGGGCGAGATCCCGGTTGAGAGCCGACTTGAGACTGCTGAAATTCTTGCGTTTGGCCTTGATGGCCTCTGGGTCGTCCAGTTGCCAGATCTCGGCGATCAACTCGTCGGCCGGGATGGCCGTGGTCGCTTCGATGGTGGCATCGTCGGGCAGCCTTCGGCGCAGGGCATCGAGAAGCCGCGCCTTGAGTGTGCCAGGTCGGGGAGAAAGGTGCCCAAGGACCGTGTCGATGCCGGCGGTGGTGACGAGCAGTGGCATGGAAGAGTGAGAGAAGAGAAGGGATGTGCATTGCAGCACGGTTGGATCTCATTATATAATGATGCACCGGTAAAGACAAATACAGTATATTCCCGTGGATACGGGAAAGGGGGAAGCTAATGGCGGAAATTTTCCTCGTGGCCGGCGCGGCCCAGGCCGCCCTCGTCCGGAAGGCCGTCGGCAGCGCGGCGCGCGTCGTGAATAAACCGCTGCTCGCCACCGGGTCGGGCGGGGAGCAACGCCTGACCCCGGACGGCGAAAGCCTCCTGGCCGAACTCGATGGCTTCGAGTCCATCCAGGTGGCGTTTGACGGTGGCAATCCCGGTGACCGCGTTGCTGCTGCCATCGCCCTTGCCGCCCGGCAACGGGGATTTGCCCTCGACCGGTTCCTGCGGCTGATCCCTTCCGCCTGGACCGTCGATGAGCTGGTGGCGGCAAAGGAGGCGGCGGTGCCGTTGGCCGAATATGTCGGACCGATCCTGGTGCGCCAGCGGTTCGCCCGCCATCTCGGCCGGCATCTGCGACGACTGCTGGGAACCATCCACGGCCCCCAGGGCCTGCAGCTCTCCCCGGAGAGTCTCGTCATCCTGTTTTTGCTCGCCAACCGCCAGACCGAGATCTCCATGTTTGGGATGCCGGCTGGCCGGACCGTTGTCTGCGAACTCGACGGAAGAAGTGGGGGTGAGGCGCGGCTATGCCTGGACGGAGACCCGCTTGCCGCCGAGGAAGCGGCACGGCTGGCGGCCGGGCTCGATGGTGCCGCCGGTCGCGTGACAGCGGTGGAGGAAGCCCCTCTGGAACTGCCGCCACCGGAACCGTATGGGTTCGCTGAACTCGTCGCCGATGCCTGGCGGCTTTTGCACCGTTCGCCCGGAGCGGTGGTGGCGGCTTGTCGCCGGTTGCTGGCCAGCGAGATGCCGGATGGCTCGGTCCGCGCTCTTATCTCCTCGCCGTGGAGTGTCGCGCCGCCGCCCCTTGCCGTTGTGGAGGAACTGGTGCGCGTTGCCGGCGGTCCGGCCGGGCCGCGTGATTTGCCGGCGGGCTCTATCCTGCCGCTGGACCCCTCCGTGGAGCCGGATGCTCTGGATGGCGATCTGGACACGGATGCCCTCGGTGTTTATCGCCTCATCCACAAACGGGCCCTGGCCGCCTGCAGCCGGCCGGCCACCGGGGTGCAGCAACGTGTTTTCGTCGAATGCGAGGGACGGCGATTCGAGATTCGCCGTCGGCAGTACCGGGATGCCGGCTTTCTGGCCTACATTGAGCATGGGGAGCCTCAACCGGCCGCGCCGCTTGCGGTAGGTGATATCGTCACCCTGGTTCGGGGAGGGGTGATCGAGGCCGAGCCGCCGGTTGTCACCGAGCACGATTGTGTGTCGTTGGCCGAAGAACTGCGGGATTTCTCCATCTCCTTCGATGCGGCGACCGCCTTGCTGCTGCAGGAGATGCATGACCGGGGGTACGTCGAATTCTCCGACGCCGGCACGATTCGGCCGGCGGCCAACTGTGACAAGGTGGTGCGCACCCTCGACCGGGCGTTTCCCTCCATGCGGGGCATCAACCTGTCGGCCTATATCGAGCAAACCATCGTCGAGGTCGTGAGTGGCCGCAAGGAACTGGAATTCGCTCTGCACCAGTTCGACGCCACCTTGCAGCGGCAAGGTAAGGTGCTCGTGGCGCCGAAGATCGGCGATCTCCTGCGGCGGCGACGACGGTCCGCCAGTCTGATCAAGGGGGAGGAGTTGGCGGCGGTGCCGGAGGAATCGCACCCCGCGGACGACCGTGATGCCGTGGCGCCCGACGAGGGACAGCCTGCGCCGCCGGCGCCTTCCCCCGACGAAGAAGCCCGCAAGGAGATGGTGTTGGAACCGCAACCGGTTGCAGAGACAGATGCAGACACGGTTGCGGATGCGGTGACGATCCCGGCGGCGGAGGAGATATCGGGGCCGGCGGTAGAGGAAACCCCGCAGCCGGCACCGGAGGAGATCCCGGAACCGGTGGCCGAGGAAGCCTCGCAACCGGAAACGCCGGAGGCGCCACCCGTCGTCGATGAGGCAGTGACCGAAACCGAACCGCTGCCGTTCGAATCCATGCCGGAGCCGCCGGTTGCCGAACCTGCCACCAAGCCATCGCCCACGGTCCAGACCCGGCCGTGTCCGGCCTGCGGCCGGCCTATGGTCCTCGGCCGCGACCGGTTCGGCGAATTTTGGAAGTGTACCGGCTTCCCGGCCTGCCGGTACCAGGAAGGAGTGAAAGCGGCCGGCGAGCACCTCGTCTGCCCGCTGTGTACCACCGGCGAAATCCTCGTGAAGGCCACGCCGTCCGGCAAGAGCCTGTACGTTTGTTCCCGGCCCGAATGTCGTTTCATGGCCTGGGGGCGGCCCCATGCGGAACCGTGTCCGGTCTGCGGCTCTCCGTATCTGGTTGAGAAGAAAACGGCCTCCGGCGGCATGGAGCTGCGCTGTCCTCGGGCCGGTTGTCGGTACCGTCGTGGATTCGCCGCCGCCGAATCGTCGGCTGCCCCTGTCGTCGATGCTGTGGCCGCCGCGCCATCGCCGGCGGGGGGGGACGGTGCCGGAACGACGACTGCCATGCCGGTCAAGAAGAAGCGGCGGATACGGGTTGTGCGACGCAAGAAGAAGTAAGGAATAAACAGCGAGGAGGAGGATATGCCGATCTACGAATTCTACTGCGACGATTGCAATACCATATTCAACTTCTTTTCCCGTCGGATCAACACCACCACCATTCCCGACTGTCCCAAGTGCAGCCGCAAACTCAAGCGGCAGATGTCGATCTTCGCGGTCACCGGCCGCGCCAAGGAGGAAGATGAGGACAACCCCTTTCCCGATCTCGACGAGAGCAAGATGGAACGGGTCCTTGGGGAACTGGCCATGGAGGCGGAGAACATCGACGAGGACGACCCGAAGCAGATGGCTGCCTTGATGCGCAAGTTCCAGGCCAAGACCGGTCTCGATCTCGGCGAGGGGATGGAGGAGGCCCTGGCGCGACTCGAGGCCGGTGAGGATCCCGACAAGATCGAGGAGGAGATGGGCGACCTCTTCGACGACGAGGATCCGCTCTCCATGTTGAAGAAGGCCAAGAAGGCCGCCGGCGTCAAGCCGCCGCCAATCACCGACGACACGCTCTACGACCTGCCGGCGCCCGAGGCGTGATGCGCCGTCCCCCGCCCCTCACGCCTCACTCTTCACCCCTCACTCCTACCTGCGGTGGGGTAGGCGGTCTATGTAGCGGATGAGTTGTTCCGCCAGCCGTTCGTTGTCGATCAGGAGCGACAGCTCGTGGTTGTACTTGAGGGCCGCCTGGGTCAGGTTGTGGCTGCCCACGAGAACGCGCCGCCGGTCCACCACCAGCAGCTTGGCGTGGGTGGTCGTCTTGCGGGTGTCGTAGAAGACCTTCACGCCGTTTTGTTTGAGCCGCCGGCCCACCCGGCGGTTTTCTTTGTCCAGATCGTCGTCGTGGTCCGATGTCTCCAGCAACACCTCCACCCGCACCCCCCGTTTTCGGGCCCGGATGAGGGCCTCGACGATCCGCGCCGGACGGTTGTTCCTCTTCTCGTTCATCTTGAACAGGAACATGACCATGCGGATTTCCTGCTGGGCGGTGTCGATGAGGTCGAGGATGGCGGGGTAGTAGTCGTCGTCCGCCAGAACCCGGACCTCACCCGGTTGCAGGAAGGAGCGGTTAACGAACTTGTAGACCGTCTTACCGTCGGCCGCGCTCCAAAAGAGGACGGCCGCCAGGAGTATGGCGGCCGCCGCCAGGATTTTGCGTGCTGTTTTCTCTACTTGCCGGGCCACCACGACACCCCGAGCCGGCGCATGATGTTGAAACCGCCGCCGAGGACCAGACTGTCTGGCATGCCGACGCTGTCGAGGAAGCATTGGATCTCGTAGGACCGGGTACCGGCGTCGCAGATGATGATGAGCGTCTTGTCCGTGGGCAGCTCCTTATACCGCTCTCGGATCTCGACGTAAGGAATCCCGATCCAGCGGTCACCGAATTTTTCGATAAAGGCGGCGGTCTCGGCCGGATGGCGGATATCGAGGGCGACCCACTGGGGCCGGGCGTCGAAGTCCTCCATCCAGGCGAGGAAGTCCTCGACACTTACCGTCCGCAGGCGGCCGGCCGCCTTGTTGTCGGCGATGTTGGCCGTGGCGTTGAGGGCGTCCAGGGCGGTGGCGAAGGGGGGCGCGTAGGCCATTTCCAGGGTCGAGAAGTCGTCGATGGTGGCTCCCCGGGCGATCATGCCGGCGGCGGCGTCGATGCGGGCCAGCACCGCGTCACCCATGGGGCCGAAGCCCTGGACGCCGAGCACCCGGCGGGTGCGGCGATCGAAGACCATCTGGAGGGGGATCACCGTCTGGGTCGGAAAGAAGTGGGCCCGGTCGGATTGGGCGCTGATCACCGCGTCGGCGTCGAATCCCTGCCGCCGGGCCATGGTCAGGGACAGGCCGGTGGCGCTGATGCAGGCATCGAAGGCCTTCATCACGAAGGAGCCCACCCAGCCGTCGAACCGGGATGGGATGCCGGCCAGGTTGTCGGCCACCACCCGGCCCTGGCGGTTGGCCAGCGAGCCCAGCGGCGCGATGCTCTTGGTGCCGGAGACCAGGTTGGTGATCTCGACGCAGTCGCCGGCGGCATAGATATCGGGATCCGAGGTCTGCATCCGGTTGTTGACCACGATGCCGCCGGTGGCACCCACCAAGAGACCGGCGTCGCGGGCCAGGTCGCTGCGCGGCGTCACGCCCACCGCCATGACGACGATGTCGCAGTCGATGCTCCGGTTGGGAGTCTCCACCCGGCAGGCGTTGCCATCGCCGTCGGCGACGATGGCCGTGGCCCCCTCGCCGGTGTGCACGGTGACGCCGTTTTTTTCCAGGGCATGCTGGAGCATGGCGGCGAAGGGGGGATCGACGATGCCTGGCAAGAGCTGGTCGGTGAATTCGACGATGGTTGTCTCTACCCCCCACAGGTCGGCGAAGGCCTCGGCCATCTCGATGCCGATAAAGCCGCCGCCGATGACCACCGCCCGGCCCACCTTGCCCCGAGCCAGCCGTTCCTTGATGGCGATCGCCTTGTGCAGGTCGCTGATGGTGAAGACGCCGGGAAGATCAGCGCCGGGAATCGGTAATACCCGTGGCTGACTGCCGGTGGCGAGCACCAGCTTGTCGTAAGGAATTTCCTCCTGGGTGCCGCTGTCGAGGTCCTCCACCCGCACGGTCTTCTTCTGCCGGTCGATGGCGAGCGCCCGGGTGCGGGTCCGTACCGTCACCCCCTTGGCGCGGGTAAAGAAGCCGGCGTCCCGGGTGGTGTGGAAGCTGGTCTGCCGGAGCTGGACTTCGTCGTTGACGTCGCCGGAGACGTAGTAGGGGATACCGCAGCCGCCGTAAGAAATGAGACTGTCCTGATCCAGGACCGTGATCTCGAATTCGGGCCGCAACCGTTTCAGGCGGCAGGCGGTCTTCGGACCGGCCGCCACCCCACCGATGATGACGATTTTTTCTGCCATGGTCATACTCCTTATTGCTGGAAGTTGCTGAAAACGAATCGAAACGAATTCGGAAATCGCGGTTTCGTATTTACGTTATGGCGCGCCGGCCGTGGCCAGGGAGTGGAAAAGGGCCAGATGATCGGCCAGCCGGTGGTGCAGGCAGCCAAGATCCTCGGGATCGAGGATGGTCTTGTACCAGGCGAGAAGCGGCGCGCAGGCGGCGGTGAGTTCGGCCGGCGTGAAGGCGGAGACCAGATCCCGCAGGCCGGCCGCGGTGCCGGCGGGCAGGGTTCCGTCGGCCTCCTGATCGGCGAGCCCGCGGCACAGGCCGGCGAAGGCCGCTGTCATCGCCGCGTCGTCGTGCCAGACAGTTTCGCCAACCCCGTTTCGTTTGTCAAGGCGGACGCGGATGGAGGCGTCGAGGAGAAAGTAGAAGAGCCGTAGGGGCAGCACGCTTTCCGGCTCCAGCACCGGCAGGGGGGCGAAATCCCGCACCGTTACCAACTTCACCTCCAGGCCGAGGGGGGCAGGGCGGGCGACGAAATCGCCGGCCCCGTGGTGCCAGTCGGTGAGACAGCGGCCGGTGGCGGGATCGAGAGCCAGGGCCAACAGGCGGCCGATGCCGAAAAAGAGGCGGTGAATCTGGCCGGTATCCAGAAGCCGGTCGCCCCGGATCGTGTCCCACAGGACGATACCCCGGTCAGTGCCGTGCCATTCGTGGAAGTCGTCGAGCCATTCGGTGAGCAGGTGGTCGAACCGGTAACGGTGGCCGGCCACCTCGACGAAGGAGCTCTCGTGCGCCGCCGGTTCCGGCACCAGGGGACGGCGGCGGTACAGTTCCTCGAGGAACTTGGCGTCCTGGGCCAGGCACCGGCGGCCGTGGTCGGTAAAGGCAGTGTTGATCGCCCAACGACGGCCGGACGCGCGGTGTTCCACCCGGGCCACGTGGTAGAAGGCGCCGAGCTTGATGCTGGTGATGGAAAAGGCGGCCGGCTCGGTGTGGAACCGGTCGGCCAGGAAGGTGTCGATGGCGGCGAAGTAATGGCCCATGGTCAGCCGGTGATGGGGGCGGCCGGCGTCCTCCAGGAGAGGACGGGCGAGAATGGCCGGCGACACCGGTACTGCGACGGTACCTTGCTGGATGAAGTGATGCATGGGGCGATCTCGGCTGCGGAGAATTGATGAAATCGTAAAAACACGATTTCATCGAGTTCACGGTTTGTAACCCA
>CAYRGZ010000106.1:0-9762 GCA_964423785.1 uncultured Desulfobulbia bacterium
GTGAGGGGAACCCGCCGGCCGTGGTGAAGGCCAGGGTATCGTGCACCAGGAGGGCCAGTTCGAGCCGGATATTTTACGAGCAGGCGTTCAGCACGGCGCCGGCGATCGCCTCCAGCGGCAGCACCTTGTCCACCGCGCCACGTTTGATCGCCTCATGGGGCATGCCAAAGACAACGCTTGTCGCCTCGTCCTGGGCAATGGTCAAAAAGGCGCCGGCCTCCTTCATTTCCTGCATGCCACGGGCGCCGTCATCGCCCATGCCGGTCATAATAATTCCAAGCGCGTTCGGACCGGCATAGCGGGCGGCGGAACGGAACAGCACGTCCACCGACGGCCGGTGCCGGCAGACCAGGGGGCCGTCCTTCAACTCCACGTAGTAGCGGGCCCCGCTGCGTTTCACGAGGGCATGTTTATTCCCCGGCGCGATGAGCGCGTGGCCGCGCAGTACCGGTTCGTTGTCGGCCGCTTCCTTGACTGTTACCCGGCAGATGCCGTCCAGCCGCTTGGCAAACGCGGCGGTGAACTGCTCCGGCATATGCTGGACGATGACGATGCCGGGACTGTCGGCTGGCAAAGCCTGGAGGAAGATCCGCAGGGCCTCGGTGCCGCCTGTCGAGGCGCCGACCACCACCACCTTTTCGGTGGTCTGCACCATGGCCCTGGAATTCGGTTTGGGCAACACCGCATCGGCGGTGAGCTTGGGCTCCACCATCCTGGCCTGTTGCGATAACCGTTTCGGCTTGGTCCGTGCCGCCGCCTTGACCGCGTCGCAGATACGGATTCTCGACTCCTCGATGAACCGCTTGGTGCCCAGTTGCGGCTTGGTGATGATCTCCACCGCCCCATACTCCAGAGCCTTGAGGGCGGTGGCCGAGCCGTCGCCGGTCAGGGACGAACAGATCACCACCGGCAGCGGGTGTTGGTGCATGAGTTTCTGCAGGAAGGTGATGCCGTCCATCCGTGGCATCTCCACATCCAGCGTGATCACATCCGGAACCTGCTGGCGCATCTTCCGGGCGGCGATATAAGGGTCGGCCGCCGTGGCCATGACCTCGATGTCCGGATCGCTTTCCAGCACCTCGGTGAGGGTATTGCGGACCAGTGCCGAGTCGTCGACGATTAATACTTGGATTTTCTTGCTCATTGCCGGTTGTCGTCTTCAGTCATCATCACAGGGTTGGTCAAAAATTCCCGTCGGATCGCGCCGACCAGGGCGGCCATCCCTGGCCGGCCCCTTCGGGCATGTTCGCCTCCCTGAGGGCCGATGGACAACGGCTTGCCGGCCGGGCCGTGCGCAAATCGTTGGATCCCGGTACCGGCCGGTCCTGCCAGCGGATGGACAGAAATCACCCTGTATTTCAGTCCGTCAAAAAGCCGCCCCTGGCTTTGTTGGCGGACTGCTAGGGAAATTTGGAACCGTCACCAGGGGCGAAATCCATGCGGATGCCTCCAGCGTTGGAACCGTCCAGCAATGCCGTAGATTTTGTACAAGAGGACGTTTGGATCGAGGAGTCCTATGCAGGACTCCTGATCGCGCAACGATGCGGTGCTGCGGAACGCTTACGTCACGGTTGCGTGCGCTGCAGCATGTTTGGTATACCCAGCCCGGCGCAGGGCATGCCCCGGCCAGGGGCGGCCGATGGACGCCGTCCGCCCTTGGCCGGGGAAGAGTTTACCTCCACTGTTGGAACTCGCCGTCATCGACGTCGCCATGTTTCTCGGAGCGAGAGGAGGAATCCAACTCGAGCATGATGCCAGAGGGAGCGGCTCTGTCGGCGGCCGACCGGGCAGCGCTCTTGACCGCTGTCGTCGGTCTGGGTGCAGCCAGGGCCGGGCGAATATCGCGACCGCCTTTCTCTGCCACGGTAAAGAAGGCGACAGCGCTCTGCAGTTGTTCGGCCTGGGCCGAGAGTTCCTCGGCGGTGGAGGCCATTTCTTCGCTGGCCGAGGCATTCTGCTGGATGACCTGGTCGAGCTGTTGCAAAGCGGTATTGATCTGATCGGCGCCGCTGTCCTGCTCCTTGCAGGCGGCGCTGATCTCCTGGACCAATTCGGCGGTATGCTGGATATCCGGCACCAGCTTGGCCAGCATCTCTCCGGCATCCTCGGCGATCACCACACTCTTCGACGACAGGGTGCTGATCTCGGCGGCGGCCTTCTGGCTCCGTTCGGCAAGTTTTCTCACCTCGGCGGCGACCACGGCAAAGCCCTTGCCGTGGTCACCGGCCCGGGCCGCCTCGATGGCGGCATTCAGGGCGAGCAGATCGGTCTGGCGGGCGATCTCCTCGATGATCGAGATCTTCTTGGCGATCTGCTTCATCGCCTCGACGGTTTCATTGACCGCGGCGCCGCTCTTGTTGGCGTCCTCAGCCGCCTGTATGGCGATCTTTTCGGTCTGCAGTGCGTTGGCGGCGTTCTGGTTGATGCTGGCCGCCATCTCTTCCATGGCGCTGGATGCCTCCTCGGCGGCGGCGGCCTGCTCGGTGGCGCCCTGGCTCATCTCCTCACTGGCCGCTGATAGCTGCTGGCTGCCGCTGGCCACATTGACGGCGGCGTTCTGCACCTCGGTGACCACCGAGCGCAGCCGCTCTATCATGGTCTGCAGCGCCTTGCCCAGAGAATCCTTTTCGGACAGAACCTTGACCTCGGCGGTGAGATCGCCGCCGGCGATCCGTTCAGCAACCCGCACCGTGCCGTTGAGGTTGTTGACGACCTTGTTAACGCTCTTGATGATCTTGGCAATTTCGTCATCGCGCTCCGCTGTAAGTTCTATGGAGAGATCGCCGAGGCTGAAGGCATCCAGTTTCTCAACGAGCATCGCTACCTGTCTTTCCAGGTACTCCCTCTGGTCGTTTGCCTCCTTTTGCAGGCGCTTGACCTCGCTGATGTCGATGATGACCTCCATGCCTCCGTAAGGATTGCCATCCTTGTCCAACAGAGGCGAGCAGGCCGCCTTGATGGGGACCTTCCGGCCGTCCCTGGTCTCGGCAACGGTCTCGCCGGTGATCGGCTGGCCGGTGAGCATACAGTTTTTGATCGTGCAGTTCTCCGTACCGCACAGCGGCGTCCGCGCAAACTGGGCGCAGGTCATCTTCCCTACCACCTCGTCGCGACTGTAGCCCATGACCTTCAGAGCCGCGTCGTTGACAGAAGTGATCACCAACTCCTTATCGACAGTGAACATGGGTGCGGCGATGGACTTGAGGATGTTGTCGATCTCCCACTTGGCGCGCATCACCTCCGTCTGATCGATGATGACCTCCATGCCTCCGTAAGGATTGCCATCCTTGTCCAACAGAGGCGAGCAGGCCGCCTTGATGGGGACCTTCCGGCCGTCCCTGGTCTCGGCAACGGTCTCGCCGGTGATCGGCTGGCCGGTGAGCATACAGTTTTTGATCGTGCAGTTCTCCGTACCGCACAGCGGCGTCCGCGCAAACTGGGCGCAGGTCATCTTCCCTACCACCTCGTCGCGACTGTAGCCCATGACCTTCAGAGCCGCGTCGTTGATGTAGGTAATGGTCAGATCCTTGTCCACTGTGAACATGGGAGCGGCGACAGCTCTGATGATGGCTTCATAGGCGTCGGCCCGCGCTCTTTCCTCTTCGAGCTGTCGTTCCAGTTCTCTGCGCCGATTGAAGAACATTGCTCCCTTTCCTGCACCGTTTGTCCTGGCTTGCAAAGCTGAACCGATCATCGCATCTCCTCCCTGCCTTGGATTCGTCCGCGGTTTCGCCGTCGGGGTAACCAGATGAAAATCGATACATTTTTTCGATTACACCGCCTCCTTTCCTTCCTCTTCGACGGGGGATTCGATTCTGGTCAATTCCTCGTGGGAGAAGACCTTGTCGATGTCGAGGATGAGGATGAACTGCTCGTCACGCTTGCCGACTCCCTTTACGAATCTGGTCCGCCAGCGACTGCCGATCCTGGGCGGCGGCTCGATGACCTCGGGAGTCAGTTCGATGACCTCATGGACCGAGTCGGCCATGGCGCCAACCACGGTGAGTTCGCCGTCCAGGTCCAGTTCCATGACCACGACCCGGGTATGAACAGTCTTTTCCGTTGGACTCATGCCGAACTTGGCGCGCAAATCGATCACCGGCACCACCGAGCCGCGGACGTTGATGATGCCCCGCATGAAATCCGGGGCGTTGGGCACCACGGTGATGGCATCGATCTCCAGCACTTCGCGCACCCGGTTGACGTCGATGGCGAACAGTTCGTCGCCGAGCCGGAACGTCAGATACAGACCTGCCTCGGTTATCGTCTTATCATGCATCTCCAGTCTCCCATGTGCCGTGCCGGGCGGGACGCACACCCGTTCGCGTTCCATGCCCTGCTGTTCAGCCGCAGCCAACAGCATGTTGACGTCGAGAATCAGGGCCACGGTTCCGTCGCCGAGGATGGTGGCGCCAGATAGGCCCGGTATATCTCGATATACCTTGGTCAGACTCTTGATCACCGTCTGGTGCTGGCCGATCACCCGGTCGATCCCGAAACCGACACGTTGGTCCCTGGCCTTGACGATGACCACGTGCTCGATATCGGGCTGGCCGCCGTTGATATGGAACTGTTCCCGCAACGACACGTAGGCACACATCTCATCGCGGAAGTTGATCATGTTACGTTCTCGAGCCCGGGCGGCCTCTTCCCGGTTGATCTCGATACATTCGTCTACCACCGCCAGCGGCATGACGAAGAAACCGTCACCGATACGGACCAGCAGGCCGTCGATGATGGCCAGAGTGAGCGGCAGTTTGAGGGTGATCGCCGTGCCGCGTCCCTTTTCGCTGTCGATCAGGATGGTGCCGCCCAGCGAGTCGATGGAACGCTTGACCACGTCCATGCCCACGCCGCGGCCCGACACATCGGTGACCTTGCTGGCGGTGGAAAAGCCGGCGGCGAAGATCAACTGATAGAGCTCCTGGTCGGCGAGGTCGGCGTCGGGGCTGATCAGGCCCTTTTCAACCGCCTTCTTGCGCAACACCTCGGGGTCGAGCCCGGCGCCGTCGTCTTCGATGCGGATCAGCACGTTGGCCCCGGAATGCTCGGCAGTGAGGCGGACCACACCCTGTTTCGGCTTACCGGCCGCGGCCCGCACCGCCGGCGGCTCGACGCCGTGGTCGATACTGTTGCGGATCAGGTGAACCAGCGGGTCGTTCAGCCGGTCGATGACCGTCTTGTCCAGCTCGGTCTCGGCCCCCTCCACGATCATTTCGACCTCCTTGCCGAGTTCCTTGGAAAGATCGCGGACCAACCGTTTGAATTTGGTGAACAGGGTGCCGATCGGCAGCATGCGGATGCTCATCGTACTGTCCCGGAGCTCCTCGATGAGCCGCTCGACCTCTTCGGCGATCATCAACAGCTCACTATCCTCGCTCGAACCGGCCTTCTGGGTGAGCCGCGCCTGGACGATCACCAACTCGCCGACCAGGTCCACCAGTTTGTCAAGCCGCTCACTGGCGACCCGGATGGCACTGCCTTCCTTGAGCTTTTCCCGGCGTTTCTCCCGGTTACGGCGGACATGCTGCTGCTCGACCAGGGCCGCCGCCACCTTGTCCGCATCCACCACCTCGGCCTCGATCAGGACCTCACCGATGCGTTTCTGGCTGGCGAGGATGCGCATCAGCTCGTCGTTGTCGATCTCCCCCTTGTCCACCAGGATTTCGCCAAGACGCTTGTAATCCTCCTCGTCGTCGATCCCTTCCTCGTCGATGACATCGATGTCGATCCTGCAGTCGTCCTCGACAAAGATGAACACGTCCTCAATGGCCTGGCGGCCCTGGTCGGTGGTGAGGATCACGTCCCAGTAAACGTAACAGCTTTCGGGATCGTACTGGTCCAGGGTGGGGATCTTTTCGGTATGGGCGACGACGGATGTCTCCCCCAGATCGCGCAGCTCGTCGAGGAGCAGCAGGGGATTGGTGCCGGTGGCGAACAGCCCCGGATGAGGATGGAAACGGATTCGGTAGGTGACGCTGTTGCCTGCCCCGATCTGTTCCTGGGGCGGGGCCGGTGTGGACGGCTCCCTGTTCGGACCGGCCGGCGAGTCGCCCATCAGGTTCTGCAGCCCGGCGATGATTTCCCGGCCATTGTCGAGGTCGGCCGGCGGCCCGCCGGTCTCGCTGTCGAGAAGCATCCGGATCTGGTCTCGGGCGGCAAGCGTCAGGTTGATAAGTTCGGTGGAGACCGGGACCACCCCCTCGCGGACCTTGTCAAAGACCGTCTCCACCTCGTGAGTGAATTCGGCCACCGCGTCGAAACCGTACATGGCTCCCGAGCCCTTGATAGTGTGCATGGCGCGGAAGACCCGATCCACCAAGTCATGGTCGTCGGGGGTATCCTCGAGCTCGAGAAGTGCGGTCTCGAGTTCGGCCAGCAGTTCGGCCGCCTCTTCCAGATAGGCGCCCTTGTCGATTTCCATCATCCCATGACCTTCTTGACCACTTTCAGAAGCTGCTCGGGTTTGAACGGCTTGACGATCCAGCCGGTGGCGCCGGCCGCCTTGCCTTCCTGCTTCTTGTTCACCTGACTCTCAGTGGTCAGAAGGACGATGGGGACGTACTTGTGCGTCGGATGGGAACGCAGGGCCTTGGTCAGCTCGATGCCGTTCATGTTCGGCATATTGAGATCGGTGAGCACCATGTCCACCTTGCCGCTGCTCAGTTTGGCCAGAGCATCGGCGCCGTCCACCGCCTCCAGGACCTCATAGCCGGCCTGACGCAGGGTGAAGCCCACCATCTGCCGGACACTGCTCGAATCATCCACGGTCATGATTACTTTAGCCATTGTTCTTCCCTCCCAACCACAAACAGTCCTCTCCGGGGTTCAGCGTGCAGCTCCTGCACCGCAAGAACCCCGCCTTGTCCGCGATCCTGGTGAACGCTTCGGGCCGACGATCCAGGAAAACGAAATCCTTCCCTTGCCGTAGCGCGGTCCGATGGGCCGAGCACATCAACTGCAGGCAAGAAAGATCCATGTCTTCCACCTGGCCGAGGCAGACGGCGACACGGTCCGCCTCGGCCAGGGCCTTGACCAGCATATCCCGGAGCTCGGCGGCGTTGGCAATGGTCAGATCGCCGGCAAGAGTGACCGTCGCGGTGCCGCTTGTTTCATCGATGGCCAGATGCATGGATATCTCCTGGTGCTGGCTTATACCCCTCTCTTGCTCAACCGTCGTTCGTTGCAGTCGCGTCAGAACAGCTCGACATTGTCGCCGAGATCTTCGTCGACTGCCGTCCGGGCCCGGTGCCGGGCGGCGTCGTCCACCGGCTCGGCGGCCGCCGCACTGCTGTCGGGGCCGGTCTTGGCGCCAACCGGGCGCTCTCCTTCCGGCGGGGCGGTCTCCAGCAGAGACTCGTTCCCATCGTCCTCATTGGGGGCCCCGGTCGGGACGGAATCGGCATTACCCACGCGCTCCGCACCGTCCCGCGAATGTTCGGGAGCATCGCTCCACAGCACCGCATCGCCGCCGCTGTCGTCATCGTCGAACAGACAGATAGCGTCATCGTGGTCAGCGGCAGCGGGGACATCGGTCAACGGCTGGTTCAGCCGATCCTGGTGGATGACACGCTCACTTTCCATGGTGTAGCGCCCGGCCAGGGAACCGCTGTGGCCGACAAGCTGCGGATTGACCTGGCCCTGCCAGGCGGCAAATCCGTCCCGCAGGGCGATGAGCTGTTGCAGACACCCGTTCAGTTCGTCGGCGAAAGCCGGGAGGAACTGCAGCTCGCTGCAGATCGCCTCGATGGCGCCTTGGAGCGCTTCGGCCTGGGAGTGGGCCTGTGCCGCATCCTCCTCAAAGCGGGAGTATCGGCTCTCGGCCTCCAGCACCGCGGCGGTCAGCTCCTCGGCGCCGGTGATGGCGGCGGTGGCAGCATCGAACTTGAGTTCCCCTCCGAGTTCGGTGATGGTGGAGATGATAGCCTCCACTGCTTCGACAAATTTGTCCGATTGTCGGGAAAGGACGGTCAATTCGTTGGCCAAAACCTCGAAGGTCTGTCCCTCTTCGCCCAGATGGGCGGCATTGACAATGGCATTCAAGGCGATCAACCGGGTCTCGAAACTGATCTTCCGGACCTGCTCCATGTAGCGACTGAGTTGTCCAGCCGCGGCCGATGCCTGGTCGGACGACAGGCTGATATCTTCCAGCAACTTGGAGCTCCGGCCGAGGATGGCACCGAGGCTGCCCAGGGCGTCCTTCAGCCCGGCAAAGGCGGTGTCGTCGCCATTGTCTCCCCCGGCCGATGGGGGATGGTCGGGACCGGCGGAGAAGCCGGCGATGCTGTCCTGCAAGGACGCGATGACGGTGCGGATTTCGGCAAAGGCCCTGGTGGTGGCATGGTAGACGGTGGAGATCTCCCGGATGATCACCTCCAGTTGCCCTACCTGGACGTCGAGGATGGCATGAAGCGTGCCTTGCCGTTCGGCGGCGGAGGCACCGCCGGCAACATGACCGGCAGCCGGTTCCAGCAGCGCGGCGGCATCGGCGAAGGCCTCTTCCATATGGCTGATCCGCTGGGAGATGCTGTCATGCAACTGGATACCCATGACGATCTCCCCCACCTGCTCGCTGACCTTGCGACTCTGCTCCTCGGCCTGGGAGAGAGTGCGACAGGCCATGGCGACCAGCTTCTCGATCCGATGGAATGCCTCTTCCACCAGCCTCCGTGCCTCGTCACCAAGGCGTTGCATATCCACGAGATCCTGGCTGATGGCAGCCTTGGAACCGGCATGTCCGCGGATGATCTCCTCGGTGTCATGCTGTACCCGTTCGACGATACCGACAATCTTCTGGCTGAAGCTGCGGCTCTCGCTGGCAATCACCGAGAAGGTCTGCGCGAAGCGCTCTTCCCGAGCGCTCTGGATACGGATGTTGAAGCCGACCACGGTGAGATAGGCGGCGATCCGTTCGGCGTCGCCACAGAGTTGGTGGAGTTTCTCGATCTGCGCCGCCATCCTGGAGATGCTCTCCAGTTTGGCAACGGCGTTCTGACGGGAGCCTTCCAGGGCGGTCAAGGCCTTTTTGACCAGATTGGCCAGTTCGTCGAGCATGCCGCCGCCGTCTCCGCGGTCGAGAATGCGGACGGTCGTGACGATGCCGTTGGTCAAGCCGACGGTGTCGGCATAGAGCTGCTGCAATTTTTCTCCGAGATTGAGGAAGTGCTGCTCGGCGTCATCGCAGCTCTGCCGCAGGCTGGCGCCAATCTGCCGAAGTCGGTCCGCCCGCTCTTCTTTCTCTCTAGCCTCCTTGCCGACAAGGAACCGGACAGGAAAGATCCAACGCCGGAATCCTGCAACGGCATCAGGGTCGATAAACGGCATAACAAGCTCCTTGCGGGCAGGGCTTTCCTGCCAACGGACTGTGCGAGGCCAGGACAAGGAGATTCAGCAGGGGGACAACGCCCCATGAGCGTCTCTCCTGGACCAAACCTTCTTGCCCCCGGTAATTCCGTGTGGAGCTGAGAGCTGATGACAAAGGTTTCCAACGGCTACGCCTTGCCACACGCGGCTCTACATAGCGGCTCCTCCATGCGAGTTTGGGCGGGGCAACCGCGCGAAGATGGGATGCCTATAACTTTACGTGGTTCCTAGTGCGCGGTTGCGGACTTTTTACACCACAATGCGACACAATCAATGTGACACATTGTAGTACTTTATTGGTTTCGGCTCCGTAGTTGCAGTACAAGCAAATTTTATTATCCAACGACATAGCCTAAAGGGTCAAGCCCCAATTCGTTCCTGCATTATTTTTTTCTAACG
>CAYRGZ010000107.1:0-9748 GCA_964423785.1 uncultured Desulfobulbia bacterium
CGGTATAACCGACAATGATCAGCAGCGCGAACCAGAAGGCCAGTATAATCTTCTTATGTATACTCATGGAGATGTCCTCCGTCCGGTATGGTCGTGAAGATGCGCGTCTCCGCCGGGCTGACCGCAGGCGCTCTTCCTTGGAAACGGTCGTCGTGCCGATGCCGGCGGGGAGGATTTTCCCCGCGGGATCGGCGTGTATCCTTAATGATACTGGGCAATGGGCTTTGGATACAAATTTTTCTTTGATAACTGCTCCGATAGGGCTGACGCGAGGGGCACAATTTCGCACCCCTTCACCCCGTACGAGTTCACAGGGCACCGCATCTACTTTGTATCGGGAGTCCGGACAAAAAGCCGGGCGAGTCAGGCGGCGGTCACCGGGTTTTCCAAGGTGCCGATGGGATCGATGGTGATGCGGACCGTGTCGCCGGGACGGAGCCAGCGCGGCGGAGTGCGGGCGAAGCCGACGCCGGCCGGCGTACCGGTCATGATGATCGTGCCGGGCAGCAGGGTGGTATCGGTGGAGAGATACTCGATGAGGGTGGCGACGGAAAAGAGCATGTCGTGGGTTGAGCCGTCCTGCATGGTCTCGCCGGCCACTTGGCAGGTGATCCGCAGGTTTTGGGGGTCGGGGATCTCGTCGGCGGTGACCAGGGTCGGCCCCAGGGGGCAGAAGGTATCGAAGCTCTTGCTCCGCACCCACTGGCCGCCGCCGGCCTCCTTCTGCCACCGTCGGGCGCTGACGTCGTTGCCGATAGTGTACCCGAAGACGTAATCGAGGGCGGCGGCCGCGGCAACGTTCTTCGCCGGCCGGCCGATGACCACCACCAGCTCGGCCTCGTAATCGACCTGCGGCGGTTCCTGGCAGGAGGGCGGAATGACGATGGCCTCTCCCGGGCCGATGACCGCGGCCGGGTTTTTCATGAACAGGATAGGGTAGGGAGGTGGCGGGGCGCCGAACTCGCCGGCGTGCTGCCGGTAGTTGAGGCCGATGCACAGGATGGCGGCCGGATCGAGGGGCGCCAACAGCCGGTCGACCGGTACCCGGCTGCCGGTATCGTGCAAGGCGCCGAACAGCTCGCCCTCCAGCAGCACGGCGGAGCCGTCCCGGTAGTCGTGGCCGAGGCGGACGGCGCCCGTCGCATCGAGGAAGCGGACAATCTTCATCGCTCGTCCCCGAGGGGACGTTCACCACGCAACCGGCGGTCGAGTTCGGCGAACAGGTCCCGTTTTTTTCGGTCGCGTTCGGCGGCGATGGCGTCCACCTTGGCGGCCACGTCCTTTCTTTCGCGTTGGAACCGTTCCAACTCGCGCGCGAGGCCGCTCTCCGCCGCCTGGCGTTCGAGTTGTTCTATTTTCAGGTGGTCGGCGATGAACAACGTGGTGGTGAAGGGATCGTCCACCGGCTCGATGATGCCCCGGTCGGCCAGGCGCCGGCAGAGCAGCCGGCCCCATTCCAGCGTCCGGTCGAGGAACTCGCAGACCGCCTCCACGGTGGGCGGCCGGCCGTGCCGGTCGGCGAGCACCCGGATCGCCGCCACGAACAGGTGGGCTTCCTCATACGGGCTGGCGGCTGACATGGCGGATTGTTCTCCCATGAACGTTACTCCCCCTCGAACTCGGTGAGGGCGTAGATGGAGTATCCCTTGTCGCGCAGGAGTTTCTCGCCGCCCACGTCGGGCAGGTTGACGATGAAGGCCATCTCGGTCACCGTGGCCCCCAGTTTCTCCACCAGGTTGGCGGCGGCCAGGGCGGTGCCGCCGGTGGCCAAAAGATCGTCCACCAGCAGGACCCGGTCACCCTCGGCCAGGGCGTCCTTGTGCATTTCCATGGTATCGGTGCCGTATTCCAGCTCGTACTCCTGCTGGACCACGTCCGCCGGCAGCTTGCCGGCCTTGCGGATCGGCGCAAAACCCTTGCCCAGGGTGTAGGCCAGGGCGCCGCCCAGGATGAAACCGCGCGCCTCGATCCCGACGATGACGTCGAAGGGGAGGGCGCCGCCGATGTAGCGTTGGGTGAGACTGTCGATCACCAGCCGGAACCCTACCGGGTCTTTGATCAGGGTGGTGATATCGCGGAACATGATGCCCTTCTTGGGGTAGTCGGGCACGGTGCGGATCTTGGATTTGATCGGCATGGTGGTGCTCTCCTCCTCTCGATAGGTCGGTTATGTCGGCGTCAGGTGTTGCAGCCGTCGTCATAATCGGCGATGGCCGGGATGACGGCGAGCAGCAGCTTCAGGACATTGGCCGCATTGGTGCACATGGTCTCGAGGATCATCTCCCAGGTGACCGACTCCTCGCCCTCGCGCCAACAGTCGTAATCGGTGGACATGGCGATGGCGGCGTAGTGCATCTTTTTTTCCCGGGCCAGGTTGACCTCGGGCACGGTGGACATGTTGATGACGTCGGCCCCCCAGGCGCGGAACATGTGGCTTTCCGCCCGGGTCGAGAAACGCGGTCCTTCGATGGTGATCACCGTCTTGCCGGTGTGGTGGGGAATGTCCAGTTCCGTCGCCTTTTCCGCCAAGAGCCCGATGAGATTGGCGCAGAAGGGGTCGGCCATGGGGGTGTGGATCACCTCGCTGGTGTCGAAGAAGGTCAGTTCCCGCTTGCGGGTGAAGTCGATGAACTGATCGGGGAAGACGATGTGGCCGGGGGCGATCTCCTCCCGCAGGGAGCCCACCGCGGTGGTGGCGAGCACGTGGCTGCACCCTTGGGCGTGCAGGGCCCAGATGTTGGCCCGGAAGTTGACGCCGGAGGGATAGATGGAGTGGTCCTTGCCGTGCCGGGCGAGGATGACCACCGGTACGCCATCGATCTCGCCGCAGGTCAGTGGCGAGGAGGGCGGACCGTAGGGGGTGGAGACGGTGATTTCCCGCGGATTCTTGAGCAGTTCCGGGTCGTCGAGGCCGGAACCGCCGATGATACCAATGGTCGCCATGGCTACCTCCCGTGCTGTTGTTCTCGAACTCGAACGCCCTGTTTATCTACCACAGCCAATCGGCTGGCACAAAACGTTTTTGATGGAATCGGACGCTGCGCTCACCACCTCCTTCGAGTTCACGGTTTGTAACCATTTGAATTACCGTGTCTGGCCTGGACCGACGGCGCGTTGGCACCCCCAGGTCGGCTTTCGTCGACTGTCCGGGCAGGCGGGAGAAAAAGATTGCCCCGCCGTCGCAGTGTGGGTATAAATTGGTATCGGCAAACGAGCTGTAACGACGGCAATGGTTGAAAAGCCGTGGACGGCTTTTTCAACGGACTGTTCACGAGGGGAACGCCATGTTTGGATTGGGCATGCCGGAGCTGATCATCATTCTGGTGATCATCGTCATCATCTTCGGGGCCGGCAAGTTGCCGGAACTGGGGGCCGGCCTCGGCAAGGGGATCAAGAATTTCAAGAAGGCGACCCGCGAGGACGACGGGGAGCCGAAGCAGCTCGACGACGACAAGGGGTCCGACGACAAGGGTGGTGCATAGCCCGGTTGTGACCCGCTGCAGCCTACCAACGGAGGAGTAACAGATGTTTGGATTGGGAACCCCGGAACTGCTCGTCATTCTCACCATCGCCTTTCTCATCTTCGGCGGCAAGAAGCTGCCGGAGATCGGCGCCGGTCTCGGCAAGGGCATCGCCTCGTTCAAACGGGGCCTGCGCGACGCCGACGATCAGGCCCGGGAACTGGCCGACGAGCCCAAGGCGCCGGCCGAGATCGAAGGGGCCAGCAAGAACGCCTAATTACCAGCGGGCCGGTAACTGATCACGGGGCACCCCTCGCGTATGCTGGAGTCGCGGCCTTGCAGGCCGGGTATGGGGTTACAGGGTGCCCCAGATGCAAGGAAGAAGCCCGCGCAGCGTACTGGAAGCTACGTAAGCGGGCTGATGACGCCGCAGATGGGGTGCCCTGTGACCCCATACGCGGGCCGTCGTGGCACGAAGGGGGAGACACCAATCGTTGTCTCCCCCTTCGTGAATCGGCTCCGCTTTCGTCTCAGTCGTCGAAATCGCCCGCCGGCCCCTTGTCCGAGGTCAGGGTGGCAGCCCGGGCGGTGATCTTTTCCGGCGTCCACTCGGCCGGATCCTCGATGCGGCTCGCCTTGGGGCCGAGGTCGTGAGAACCGGCCTGCAGGATGGCCTCCACCGCCAGGGGCGCGGTATCGCCGGCGCTCATCACCTCGGTCAGCATCCAGTAGACGAAATCCTCCACTCGTTGGACCATCCGTTCCCGGATCGGTGCGGCCTGCGCGTGCAGGCGGTTCTCGAACACCAGGTTCAGCTTCTTGTAGTTGCCGCCCTTCCAGCCCTGGGCGGTGGCGTATTCCACCATTTCCTGCCACACTTCATCCGATACCCCGGCGTCGGGCAGTTTCTTGAAGTTGCCGTTTTCGTCGAGCAGGGCATTGCCGTAGTCGTTCACCTCCACGCCCCAGGAGAGCATCTGCAGGGCCGTGGCCACGTTGGCCTTGGTGGTCCGGGTTCGCTGGGCGATCTGGCGCAGCCGCTCGGAGCTGTTGCCCGAGGTGCCGTGCTGGGCGCCGGAGATCTTGTAGGGCGCCAGGGCCTCGTGGATGTCGGCGGTGAGATCCACCTGGATGCCCTGGTCACTGGCCTCGATGCCGTGGGTGGTGCCGTTGTTGAGGGCGATCCAGTCCGGGAAGATGCCGTGGGCGTTGAGCCCCTGGATGAGGAAGAGGGCATCCTCCACGGTGGACAACCCTTCGTTGCCCTTGATCTCTCCGACCTCGGTTTCCAGCCCGGCCCAGGAGGGCACCAGTGGCGCCAGCTCGATGTTGGCCATCAGGTTTTTGTCGTCGGGTAAGTGGGAGGCGTCGATGGCGATGGATGTGATGCCGGCATCGAACATCGACGGGATCTCCACCTTGGCGGTGGCGATGTCGGCGTCCTTCTTGATGCCGTAATGGTCGGCGTGGATGGCCACCGGCACGGTGATGCCCAGTTCGTTGCAGACCGCGTCCACCTGGCGGGCGATGTTCCAGTAGTTGACCGCGCAGTAGGCGTTGACACCGCCCTCCGACTTGGCGATCTCGATGATGATGGCGGCGTTGGCCCGTTGGGCGGCCCGCAAGGCGCCGCGGATGACGAAGTGGTTGCGGCCGTTGGCCGCCATGGTCATTGCCTTACCTTTTGCCATGAGTGCCCGGTCGATCACCTTGCCGCTGACGATGAGGGCTCGGGAATTGGGGAAGAGTTTCTTGATGTTCGGCGGCCTGCCGATCTCCAGAGCCCGGTTGAAGTCTGCCTTGGCAATCGTCATGGATGGACCTCCTTGTGGTTTGTTGGCAATGACGAGTGACGGATCGTGTGCATTGGCAAGATAATACTGACAAATATGGGCGGGGTGCAAGGATTTCTTGCCGGGCGACGGGCAGGCGGAACCGCTAGGTTTTGCCCTGGAAATTTCATCGGTATCTTGTATGATATACCGTTTCATTCGTTGGAGACGGGGAGCGAGGAACACGGAATACGCCTGGGAACGAACGTGGAAGATAGTCGTCAGGAAGAGATTCAGCGTTTGCGGCAGCGGCTCGACGATGCCGAGGAGTCCTTCTTGTCGCCGCTTGCGACCCGGTCCCGCGCCGGTGTGCGGCGTCGGCCCGAGGCCTTACCCGGCGAGTACCGCCAGGCCTTCGCCCAGGATGCCGACCGCATCCTCCATTCCCGGAGTTACACCCGCTACATCGACAAGACCCAGGTTTTCTACCTGGTGGAGAACGACCATATCACCCACCGGGTGCTGCACGTCCAGCTGGTCAGCAAGATCGCCCGGACCATCGGCCGTTTTCTGGGGCTCAACGAGGATCTCATCGAGGCCATCGCCCTCGGCCACGACATCGGCCATCCGCCCTTCGGCCACGAGGGCGAGCGGGTCCTGGCCGACCTGTGCCGCGAGCACGGCCTGCCCGGTTTCCTGCACAACGTCCAGAGCGTCCGGTTCCTGGAAGACATCGAACGCCAGGGCCGCGGCTGGAACCTGACTCTGCAGACCCTGGACGGCATCCTCTGCCACGACGGCGAGGTCCACGACGCCCGTCTTGCTCCCGATCGCGACAAGGATTTTTCGGTCTTCGACCGCGAGAAAGAGGCCAAGCTCGCCGATCCCGATCTGCCCCTGCGGCCCATGACCCTGGAGGGATGTCTCGTCCGGTTCGCCGATACGGTGAGTTACATCGGCCGGGATATCGAGGATGCCATCGAACTGCGTCTCATCCGGCGTCAGGACCTTCCCGAGCACTGCGTGAAAACGCTCGGCAACACCAACGGCACTATCGTCTATACCCTGGTCACCGATCTCATCGTCAACGGGACCACCGGGGACGCCATCTCGTTCAGCCCGGAAATCTCGGAGAGCCTGCGGCAGCTCAAGGCGTTCAACTACGAACGCATCTATCTCAACCCGGCCATCAAGCGCGATCTCGACCGGATCGAGGCCTGCTACCGGGCCCTGTTCGCCGACTTCCTCGCCGCCGTCCGCACCGACCGGCGCAGCTCTCTCATCTTCCGTGATTTTCTCGACTGCATGGGAGACGAGTACCGGCAGCGGACACCGGCCACCGCCGTGGTGCGCGATTTCATCGCCGGCATGACCGATGACTATTTCCTGCGCGCCGCCCGAGACCTGGGCTGCGCCTTGCCGAGGAAAGCATGACCGAGCGGGTAAAGGTACTGTTGCCGGGAGAGAGCGCCCGCACGGTGCTCATTGCCGCCTTCATCGGCCTGATGGCCGGGGTGGCCAACATCTGCTTCCGGGAGACCGAAGAGCTGGTCCATGTCTGGATCTTCGAGCGGGGCTACGAGCTGCTCGGCATCGGCGAGGGGGGATGGCACCGGTTGCTGTTGCCGCTGCTCCCCGCCGTCGGCATGGTGCTTCTCATTCCGCTGTCGCTCGCCTTTCCCGGCGAGGTGAACGGCTACGGGTTCACGAAATTCCTGCGCACCGTCAACCTGGAGGGCGGCCGCATCCGGCTGCGGACCATCTTTCTGAAGATCGTCTCCACCTCGCTCACCATCTCCACCGGCGGCTCGGCCGGCGTCGAAGGGCCCATCGCCCAGGTCGGCGGCGCGGTGGGGTCGCTCGTCGGCCAGTTCTTCCGGGTGTCGGGCAGCCGCATGAAGGTGTTCATCGCCGCCGGGGCGGCCGGGGGGGTGAGCGCCATCTTCAACGCCCCCATCGCCGGCATCTTCTTCGCCTCCGAGATCGTCCTCCTCGGCACCTACGAAATGACCTCGTTCGTGGCGCTTGTCATCTCCTCGTCCATGGCCACCGTGGTGTCGCGGGCCTGGTACGGCGAGAGTCCCGCCTTCCCGATTCCGGACTACCACCTGGTGAACCCGGTGGCCGAGATTCCTCTTTATACGGTCATGGGGATCATCGTCGGCCTCGTCGCCGTGTTCCATATCCGCACCTTCTACGCGGTGCGCGATCGCTGGGCGGCGATGGACCTGCATCCCCAGCTCAAACCCATCGCCGGCGCCCTGCTGGTCGGCTGCATCGGCATCTTCTTCCCCCAGGTGATGGGCAGCGGCTATCCGTACATCGAAACCGTCTTGCGGGGCGACGGCGTAGTCGGGGTCATGCTGGTGCTCGTTTTCCTGAAGATCATCGCCACCGCCATCACCCTGGGCAGTGGCGGCGCCGGCGGCGTCTTCGCCCCGGCCCTCTTCATCGGCGCCGTCATCGGCGGCAGCTTCGGCGGTATCGTCCATTCTCTCATGCCCACGGTCACCGCCACCCCCGGAGCCTACGCCGCCGTCGGCATCGGCGCCTTCCTCGCCGCCTCCACCCACGCGCCGCTCACCGCCATCTTCCTGCTGTTCGAGATGACCGGCAACTACATGATCATCATCCCGATTATGATCGCCTCGGTCATCGGCACGGTGGTGGCGAGCAAGGTCTATCACGACTCCATCGATACGGTGGATTTCAGCCGCGAGGGCATCGACATCCACGAGGGAATGGAGACGGCGATCATGAAGTCCATCAAGGTGGGCAAGGTGATGGCCGAGGACGTGGACTTCATCAGCGAGAAGGCCAACGCCAACCAACTGCTCGAGATCTTCAGCATGGCCAAAGACAGTTTCTACTTTCCGGTCATCGACGAGACCGGCCGCATGACCGGCATCGTCTCCCTGCAGGACGTAAAAAATATCCTGCACGACCGTGCGCTGCGGGAGTCGGCCACGGTGGGCAGCGTGTGCACCCGCAAGATCATCTGCCTGACGCCGGACGACAACCTCTATACCGCCATGCAGCTTTTCGATTTGAAAGGCATCGAGGAGATCCCGGTGGTGGAGTCCATGGACGACAAGTGGGTGGTGGGCATGCTGAAACGGCGCGACGTCATCAACGCCTACAACCGGGAACTGGTCCGGCGCGGCATCAGCGAGGCGCCCCGGCCGATGCCGGTTCCCAGCGGGGGGATGGCATGACCGATTTCAGCCGTCTGGGACCGATCGCCACCCTGGAGGAGCTGCGCGACCTGGTGCGCGAGTTCAACGCCCGCCGCTCTTGGCAGCCCTACCACAGCCCGAAGAATCTGGCCATGTCGGTCTGCATCGAGGCGGCCGAGCTGGCCGAGCATTTCCAGTGGCAGACGCCGGAGGAGAGCCGCACCTGCAGCGAGGAAAAGCGGCAGGCCGTGGCCGAGGAGATCGCCGACGTGCTCATCTATCTCGTCACCCTGGCCGACACCCTCGGCATCGATCTGCTCGATGCCGCCCGCCACAAGCTCATGCAGAACAACCGGAAGTATCCCGAGCCGGATGCCAGTTAATCCCGTTCCGTTCCGGTCATGTCGCTGCCCCGCCGCTGCACTATCGGTGCTCTTGCGATAGAACCGCCCCTGGTCCTGGCGCCGCTCGCCGATTTCACTCACGCCGCCTTCCGGGAGCTGGTGGCCGAACTCGGCGGCTGCGGCCTCTTCTATACCGAAATGCTCAATTCGAGGATCGTGGCCAGCCAGCCGCTGGACCAGGACCCCTATCTCGCCGCCGGTCCCCGGGGCCGTCCCCTGGTCGGCCAACTGGTGGGCGGCGAGCCGGAAACCATGGCCCGGGCCGCCCGCCGCCTGGCGGAATGGGGCATGGACGCCATCGATATCAACATGGGCTGCGGCCGCCGGCGGCTCGTCCGGTTCGGATGGGGACTCGGCCTGATGGCCGACGAAAAGCGGGCCCTGGCCGTGGTGGAGGCGGTACGGCAAGCGGTGGATTTGCCGCTTTTGGTCAAGCTGCGGTCCGGGCTCGATCACGACGAGAACCGGTTGCTTGCGTTTTGCCGGCGGCTGGTGGCGGCCGGCGTCGATGGTATCTGCCTGCATCCGCGCAGCGGCGCCGACGGATTCAAGCGGCCGGCCCGCTGGCAGGAGATCGGGGTGCTGGCCGCCGAACTGCCGGTGCCGGTGATCGGCAACGGCGATGTTTTCGATGCGGACGACGCCCGCCGCCTCGTGACCGCCACCGGCTGCGCCGCAGTGATGATCGGCCGCGGCGCCCTCATCCGGCCGTGGATCTTTTTCGAAATCGCCGAGAACCGGCCGTGGACCGAAGACCCGGCCGATATGCTGCGCCGCTACGCCGAACTCGTGGAGCGCTACCTGCCTTCCGCAGTCCAGACCAAACGGTTCGACCAGTTTTGCAACTGGTTCTTCCGCAACTGGCTCTTCCACCGGCAGCTCTTTTCCGACATCCGCCGCCGGCCCGATCTCGCCGGCCGCCTTGCCGTGTTCGA
>CAYRGZ010000108.1:0-9735 GCA_964423785.1 uncultured Desulfobulbia bacterium
GGGTTACAACCCATGAACTCGATGGAGGTGGTGAGCGCAGCGAATGACCGATCGCAGTTTTTGCGATTCCATCAAAAGTCAATGGCGGGAAATACTGCCGAGGTGGTGGCGGCGGTGCGCCGCTTTTGATCGCAATGGTTGCCGGATAAAAACTTGGGCGATCTTGTGCGGGATACGGTTTTCGGGGGCTGCTGCCGTGGCTCAGGAGGCAGCAGCCAGCAGCGCGTTGTGTAGCAGATGTCGGGGAATGCGTTTTACAAGGCGGCCCGCCTCGTCGGGATAGACCCGTCATCCCAGGCCGAAATCGTCCCGTTTTGCCGCCTCGGGCTCGATATCCCGGCCGTTGACCCGGATGGTGGGCGAGCCCAGGAATCGCTGGGCCTGCGCCGCCGCCGGATGCGTGATGGTCGTCTCCCGGATCTGGGCGGTGATGCCGAGTTCCTCGGTCACCGCATGGACCAGGGCCAGGGTGTGATCGCGGGCACCGCAGTCCGGCGCGAAGAGACATTCGATGTGGATCATGGCAAACCTCGCAGGTGGAACCGGCCAGCCCTCCGACCGGGGGGCGGGGCGTCCAGGATGATGGTCGGAGAAGTCGTTGCTGTATCAGGACATGGGTAACCGGCGTACAGGGGATGGAACGGCCGAGACTTCTAAGGATCTGCGGGCCCCGATCTGGGCCACCAGCCCTTGCACCAGCTCTTTCATCCTTGTCGATTCATGGCTCATCTTTTCAGCGGTTGCCGTTGTCTGTTCAGCGCCTTCGGTGTTTCGCCGGGTAATTTCCCGAATGTCCGCCACTGACTGATAGATTTTTTCAATGCCGCTAGACTGCTGTCTCGATGCGTCTGAGATCTGCCCCAACAATTCGTTGACCTGGTCAACTCCTGTCATCACCTGATCAAAGGCCTCGTTGGTTCGACCAAGTAGGGCCGAGCCCTCTTGGATCTGTTTTCGCGTGTCCTCGATCAAAGCGGTGGAATCCTGGGCCGCACTGGCAGCCCGCATGGCAAGGTTTCTCACCTCATCGGCCACCACCGCAAAACCGACACCAGCCTCACCAGCCCTGGCCGCCTCGACCGCCGCATTCAAGGCCAGGAGATTGGTCTGGAAGGCAATTTCTTCAATCGTGTTGATAATATTTGAAATTTTGTCGCTGGAGGCAGAGATGTTGGTCATAGCCGCCGTCAAGTCGGTCATGGCCGTTTTGGCCTGCTCGGTAAACCTGGTGGTATTCTCCATGACCTGTGATGCCTGGGCCGCCCCCTGGGCATTCTGTCTGGTCATTGCATGCATCTCTTCAACCAAGGTTACCGTTTTTTCCAGAGATGCAGCCTGCTGCAGGGCGCCTTCTTTGTCGGCAAGACTGTAGGATAATACTTGATCGGCAGCTTTCCCGACTTCGGTGGCAGTGTGCGATAGACCGGAAATCGCCTCCGTCAAAGGCCGGGTAATACTCTTTGCGATAAAGACCATGAATAGAAGTCCTATGACAATTGCGCAGCCGCCGACAACTCCCAGCAAGTTTCTCTTGTTTTCAATGGCGATTGAAGTAGCGTTCAAGGAATCGACGTTGGATGATAGAAGGGCCTTTATCATGTTCTGGTCGCTAATCACTTTTTCGACCAGTCTTTGACTATCCCGATCGGCGGATGCTAGTTGGTCTGCAATGAATTTTTTTTGTTTGTCCAATTGATCAGAAAAGGCGTTTCTTGTCATGTTGAGTACTATATCAAGTTTTTTCTGTAACGCCGTGCCGACAGCCCGGACTTCCTGCGCCAGGTCGATAATCTTGCCCAGTGCCGCCCCCTCTTCTTCGAGTTCTCGCATTTCATCAAACAGGGAAAGATAGATTTTGCTGGCCCTCTTGGCACTTTTGAGCGCCTTCTTATCCACTTGGGCCAAAACGGGCAGGGAAAAAAACTGTTTCAGATCCGTGCGTAAGGCGTCAATCTTGGGGGCAATGGAGGCATAGTTGGTATTGTCGATAATAATCAGGTCGGTGGCGATTTGAACGGCAGCAAGTGATTTGCTGATCTCTAAAATTTTCTCGTTGATTTGCGTTTGGTTTTGTAGTGCTTCCAGAAGTATTGAGTTTTGGTTCTTTAAAATCTTCTGGTAGGTATCTTTTTCTTCTTGGACGGAGTTGCTTACCGAATCAACTAGACTCGATAGTTTGTCGGTAATATCGCCGCTTCTGGCGATAATTTCCCGGTTTTGATTTAATGTGTGATTATATGTCTGGATCATCACAACGATAAGTATGGCCAGTAACAAGCACATACCGCCCATACCGGAATAAATCTTTGTCGGTAAACTGCTGGTTGAAAAAAATTTCATGGCTGATAAAGGGTGAGTAGGGGGTCTGAGAGTGCTTCCCACGTGCGACAGAGGGAAGGGCTCGGTGCGGAGTCTAGGGTTAGGTTTTTATGCCTTTCAAAAAAGTCAAGAAAAAAATCAGACCCGTGCGCAAAAAACTTCCCTAGGCACAGGAGAAATCAGCCGAACACGGTGCGCACGAGAGGTGACCAGATTCCGGTTGGGGGAGGCTCAACCGGGAGAGCAGTGGGGCATCAGTCGATTTCGCCCCGGTGGAAGGCCACCGCCTCCCGATAGGTGATGCCGGTGCCGCCAAAGATGTCCAACGCGCTACCGATGGTGGCGTCCAGCCGGTCGCGGCCGATTCTTTTCAAAAGGCGTAGGTCGTCCAGCGAGCTGATGCCGCCGGCATAGGTGGTGGGAATCGGGCTCCAGTCGGCGAGCCGGGTGGCGAGTTCGGTTTCGATGCCCCGGCATTTGCCTTCCACGTCTACGGCGTGGACGAGGAATTCGGCGCAGGAGCGAGAGAGCTTGTCGAGGGTGGCGGGAGAGATGGTTGTCTGGGTGAATTTCTGCCAGCGGTCGGTGACGATGTAGTAGTCGTCACCGCGCCGCCGGCAGGACAGGTCGAGAACGAGCCGGTCGCGGCCCACGGCCCGCACTAGTTGGCGGAGCCGGTCCTCGTGAATGCGGCCGTCGCGAAAGACCCATGAGGTGACGATCACCGCCTGGGCGCCGGCGTCGAGCCAGGTCCCGGCGTTGTCGGCCGTAATGCCGCCGCCGACCTGGAGTCCGCCGGGAAAAGCGGCCAGCGCCTCGCGCGCCGCCGTCTCGTTGCCCGGGCCGAGCATGATGACGTGGCCACCGAAGAGGCCGTCCCGCCGATAGAGGGAGGCGAAATAGGCCGGCGGCTGTTCGGCGATGAAGTTGGTGGTCGCCCGGCCGTCGGCGTCCAGGGTGGAGCCGACGATCTGCTTCACCTTGCCGTCGTGGAGGTCGATGCAGGGCCGGAAGCGCATCCTGAAACCGTGGTGCCGGAAGGATTCCGCGCCGTGTCAGCAGCGGTCGAAGGGGTCCTTCAGCATGAGGGTGGCCGGGTCCAGGTTCAGGATCTTGCCGGCCGCACCGCTTTCCGTGGTGTCTTTCAAGACGTTCAGGCCGATGCAGCGGTCGTTGCTATCCGGCTGCAGCAGGATGATGGTGTCGAACAGGTCCTCCACCTCGTGGCAGGGGGCCGGGACGCCGGAGGCGCTCATCCGCTGATCGTCGCGGTGGTGGGTGGCCGAGAACCAGATGCTGGATTCCAGGGCCTCGGACAGTTCCCGGATGTCCTGCACTATCTGCCGGTCGGCCTGGCGGAAGTCGAAACCGTCGATGATGATACAGTCCGGCTGGAAGATGTTCTGGTACACCAGGTCGTTGAGCCGTTCCTCCAGCTTCGGCCGGCTGAACGACGATTCGTTGAAGGTCATGATCAACCGGTTGCGGTTGATGGCGTCGGCCAGGGCCAGGGAGTCGCTCAGCTGCAAGGACTTGACGATATCCTTGAAGATGTCGTCGTACCAGGTCTTCGTCTTTTCGAGGTTCTGGCCGATGGAGACGTGCAGGACCTTCTTGCCGCACAGGATACGGTCGAGCGCGATCTGGACGAGGATGGCGGTCTTGCCCAGACCGGCCCGGCTGATCACCAGCCCCATACGCGGGCCTGGGTCGTCTTTCGGATACAGGGCGCGAAGCGGGTTCTTTTCCATCAGGTCTTGGTTGGTCATGGCATCCCTCTCTGGCATGATACGGTGGCCGGCGTCGGCCTGCTCACGTCGGAACCGCTGAACAGGTGTATTATTTCTTGTCCTTGTCTTTCTTACGCTGGGCGATGATCTCGTCGGCGAGATTCTTCGGCACCGGTCGGTAGGTCTTGAACTCCATGGTGAACTCCGCCTTGCCCTGGGTCAGGGAGCGAAGCACGGTGGAGTAGCCGAACATCTCGGACAGGGGAACCTCGGCCTCCACCACGGTGTAGTTGTTTTCCTCCGAGGTGCCGACGATGATGCCGCGGCGCTGGTTGATGGAACCCATGATGTTGCCCTGGAACTCGCTGGGGCCCTCCACCACCACCCGCATGATCGGCTCCAGGAGCACTGGATTGGCCTTCTGGTAGCCCTGGCGGAAGGCGCCGATGGCGGCGAGCTGGAAGGCCATGTCGGACGAGTCCACCGAGTGGGAGGAGCCGTCGTTGATCACCACCCGAACGCCGGTGATCGGTGCCTCGGCCAGCGGCCCCTTCTCCATGGCCCTCTGAAATCCCTTGTCGCAGGAGGGGATGTACTCGCGGGGAATGACGCCGCCGACGATGTTGTCGACGAACTCGTACTCGCCTTCCTCCAGCGGTTCCATGTAGCCGGCCACCCGGCCGTACTGACCGGAGCCGCCGGTCTGTTTCTTGTGGGTGTAGTCGAAGTCGGCCCGCTGGGTGATGGTCTCCCGGTAGGCGACCTGCGGCTGGCCAACCTCCACTTCGGCCTTGTATTCCCGCTTCATCCGCTCGATATAGACCTCGAGGTGCAGTTCGCCCATGCCGGAGATGATCGTCTCGCCGGTCTCCTCGTCCACGTAGGTCCGGAAGGTGGGGTCCTCCTTGGTGAACCGGTTGAGGGCCTTGGACATGTTGTTCTGCGCCTTGCTATCCTTCGGGACGATGGCGAGCGAGATGACCGGGGTCGGCACGTGCATGGAGGTCATGGTGCAGTTGAGGCGGCCGTCGGTGAAGGTGTCACCCGACGCGCAGTCGATGCCGAACAGGGCGACGATGTCGCCGGCCTGGGCCTCCTCGATGTCCTCCATCTCGTCGGCGTGCATCCGGACCAGACGGCCGATCTTGACCTTGCGGCGGTCACGGGCGTTGATGATTGTGTCGCCTTTCTTCATGGTGCCCTGGTACACCCGGATGTAGGTGAGCTGACCGTATCGGCCGTCCTCCAGCTTGAAGGCCAGGGCCACCAGGGGATCGTCCGGTTCGCCGGACAGGACGAATTCCTCCTCGTCCTTGTCGATGTCGAGCGCCTTGTTCTCGATGTCCTTGGGGCAGGGCAGGTAGTAGTTGACCGCGTCGAGCAGCGGCTGCACCCCCTTGTTCTTGTACGCCGAGCCCATCATCACCGGGGTGAGTTCCAGCGACAGGGTGCCCTTGCGGATGGCGTCGCGGATGAGTTCCGGGGTGGCGTTGCCCTCCAGGGCCGCTTCCATCAGCTCGTCGGAGAACATGGAGGCGGCATCGAGCAGCTCCTCGCGCTTGGCCTCGGCCTCGTCGACGAGATGGGCGGGAATTTCTTCCTCGCGGACGATTTCGCCGTTGTCGCCGTCGAAATAGATCGCCTTCATGGTGACGAGATCGATGATGCCCTCGAGATCGCCCTCCAGGCCGATGGGAATCTGCAGCAGCACGGCGTTCAGGCCGAGCTTGTCGCGGATCTGCTCCGTCACCCGGTAGGGATTGGCGCCGGTGCGGTCGCACTTGTTGATGAAGGCGATGCGGGGTACCCGGTAGCGGTCCATCTGGCGGTTGACGGTGATGGACTGCGACTGGACGCCGCCCACCGAGCAAAGGATGAGCACCGCGCCGTCCAGGACCCGCAGGGCCCGCTCCACCTCGATGGTGAAATCAACGTGGCCTGGGGTGTCGATGATATTGATGTTGTGTCCCTTCCAGTCGCAGTAGGTGGCGGCGGACTGGATGGTGATGCCGCGCTCCTTCTCCAGTTCCATGGAGTCCATCTTGGCACCGACGCCGTCCTTGCCGCGCACCTCGTGGATGGCGTGGATGCGCTGGGTGTAGTAGAGGATGCGTTCGGTGAGGGTGGTCTTGCCCGAGTCGATGTGGGCGCTGATTCCGATATTGCGAATCTTGCTGAGCTCTCGTTTCATCGTCTTGCCTCGATACTGTGATTCCGCACTCGTCGGCCCAAGGCCGTAAAGGGAAAGAAAAACGGCCCCGCGAAAAGAGGGGCCGCCCAAAAACGGAGGTTAGTCCGCTAAAATAACGTTGGTTGGAGTGGTTGTCAAGAAGAAAAATCAGGACCCGAAGGCGTCTCGAAACAATTTTTCGATGGCGTTGCGCCCTGCCGGTTCCAGGTTGCGGGTGCCGGATCCGACGAAGGTGGGATGCTCGATGCGCGGCGTGTCCACCTCCCAGCTGCCACCGCGCCAGGTGTACCACTTGCCGGTCGGCTGGTCGAAAACGCTCACCGGCCGGTTGAAGAGGCGGGCCAGTTCCACGGCCCAGCCGGTGCCGCCCTTGACCGTCTGGTCGGCGAGGATGGTGCCGACCACGAAGATCTGGTGACCGTTGTTGACCATGTGGAAGATGGTCTGCAGCACCTTGCGGATCTTGTCCGCCTGGTAGTAGGAGCGGTTCATCATCTTCGAGGCCAGCTCCATGCTGATGTCGCCGCGCTGCAGCTCCTCTTCGGACAGGACGATGACGTTCTTGTTGCGGGCCGGGGTTTGGCCCGGGTAGGCGAAGTTGATCTCCTTGACCCCCCACTTTTCCGCCATTTCGCCGAAAAAGCTTTCAGCACCCTTGTGGCCACCGCTGTAGAGCGTGCACTCACTGTTCTTCAACATGGTTTCTTCCCTACGGTTCTTTCAACGGGCTGGGCTGATAAAGAAAAGGGGTTACGCGTAACCACGTAACCCCCTGCGGTTTCTGTGGTGCCGAGACCAGGAATCGAACCAGGGACACACGGATTTTCAGTCCGTTGCTCTACCGACTGAGCTATCTCGGCATCTCTGGCCAAAAGTAGAAAACAAGCCTGCATTTGTCAAGAGGGAAATTGTGTCCTGGGTGCGGGGTGGGAAGGCGGTCAGCTCGACTCCTCCTCCTCATCGAGCACGTCGGCAAGGTCGAAGAGTTCTTCCTCCAGGGCGTCGATATCGATGTCGATATCCCCTTCCTCTGTCGTCTCGGCCGCCTCGGACTCGTCCACCAGGTCGGCCAGGTCGATTTCCTCAAGGCCGGCGGTGACGTCGGTCGTGTCGCGTAACGGCGCCGGTTCGCCCACCAGCGGCTGTTCCGGCGCCTTGTCCTCTCCTTCCAGTTCCAGGGCGGCCTCCACCAGGGCATCGAGTTCTTCGGGCGCTTCCGCCTTCGCTTCGGCGGCCGGTTCGGCTTCTGCCTCCTCGGCCGCTTCCAAATCCAGATCCAGATCAGGAAGTGGTTCGAGGTCTGGGAGCGCAGCCGCTTCTTCTGTCGCTTCGGCCGGAACGGGCTCCCCTTCCTGTGCGCCGGCTTCCAACTGCAGGTCGAGATCCAGTTCGTCGCTCGCTTCGGCTTCTACCTCTGCGGTTGTTTCCGCTTCCGCCGCCTCTGCCTCGATTTCGGGTTCTAGGCTAAGATCGAGATCCAGCTCGCCGGTGGACTCCGGCTCGGTTTCCGAAGGTAATTCTGGTTCCTCAGCCAATTCCAGGTCGAGGCCGACGGCTTCGTCGGGGGATGCGGCCGGCTCTTCCTCCGGCGTCATGGTGATCTCGGCCGCTTCTTCCTCCTCAGGAGCGGCGGGTGCCTCGGCCGGCTCCTCGATGTCGAAGGCGATTTCCTCGGTTTCGCCTTCGCTGATAAGGTCGAGGGCGATCTCTTCCGTTGCCGGTTCCTCTTCCGCGACTTGGCTGATAATGGCGGCGGCAAGGAAATCCGGAATATCCGTGTGGATGGCCGTGCCGCTCAGTTGCTCCATCACCTCTTCCAAAGAGTGGGAGCACTTGGCACAGGCCGCCCGGTCGTCGAAGGAGATGTAACCGCATTTGGGACAACGCATGGTAGCACCTGTGGCGTGAAGAGCCAAGAGCCGATTTTCTACCATGATAGGCAGATCGACTGGCGAGAGTCAAGCGGCGTTTCGTTTTGTCGTGTCCAAGAGATGTTGCAAAATGGTGGGGCAACGGCTAAGGTTGCTCGAAGAACGTGGAAAATGCCTCTTGGAGGACGGAAAGCCAAGGGTTGCGGGTTTTTGTTTGGTAAAGGTGATTGATCATGCAGGGCAGGCAGTGGATGCGATTGGTACTGTTGGCGGTAATGCTATTTTTGGGTGCCGCCTGTGGCAGTCACGAGGTGCGCCACCTGGCATCGGACGCCTGTCTGGTTGTGCCGGGACGGGCGGATCGGCAGGAGGTGATCGGGCTGCTCGGCTTTCCGGATAAGAAGGAGACCCGGACAAGCGGCGAGGAGGTTTGGTACTACGTCGAGAACAACCAGAGCCGCCTGCGCCGCACGCCCTACCTGGGCAAATGGATGGGCAGCGAGGAGTACGACGTTCTCTTTGTTACTTTCCGGGGGGACGAGGTGACGGCCTGTGTCTACCGTAACCTGACGCCGGAGGAGTTCCAGCGGCTCGGGATCGAACCGGTCGAAACGGACGAGTGATAATGAACCACTACGCCACGGCCCGCGCGCGGATGGTGCAAGAGCAGCTCATTCCGCGCGGCATCACCGACAAGCGGGTCTTGGAGGCCATGGCCACCGTGCCTCGGCATCTCTTTGTCGAGGACGCCCTGCAGGCCCAAGCCTACAGTGATTTCCCCCTGCCCATCGGCGATGGGCAGACGATTTCGCAGCCGTACATCGTGGCCCTCATGACCCAAGCTCTTGCCCTCACCGGTACCGAAAGGGTGCTGGAGATCGGTACCGGTTGCGGCTACCAGGCCGCCGTCCTGGCCCAGCTTTGCGACAAGGTCTATACTGTCGAGCGCATCAAGGCCCTGTATATCAAAGCCCGCAAAACTTTCGACCGATTGCGCTACCTCAACATCGTCTGCAAGATCGACGACGGCACTTTGGGGTGGTCCCAGCATGCTCCCTTTGACGCGATTATCGTCACCGCCGCCGGTCCTCGCCCTCCCGAGCCTCTTCTTGACCAGTTGGCCGATCCCGGCCGGATGGTGATACCGGTGGGCGACCGGCTCACCCAGCAGCTGGTGCTCCTCACCAAGGAGGACGGCAAGCTCGACCGGCGGATCCTCGAGTATGTCCGGTTCGTCAGCCTGATCGGTGATCATGGCTGGCGAGCATAGCAGCCCGCTCCAACCGGTACCCTTTCCTGCACATGAACGAAAGGTACGATAGCAGCTTCACGCTACAAGCGTCTCAAAAAACGCCTTAAAGGGACCTTTGCCCTGCTCGGCAAGGAGATCGAGGGCGAGGGGCCGGTGCGCGCCGATCTGGTGGCCGGGTTTCTTGAGGACTCACGGCAGATGGTCAACTTTCCGGGCTACGGAGACGAGTTCTACGACGACTACCTGGCGATCTGCCAGCGGTTGGAAGCGGCTGTCCAGGCCGGTGACCGGCAAGCCATGCACGACGCCTACCAGGAACTGGCCCGGCGAAAGAAGGTCTGCCACGCCCGCTACAAGTGAGGTGGGGGCCAG
>CAYRGZ010000109.1:0-9409 GCA_964423785.1 uncultured Desulfobulbia bacterium
CTCCTGCAAGAAAACCTTGCCAGGCGGAACGAAAGCGGGTATAGTGTTCGGGTTACCGTTCGATTGCCACCGGGAGGATCGTGCCCGGCTGGTGGTAGTAGTCTCTATCGAGAGCTGGAGCAACGGCGTACGCCATGACAACGATTCTCACCGTCATCCATATCCTGGTTTGCCTCTTCTTGGTGGTCATCGTGCTGCTCCAGCACGGCAAGGGAGCGGATATCGGCGCCACCTTTGGCGGCGCCAGCCAGACCCTGTTCGGCACCGAGGGGCCCCTGCCCCTGCTCAACAAGGTAACGACCACGTCGGCCATCATCTTCATGATGACCTCGCTCGCCCTTGCCTACCTTTCGGCCCATCCGGGCAAGGGGTCGGTGATGGAGGCCGTCAAGCCGCCGCCACCGGCCACGGCGCCGGCACCCGAGGCAGCGCCGGTAGCACCAACGGTTCCCGAGCCGGTGCCGGCCACCGAGGCTACCGAGACCTTCCCCGGCGCCGTAACGGCGCCGGCCGAGGCAGCCGGTAGCGAACAGGTACCGGCGGCCGCCACTACGCCAGACACTCAAGAAACCAGCCCGGCGGCCGTGCCGCAATCGGCACCGCCGGCTGAACAACCAACCGAATAGTAGCCGAAGTGGTGGAATTGGTAGACACGCTGTCTTGAGGGGGCAGTGGGCCACGCCCGTGCCGGTTCGACTCCGGCCTTCGGCACCAGTTTTTTGCAACAAGAGCTGTAACCACGAACGGTTACAGCTCTTTTTTTGTGCCTTCTTTGACCAACCGATATATCGGTTGAATACGCCGTGTTATCGCCCGGTATACCGGTAAGATCCTGAAAACCGCTCCAAGCGGCCCGACCCCGCCAGATCCTCCAGGGAAGAGCAAGAACCGCCGTGCGATTCCCGTCGTAGCAATCTCTGATACGGGGTAGGAGCACCCTCTCCTCACCACGAAAAAAGATGATCCCGTAAAAACTCGCAGTCGGTCCAGGCCTGACACGATAATTTAACAGGTTACAGCGCGAACTCGATGAAATCGTATTTTTTACGATTTCATCAAAAAAGGGGAACCGTGTCTACGGTTCCCCTTTGTCGTTCGGATGGTGGGCGATGCGGGATTCGAACCTGCGACTTCCACCGTGTGAAGATGGCACTCTAACCACTGAGTTAATCGCCCATCGAGACCTAATATATAAACGGCATCGGCCAAAAAGACAAGGGGCTTTTCAATCGGTGTCATCCTCTTCGGCGGGGCTGGCGCCGAACTTGGCGAGCTGCCGGCGGTAGTAGTCCCCGTTGGCCGGATCGACGGCCAGGGCCCTCCGTTCGCTCTGGATGGCCAGTTCCCGATAGCCGTTTTCCCAATAGGCCAGGGCCAGGGTGTCGAGGATGTAGCCGCGCGGCTTCAGGCGGGCGGCGTCGCGGGCCAGGACGAGGGCCATGTCCCGGTCCCGGAAGGACTCGTCCTCGGCGGTGAGATACAGCCAGGCGAGGTTGTTCATGATGTCAGGGTTGGTCGGCGCCAACCGCAGAGCCTTCTCATAGGCATCGATGGCCTCCCGGTAGCGATGGCGACTCTGCTCCAGATCGGCGAGCAGTAAGTACCAGACAAAATTTTGCGGATCGGCCTCGATACGTTGCTTGAGGACCGCAGCGGCGAACTTCTCCCGCGGTGCTCCCTCCAGGAGATCGCTCGGCATCTGGATCAGGGTGACGCCGGCGAGGACCAGGGCAATGCAGTAGGCGGCCAGGGCCGCCCGCACCTTGCGATGGTGGCGCCGGATGCAGCCGGCATCGAGACGGCACCGTTCGAGGAAATCGACCCGCTGGCCGATGCCGAAGTGGTGCCAACTCGGCAGGTCACGGATATCGCCGCTCAACACGGCGATCTTCTCGAGTACCGTGGCCAGGGGGCGGCCGTCCCCCATGGTCTCGAACACGTGCAGGTCGGCCTGCCGCTCGAAATTGCGCATGAAGAAGCCGAAGACGAACCGGAAATAGACGATGAGAAGCCCCATCATCGACACGGTGGTGACGAAAGTGAGGGCCGAATTGGGTTCCTTGTCGGCGATATCGACGAGCTGGTAGAAAAGATCCGAGTTAAGCAGCAGGGAGAGGGCCGGATAGCTCACCACCTGGGCGAAGATCCCGAAGCCGATGAACAAAAAGAGGTAGAGGAGCATGTGGCGGTGCTTGATGTGGCCGATCTCGTGAGCCATCACCGCCTCCACCTCCTCCGGGGTCATGACCCGGAGCAGGGCCGGGGTCACGAGCAGGTACCGATACCGGCCGACGAGGCCGAGCACACCGGCGGTGAGCACCTGGCCCTCGAAGAGCGGCCAGAGCAGGATATCGGCGTAGCGGACCCGCTGGCGCCGGCAGAAATCCTCGATCCGGCGCCGGGCCTCGCCCGGCGGCAGGGGCGCGCAGTTCCACATCCGGATGACGATGACCGGGAAATAGACCGCCAGCACCAGGAAAAAGAGCATCAGGACCGACCACTCCCCCCAGGCGGTATCGAGAAAGCGGGTGAGCCACCCCGCCGGCAGCCGTCGCAAGATATCGGAAAGCAGCGACAGGAAAAACCACGGGAAGACCACCGGCACGTTGGCCTTGAAGTTGTTGGCCACGAAACGCCAGCGGGGATAGCGCCGGCCGAAGACATTCCCGTAGGCCGCCACCGCCTCGGCCCACATGACGCCGAGATAACAAAAGAAGACCGCCATGCCGACGCCATCCACCAGGGCGGGCAGACGGCCGACCAGGGGCAGCCTGGCGAGGTAGTACTGGCAGTCGAGCAGATAGATGTCCACCGCCACCATGACGATGGCGAGGATCGAGAGCCTTTGTTCGGCGGCGAAGTAATGGGGCGGTTTGGTGATCCGAAAGGGACGCAGCAGGAACCGGCAGGTCTCGCGAAAGACCACCAGCTTGCAGCCGAAGAGGACCAGAGCCCACAACGGCGGCAGTTGCGGCACCTCGGGAACGCTGCTGGCCGAAAAGAGCAGGATGACGACCAGCAGGTAAATGATATTGTTGTAAAACAAGGCGGCGTTCCGGAAGAGTTCGGAAGAGAATCAGAGAGCCGTGCCGGGTAAGGCTACGAAGAAACCATCAGCACGCCCCCCCCTGCCGCAACCGGCTACACTGTCGGTTGTGCTGGCGGTGCCGGGCGGCCAGGATCTCGATCTGCGGCCCGGAGAGGATGGCGTGTTCGACGAAGTAGTCCCCGAACCGCCGTTGCAGGCGTCTCTGCTGCCAGACGAGGATGCGCAGCCGGCCCTCGTCGAGGAGACCGAGGCGCACCGCCTCCTCCCCGAAGGGCCGCAAGGGGAGGCGGGATTCCAGCACCCGGTGGATATCGGCGTCGGAGAGCCAGCCCAATCGCCGGCCCAGTTCGCCGATGCGCGGTCGCTGCTGCCGCTGCCACACCAGGGCCTGAATCACCTGACGCCAGGAGATCACCCCGGCGTAATACAAAAAATGGCCGAACAACAGGGGCCGTTGCGGCATGGGGCCCTGGTAGCGCCGCTCCATCCGCTGTTGCCACGAATTGCCACCACCGTTGTACCGGCAGCCGTTCGTTCGCGTCCTCCCGTTGCCAGCTCCGGCGCCGTTGTACCGTTTGCCATTGGTCGTGGCCCCGGCCGTTCGGCTCGTCTGGGCGGTCGATGCCGGCCGTGGTGGCGCCGGCCGTGTCCCCGGTCCGCACGGCAACCGATAGCCCTTCTCCCGTGCGTCGAGATAGGCGAGCAGCTGGTCGTAGGCCTGCTTGACGTCGTGGAACAACAGGGCGTGCCGGCGCTGGGCGACCTGATCCCCGGGAGCGACCAGGTCCGGATGGGTCTCCCGGGCCCGGCGCCGGAAGGCGCTCTTGACACCGGCCGGCTGCAGGTACTCGAGAAACTCCCGCGACAGGCGAAGTTCACTGCCGAACAGGATCTCGCAGGCCCGATACAGTTGGTGCTCCGCCACCACGGCTGTCATGACCAGTCACCTCCCCTCCCCGCCAAGTGGGCGGGGACGCCCGCGCTCCCGGGAATCACGACCCCGTCCCGACTTCATGATCGCATCGAGCGCCAGCTTGACAGGTGTCCCTGCTACTGGAATACTGACTGAACATGGAGCGTATTGCGCACGTGCCGCAATGTCAAGCCCAAACTGCCGTCAACCCTGGAAAACCACCACGAAAACCACCGCATCCCACCCGAAGGAACCGCCCGGCATGGAAACCTACCTGGAAGACTGGCAACGCACCCCCGCCTACGCCCGACTGGAGCATCTGGCGCAATCCCCGTGCGATCTCACGGCGGCCGGCGTGCTGACCCCGGAGCGCATCACCCGCTACCGCGCCCACGGGGCCGGTTTCGATCTCCTGTACGTCTTCCAGCGCATCGACGACCAGGTCCTCGACGCCCTGCAGGAGCTGGCCGACCAGCGCCGCGCCGTGGACCAGTTCCAGATGATGCGCCAAGGGGTGGTCATGAACCGGATCGTCGGCCACGAGTGTGAAAACCGGTCTGTGCTCCACACCGCCTGCCGGGACATCTTTTCCGATTCCCCCCTCCATCCGCGAGCGACCGAACTGGCCCGGACCGAGCTGGCAAAACTCAAGGCATTCACCGACGCGCTGACCGACGGCACCCTAGTCAACGAACGGGGAGAGCCGTTCACCGATCTCATCTGCATCGGTATCGGCGGTTCCGACCTCGGGCCACGGGCCCTGGCCCTGGCCCTACAACCTTTCGGCATGCCGGGCCGGCGGCTGCATTTCATCGCCAACGTCGATCCCGACGACGCGGCCGCGGTCCTGCGCACCATCGATCCGGCCCGCAGCCTCGTCTGCGTGGTCTCGAAGAGCGGCACCACCCTGGAGACCCGCACCAACGAGGCCCTGGTCCGGCAGGCATTTTCCGCCGCCGGCCTCGATCCGGGCCGCCATTTCCTGGCCGTCACCGGCAAGGACAGCCCCATGGACGACCCTGAGCGCTACCTGCGTTCGTTTTTCATGTTCGACTTCATCGGCGGCCGTTATTCGGCCACGTCCATGGTGGGCGGCGTGCCGCTCGCCTTTTTGCTCGGCTACGACGGTTTTATCGAGATCCTGCGCGGCGCCCATGAAATGGACCAGGCGGCGGCGGAGCCGGACATCCGCAAGAACCCCCCCCTGCTGCTGGCGCTCCTCGGCATCTGGAACCACAACTTCCTCGGCATGGAGACGGTGGCGGTCCTCCCCTACAGCCAGGCCCTGCACCGTTTCCCGGCCCATCTCCAGCAATGCGACATGGAGAGCAACGGCAAGTCCATCGACCGGCTCGGCCGGCCGGTGACCTTCCAAACCGGCCCCATCGTCTGGGGGGAACCGGGGACCAACGGCCAGCATGCCTTCTACCAGCTTCTGCACCAGGGCACCACCGTGGTGCCGGCGGAGTTCATCGCCTTCCGACAAAGCCAATACGACGAAGACACCCTGGTGGACGGCACCAGCTCGCAGGAAAAACTGGTGGCCAACGTCCTGGCCCAGGCCCTGGCCCTGGCCACCGGCCGCGATCACGACAATCCCAACAAGCGCTTCGCCGGCAACCGGCCGAGTTCCATCCTGGTCGCCGACCGGCTGACGCCGCGCACCATGGGAGCGTTGCTCGCCCTCTACGAGGCAAAGATCGTCTTCCAGGGTTTCATCTGGAACATCAATTCCTTCGACCAGGAAGGGGTACAGCTCGGCAAGGTGCTGGCCGGCCGCCTCCTCGACCACCTGGCCGCCCACCGCCGCGATCCGGACCATACCGGCGGGGCCGACGATCTGGGCTGGCATCTCCTCGACGCCGCCGGAATGCTCGGATAAACACCCATGCAGTCCGGCACTGCCTGCACAATGAACGATGAAAATCCGTGTCTCCCCGGCGTCAGAGGCGGGATTTTCGGATAAACGGCCGACCACATCCCCATCATGCCGAAGACAATCGACACAACCTACGACGTGGTGGTGATCGGCGCCGGTCACGCCGGTTGCGAGGCGGCCCTGGCCGCCGCCCGCCTCGGCTGCCGCACCCTGGTCTGCGTCATGAACGCCGATACCATCGGCGCCATGTCGTGCAACCCGGCGGTGGGCGGCCTGGCCAAGGGACACCTGGTGCGGGAGATCGACGCCCTGGGCGGCGAAATGGCCAAGAACATCGACGCCACCGCCATCCAGTTCCGGCGGCTCAATACGAGCAAGGGCCCGGCGGTCTGGTCGTCGCGCGCCCAGGCCGACCGGCTGCGCTACCGGCTGCGCATGAAGGCGGTCCTCGAACGACAGCCCAACCTGACCATCCGCCAGGCGGTGGTCGATCGCCTGTTGACCGAGGACGACCGGGCAATCGGCGTCGAAACCTCTTTGGGAGAAAAAATCGGCGCCGGCGCGGTGGTGATCGCCACCGGCACCTTTTTAAACGGCCTCATCCACATCGGCCTGCAGTCCTGGCCCGCCGGTCGCATGGGCGATTTCCCCTCCCTGACACTGCCCGAACACCTGCGGCAACTCGGTTTCGCCATGGGCCGGATGAAGACCGGCACCACGCCGCGCCTGGACGGCACCACCATCGACTACCGCAGCCTCACCCCCCAGCACAGCGACGATCCGCCGGCGGTGTTTTCCTTTTCCAGTCCGCCGCGGCCGCAGCTCGAACAGCGGCCGTGCCACATCACCTATACGACGGAAGAAACCCATGCCATCATCCGGGCCGCCGCAGACCGGTCGCCGATGTACGCTGGTATCATCACCGGTATCGGTGCCCGCTACTGCCCGTCCATCGAGGACAAGGTGATGCGCTTTCCGGACAAGGAACGCCACCAGGTCTTCCTCGAACCAGAGGGTCTCGACACGGTGGAGGTCTATCCCAACGGCGTTTCCACCAGCCTACCCCTGGATGTCCAGCTCGCCATGCTGCGCACCATTCCGGGACTCGAGCGGGTGGAGATCATCCGGCCTGGGTACGCCATCGAGTACGATTACGTCGATCCCCTGGAACTCTTGCCCAGCCTGGAGACGAAGCGGATCGGCGGTCTTTTCCTCGCCGGCCAGATCAACGGCACCTCGGGCTACGAGGAGGCGGCGGCGCAGGGGCTGGTGGCCGGCATCAACGCGGCGCGGAAAGTGCGGGGCGAGGAGCCGGTGATCATCGACCGATCCCAGGCCTACATCGGGGTGCTCATCGACGATCTCGTCACCCGCGGCACCAAGGAACCGTACCGTCTTTTCACCTCGCGGGCCGAATACCGGTTGCTGCTGCGGGAGGACAACGCCGATCTGCGCCTGCGGCACCTGGGCCGGGAAATCGGCCTTGTGGACGATCGGACATGGACCGAATTCACCAAAAAACGGCGAGAGATTGAGGAAGCGGTGGCCGCCCTCGAATCCACCGTCCTGCGGCCGGACCGGGAGACCAACCAGCGTTTGCACGACCTCGGACTCGCTCCCCTGCGACAGCCGGCCAGCCTGGCCGACATCCTGCGGCGGCCGGAGGTGGATCTCGCCACTGTCGAACGACTCGCCGGCCGGACGTTCGGCACCACGGCCGCCGGCCGTCAGGAAATCGCGGTACAGGTCAAATACAAGGGGTATATCGAGCGACAGACGGAGCAGGTGGAGCGATTTCGCAAGGCAGAGTCGTGTCTGCTGCCCGACGATCTCGACTACGGGGCCATGCCGGGGTTGTCCGCCGAGGTGGTGGAGAAACTCTCCCGCATCCGACCTCGATCGCTGGGGCAGGCGATGCGCATCTCCGGCGTCACGCCGGCCGCCATCGCCGTCCTGCAGGTGCACCTCAAGAAACGGGGGCTGTTGTAGCGGGAAGACCGGCCTCCTCCTTGCCCCTACCCCGGACCAGGGCCACGAGGTGTGCGATATTGCGGCGCAATACGCCGGTATGACGCAGCAGGGTATCGGCGGTGGTGGCAAGCAGGTCGGAATGATCGGTCAGGGTATGGGTTCCCCCCTCCATCTGCTGGATGGCGGTACCGATCTGTTCGACGCCGGCGGCCTGTTCATGGGAGGCGGTGGCGATCTCCTCGAGGACCCGGCAGGTCTCGACGGTACTCTCCGTGATCGCGCCCAGTTCCCTGGCCACCAGTTCGACCTTGGCCAGCCCCTCGTCCACGTTGCCAAGGGACTCGGCGAGCAGGGAGGAGGAGTTCTGCGCCGAACCGGCGGTCCGCTGGGCCAGGTTACGCACCTCGTCGGCCACCACCGCGAACCCCTGGCCGTGCTCGCCGGCCCGGGCCGCCTCGACCGCGGCGTTCAGGGCGAGCAGGTTGGTCTGGAAGGCAATGGCCTCGATATCCTGGATGATGGTCGCGATCCGGTCACTGTCCTCCTTGATCTTCTCCATGGTGGCGGTGAGGGAGCGCATCGCCTCGTTGGCCCGCTGGACGATGGCCTCGTTGTGCCGCACGGCGTCCCGGGCCTTGCCGGTCCCCTCCTCGTTCCGGCGGACCATGGCGTTGATCTCTTCCAGGGAGGCGGCGGTCTTTTCGAGGCCGGCGGCGAGATCGGCGGCCATGGCGGCGATGGTCCGCGAGGCGTCGGCCGCGGCCTCCGAGGTCTGCTGGAACCGGTCGGCACTGCCGCCGAGCTCCGCGGTCACCCGCTGTACCCGGCCGACCAGGGCCCGGATGAAGAAGAACACGAAGACGCTGGAGACGAAGACCACCGCCACCCCGCCGTAGACGAACAGCCGCTGCATCGTGACAACGGTCTCGTCCGCCGCCTCCTGGACGGTGGCGAGCGAATCCCGCAGCTGTTCAACCTCCTCCTTGGTGGCCACCATGATCTCGACGTAGCGGTCGTAGTACTCCCCTTCCAGCACCTCGAGGGCCGCGTCGGCCTCCTCCTCGGCCAACAGCGGCAGCAGGGTGTTGGTGACCAGCGCCCGCATCTGCCGCCAAGCGGCCAGGGCGGTGGTGTTGAGCTCTTGCTGCTCCTCGTAAAGGTCTGGCCCGTGGCAGGAGACGCAGGTCACCGCGCCGCCGTCCTCGGCCCGGAACTGGTGGTCGAGACCCGCGAGGATCTCCTCACCGCGCTCAAGGACCGAGCGCACAGTCTCCTCGGTCTCCTCGTCGTACTGGGCCAGCATGGCGTAGAGCATCCCGTTCACGAAATTGAGGTTCATCCGCAGCCGGGCCAGCTGATCGGTCTGCTGGTCAACCATCTCGATTCCCGCGTACAACCGGCCACCGATCTGAACGTGACGGATAATGGCGAATCCGGCCACCATGCCCAGCACGATGACAAAACCGAAAAAAACAACGAGGACCACGAGCCTCTTGCCCAGGCTAAGCCGATCGAACATACTCTCTCCCCCCTTTGTTGTTCGAATGTGTAGAGTAGAGCGCTGCCAGCGATGACCCACAACGACTACGCCCCGCCG
>CAYRGZ010000110.1:0-9398 GCA_964423785.1 uncultured Desulfobulbia bacterium
GGGAAGATGTTGACATCATCAAGGGGCATGTCTCCAGAGATCATGTGCATCTTTTCGTATCGATTCCGCCACAGGTAACGATCAGTCGGCTTGTGCAAAAGTTGAAAGGCAAGACATCGCATAAACTGTTGAGCGAGTTTCCACATTTGCGCAAGATATATTGGGGCCGCCATTTTTGGGCGCGAGGCTACTTTTGCTGTAGCAGTGGGAATGTGACTGATGAGGTCATTAAACAGTATATCGAAGGCCAGGTCCATACCACAGACGATGATTTCAAGGTCGAAGGCGAGTAGTCGGCAAGGCCGACGTCGCCAGCTTTAGCTGTTACCTGAAGCCACCGGCTTTTAGCCGGTGGAGTATTCACTCTCGTTTAAAATTTATTTATAATCCTAGCCTATTATCAGGCCTCTATCGCGATTTTTGCCGCTTCGATTATTTTTTCTCTTGACATCTTTCAGAAATTTCGTAAGAGCTTCCTGGCTCTTCGACGTTCCGTGTAGTGCGGAAAGCAATTTCTTATCACCTATAATGCCTATCGAGGAATCGGAAAAATCATGAAATGAATAAATACACCCCGGCAAACCACAAGTCGAGCGTAAGCTTCACCCGCAAGTACATCGCCGCCACTACAGTCATCAGTTCGCTTCTGGTCGTCCTTGTTTTCTGGGAATTCAACCAGCATTCCACCCGACTGCTTAAAAATCAGCTCATCCACGAAGCCCGCGCCTTCTTCCAGGAGATCGTCCAGACCCGCCGCTGGATCATCCGCAACCAGGGGGTCTATCTCAGGCAGCCCCCTCCCCCGAAAAAGGGTGATATCATGGCCGAAATCCCCGGCCTGCGGCTGACCATCACCGACCGCGACGGCACCAGGTACTACCTTCACAACCACGCAATAATCACCGACGAGATCTCCGCCCTCGGCCAGCAGGAACGCCTGTTCAAGATCAGATTGCTCAGCGACCGTCCCCTGAACCCGGCTAACGCTGCCCGAGACCCCTTCGAATCAAAGGCTCTTGGCGATTTCGCCTCCGGCTGCTGCGAGGAGGCCTACCGTTTCGAACGCAGGGGCACCAGCCACGTCTTCCGCTACATCGCCCCCCTGTTCGTCACCAGCGACTGCCTCGGATGTCACGGTCTCCAGGGGTACAAGGTGGGCGATGTCCGCGGCGCCATCGAGGTGATGATCCCGGCCGAAAACATTCAGAAGGAGATCCTCCAGGACCGGATCTACACCATCCTCTCCGCCGGAGCCATCCTCGTTCTGCTTCTCGCAGGCGTCCTGGCGGTCTCCCGCCTCTACCTCCACGATCTTGCTGCCTCCGAGAAGAGACTCCTCTTCCTCGCCACCACCGACCCCCTCACCGGTCTTCTGAACCGGCGGGAAGGGCTGCACCGTTTCCAGCAGGAGTTCACCCGCAACGAACGGGAAAAAGGCAGGCTCGCCGCCATGATCATCGACATCGACCACTTCAAGTCAATAAACGACAAATACGGCCACACCACGGGCGACCAAGCCCTCAGGATGGTCGCTGACACCATCAGCCAGGGGACGCGGGAGTATGACATCGTCTGTCGCTACGGCGGCGAGGAATTCCTGGTGGTGTTGCCGGGCTGCGATCTCGCCGGAGCCGAGGAGATCGGGAGGAGAATCATCGAGATGATCCGTTCGCGGGGGCTGCATTTCGACAAGGGAGGAAGGCTGCGGCTCACCGCCAGCGCTGGAGTGACGATCATGGTCGAAGGCGACAGCGTCGACAGCATCATCAGCCGCGCCGACGACGCCATGTACAAGGCCAAGGCCGAGGGAAGGAACCGAGTATGCACCCTTGTCTGACCCCTCCCGCCAGTCCGGAAGTCGATACTCCCCCCCTGAAGAGGCACTGGCCAGCTATGGCAAGCCACGATATATTCAATACTGATCAGGGCAGCCAGTTCACCAGGACGATTTCACTGGGGTGCTCTAAGGATGCCACTATCCGCATCTCCATGGACGGCAAAGGCGCTGGATGGACAACGTCATGATCAAAAGGCTCTGGCGCTCTCTGATAATCCGAGGCTATCAGGAGGAGACGCCCCTCAACCCCGCGTCAGTCCGTATCGAGATCTACACTACCGAGCTTCTCAATAGCAGCGCGCAGGTGGGCGTCGTCGAGGTGGGTGTAACGCAGGACCATCTGCAGGGTGCGATGGCCGAGGATGGCGGCCAAAGTGCGGAGATCGACTCCACGCATGATCAGCCACGAGGCTGCCGTGTGCCGGAGATCGTGCATGCGGACATGCGGCACCCCGGCCCGCACGCGCGCCCGCTCGAATCCCTCCCGGAACACCTGGTTTGGAATGGCCGGCAGCCGACCCCTGACGAAGACGAAGTCTTCAGGACGCCGACCGGCGACGAGCGGCGTCAGAGCCTCGACCGCCGGCCCGGTGAGCGGCACAGGCCGCCGGTCCCCGTTCTTCGTATCGATGAGGATAAGAGACCGACGGTCGATGTCGATCTGCCAGGCCCGGACGCTGGCCGCCTCGCCCGGCCGCATGGCGGACTGCAACAGGAGCAACACGTATGGATAGAGCAGCGGGTTTTTTGCCCTACGGCATTCGGCCAGCAGCCGCCGCGCCTCGTCCACCGACAGGAACACATCGCGGCCTGTGGGTTCCTTCGGCCGATCGATGTTGGCGACCGGGTTGTCGACCGGTATCTCCCACTCCCTCCGCGCAACACGGTAGAGGTGCGAGAGCAAAGCCAGTTCGAGGCGAACCGTGTAGGCACTCACATCTCTCAGCCGCCGGTCGCGGTACGCGGCCACGACGCGCGGCGTGATTTCCGCCATCGGGGTGTCGTGACCGAGTTCCCGCACGAGCACCCGTGCGGCACCCCGCTCCCGCTGCTGGGTCGTTACCGCCTTGCGCACGCTGACTTGAGCCAGATATTTCTCTACCGCCTTGCCGAACGGCACCTGCCCAAGCCGCGGGTCGTTGTACCGCCTGGCCCTGATCGCAGCCTCGATATCTGCCGCCCAGTCAGCCGCCTCCCGTTTGGTCGAGAACGTCCGCGACAGCGACCGGTGCCCACGCATCCGCACCGTGGCCGTGTATCTGACCCCACCCCGCTTCCCTTTTCTCGCCTGAATGGTTGCCATTTGGCCCCTGTTGCTCGTTGCACTTTTGTTGCACTCGGGGCGCAAAACATACCAAACAGAACCCTACCTAGTCAACTGCCGGCACACCCGGCTCCAGGCCGCAGCGCGATCATAACGAGCCGTATTCACGGGAGTTTTCTGCAAAAAAAACATGGTGCCCGGAGCGGGAGTCGAACCCGCACAGCCTTGCGGCCGAGGGATTTTAAGTCCCTTGTGTCTACCAGTTCCACCATCCGGGCGTTGGGCGTACTGGTAGCATAGCAGGGGGGAAAAATCAATGTTGTCGGCTGTTGCAACGGCGTCGCATCTGCTATGATAATGAAAACTGATGAACCCGTGAAAACTCGCGGTCGGTCCAGGTCTGACACGGTAATTCAATGGGTTGCAAAGCGTAAACTCGATGGAATCGTATTTTCACGATTCCATCAAAACCAGTTCGCTGTTGTCCCTTCGCTTTCTTATGACCTCGTATCCCCTTATCGCCCCATGACCACCTCCAAGGACGCAACGGAAACGCGACAGAAAACGCGCAAAAAATTCGACCAGCGCATCTTTCGCGACTGGTGCAAGGCCTGCGGCATTTGCATGGCCTTCTGTCCCACGAAGATCATCGACCGCGACCCGGAGGGCAAGCCGGTGATCACCGACCCGGACCGGTGCATCGGCTGCCGGACTTGCGAGCTCCATTGCCCCGATTTCGCCATCACCATCACCGAACGCCATCCCCGCCGGAGGAAGACCGATGCCGACGACTGACGCCCCCCGCGTTCTCATGCAGGGCAACGAGGCGGTGGTGGCCGGCGCCATCGCCGCCGGCTGCCGTTTCTTCGCCGGGTATCCCATCACACCAGCCTCGGAGATCGCCGAGCTGATGGCAACCCGGTTGCCGGCCCACGGCGGCACCTTCATCCAGATGGAGGACGAGATCGCCTCCATCGCCGCCGCCATCGGCGCATCCCTGGCCGGCACCAAAGCGATGACCGCCACCAGCGGCCCTGGATTCTCCCTCATGCAGGAAAACCTAGGATTCGCCTGTATCGCCGAGGTGCCGTTGGTGGTGGTGGACGTCATGCGCGGCGGACCGTCCACCGGACTCCCCACCTCACCCGCCCAGGGAGACATCATGCAGGCCCGGTGGGGCACCCACGGCGATCATCCGGTCATCGTCTTGGCGGTCTCCTCGGTGGCCGACTGCTTCAGCCTGACGGTCCAGGCCTTCAACCTGGCGGAGAAATACCGGGTACCGGTGATCATTCTCTCCGACGAGGTGGTGGCCCATACCCGGGAGGCGGTCCGCCTACCGGCGGCCGATGAGATCGAGGTGGTGGACCGGGTACGGCCCAGCGTGCCGCCGGAGTGGTACATTCCTTACGAGGACAACAGCCGCGGCGTGCCGCCCATGGCCGCTTTCGGCGACGGCTATCGCCATCACGTCACCGGCCTGGTCCACGATCCGCGAGGCTTCCCCACCCAACGACCCGAGGAGATCGAGGCCTTCTTGCGGCGGCTCTTTCGCAAGATCACCAATGGATTCTACGAAATCCACATGCTGCGGACCTTCATGATGGAGGACGCCGACTTCGGCATCATCGCCTGCGGCTCGGTGGCGCGGGCGGCGCGGCGTGCGGTGGTCCTGGCGCGCCAGCAGGGCATCGCCGCCGGCCTGGTGCAACTGGTCACCCTCTTTCCCTTTCCGCGCCAGCCTCTGGTGAGTGCCTGCGGCTCCTGCCGGGCGGTGCTGGTGCCGGAGATGAACATGGGCCAGCTCTCCCGCGAAGTCCGGCGGGTGCTCCCCCCCTCCATCGCTATCCACAAGCACAACCGCATCGACGGCCAGCTCATCACCCCCGACGAACTCGTAAAGAAACTCGTTTCGATCTGACCCGACCCGGAGGCACGCATGAACCAGTCCATGGCCGAACTGCGGCACCGCTATCTCCGGCACGACAAGAAATTTCCCCACGTCTGGTGCCCGGGGTGCGGCAACGGTATCGTTCTCGGCGCATTGTTGCGCGGTATCGACCGCCTGGAACTCTCGAAGGACGAAATCGTCTTCGTCTCCGGCATCGGCTGCTCGGGCCGGATGCCGACCTATACGGACTTCAACACCCTGCACACCACCCACGGCCGGGCGCTGGCCTTCGCCACCGGCGTGAAACTGGCCCGGCCGGAACTGACGGTCCTGGTGGTGATGGGCGACGGCGACGCCACCGCCATCGGCGGCAACCACTTCATCCACGCCGCCCGCCGCAACCTGGATCTCACCACCATCATCATCAACAACCAGATCTACGGCATGACCGGCGGCCAGACCTCACCCACCACGCCGTACGGCAGCACGGCGGCCACCGCCCCGCACGGCCACATCGAACACGCCTTTTCCATCGCCGAACTGGCGGTCACCGCCGGCGCCGCCTTCGTGGCCCGCGGCACAGTGTACCACGCCGTCATGCTCGACCGACTCATCAGCCAGGCCATCGAACATCCGGGATTCTCGGTGGTGGAGGTGATGTCCAACTGCCACGTCCAGTTCGGCCGCCGCAACAAACTCGGCAATCCGGTCTCCATGCTGCAGTGGTTCAAGGACCACGCAATAAAAAGCGACGAACTTGGCACCGTGCCGCCGGACTCCCTCGACGACCGGTTCACCATCGGCGTATTGGCCGACCGCGACAAACCGAACTATATCAAGGAATATGAAACGATCAGAAACAAGGCAGCAGCCGCCCGATCCGACGAACGCCCGCAACGCTAGCCGCGAACCGGAAGAAGACCGTTACGAAATTCGGCTCGCCGGCGCCGGCGGCCAGGGCATTATCCTGGCGGCCGTCGTCCTGGCCCGGGCCCTCACCAGCGCCGACGACAACCACGTCTGCCAGACCCAGAGTTACGGCCCGGAGGCGCGGGGCGGCAAGTGCAAGGCCGAAATCGTGGTCAGCAGTCGGCCCATCGACTACCCCAAGGTGATCAAGCAGGACCTGCTGCTGGCCATGAACCAGGCGAGCTGCGACGCCTACTTCTTCGATTTCAAACCCAACGGGCTCCTCATCGTCGATGCCACCTTCGTCCACCAACTCCCCACCAGCCGGGCCATCGCCCTGCCCTTCACCGAAATGGCCCGCCAGGAACTTGGCCGGGAAATCGTCGCCAACATGGTGGCCCTCGGCGCGGTGGCCCACTTCTGCCCCCGCGTTACGGCAGCTCAGGTGGAGGAGGCGGTGGCGGCCAGCGCGCCCGCCGGCACGGTGACCCTGAACCGCAAGGCGTTCCGGCTCGGTCTCAAGGCGGCCCGGTCGGTGAACGTCGACCGGCTGCCCCGCTCCATCCTGCCGAATGCCGGCGACGAGGAAGACGAGGCGTAACCAAAAGGCGTACCCACGGTCCGTGAGCACCGATTTTTCTATCTACCACGAGCTGATGTCCTTCCGGGTGCGGGACATCCTGCTCGTCCACACCCCCTTCGATGCCTTCATCATGGGCGGCGCCAACCTGACCGCCCGGATCGCCCGCCAATACCGGGGCCTCAACCTGAGCCGACCGCCGCGCTTCACCACCGTGCAGGACACGGACGCAGCCCTGGAAGCCCTTGCTACGAAAAACTTCGATCTGGTGCTCACCATGCCACAGGTGGCCGGTATGGACGGCTTCGCCCTGGCGGCCCGCATCCGTGACCGTCATCCCGATCTACCGGTCGTCATGCTGGCCCACAGCCCGGTTGGCCTCGGCCCGGAGCAGCGGCCGGATCGTGCGGCCATCGAGCGCTTCTTTTGCTGGTCGGCGAACCCCGATCTGCTCCTTGCCATCATCAAGAACATCGAGGATCACCGCAACGTCGAACGGGACACGGCCGTTGCCAACGTGGGGGTGATTCTGCTGGTGGAAGACGATGCCGCCGACTTGAGCTTGCTCTTGCCGGCCATCTACCAGGAAATCGTCCGCCAGACCCAGGCGGTACTGGACGAAAGCCTCAACGAGGAACACCGGCTGCTCAAGATGCGGGCCCGGCCGAAGATCCTGGTGGCCACCGACTACCACGCCGCCCTCGAACTCTGCCACCGCTACCGGCCCTATCTTTTCGCCGTCATCGCCGACAGCCGCTTCCCGGCGGGCCGCAAGCTCGACGACCAGGCCGGCCCGCGGCTTCTGTCCCGCATCCGGGGCGAGCTCCCCGACTTGCCCCTTCTGCTGACGAGTTCGGACGCCGCCAACCGCAAGCGGGCCGAGGCGATTCCCGCCAGCTTTCTCGACAAGAACGACCCGGACCCGGCTGGCCGTCTCCGGGCCTTCTTTCGCGACCATCTCGGCTTCGGTGACTTCATCTTCCGCACCCCGGACGGTCGGGAGATCGGCCGGGCCGACAACCTCATCGCCTTCGAACGCAGCCTGCGCACCCTGCCGGATGACTCGTTGCGCTACCACGCCTGCCGCCGTCATTTCGTCACCTGGGTCATGGCCCGCTCCGAGATCCCGCTGGCCACCAAGTTGCGCCAAGCGCCGACACACGGCACCATCGACAGCCTGCGCAACTTTCTCTGCCAGACCATCTACCAGGAACTCAAGGAACGGCAACGGGGCGTGATCACCCGGTTTTCGCGGCGCGACTTCGACGCCACGATCATGGACTTCGTCGTCTGTGGCGAGGGCGAACTGGGCGGCAAGGCCCTGGGTCTCGCCTTCCTCGCCCGCTACGGCCGCGACCAGAACGCCTTCAATGTTGCGGAGCGCATGCCGGTGACGATTCCTCCCACCGTCGTGCTTACCACCACCTTTTTCGACCGCTTTCTGGAGGAAAACTTCGGCGGCGAGGACCTTACCGGTCTTGCGGACGAAGAGATCGATCGGCGATTCGCAGCCGGCACGCTCCCGGCATCCTTGCGCGAGGATCTCGCCGTGCTGCTCGACCAGATCCGCCATCCCTGCATCGTTCGTTCTTCTTCTACCCTAGAAGACGCGCACCTGGCCCCGTACGCCGGTCTCTTCCGCACCTGCGTGCTCCCCAACGACGGCGACCTCGCCACCCGTCTCGACGCCCTGGCCACGGCCATCAAGCTGGTGTACGCCTCGGCCCTGCACCACGGCCCACGCGCCTTTTCCGAGACGGTCGGCCAGAAACGGCCAGGTTCCATGGCGGTGATGATCCAGAAACTGGTCGGCCGGCCGCACGGCAACCTGTTCTACCCGGCCATCGCCGGGGTGGCCCAGTCGCACAACAGCTACCCCATCGAACCGATGCGGCCCGAGGACGGCATCGTTCACTGCTGTCTCGGCCTCGGCACCACGGCGGTGGCCGGCGACCCGCATGTGCGCTTTTCACCACGCCATCCGCAGGTTTTGCCGCAGTTCTCGACCCCGGCCGACATCCTGGCCGGCCAGCAGACCCATTTCTACGCCCTGCGCCTCGGCCGCACGCCGGGGGTCGAGGATCTTCGCCGGCAGGGCGGCCAAGAGCGGTTGCCGGTGGCCGAGGCGGCCGTCCAGCCGGAGCACGCCTTCCTCTTCTCCCGCTATCTGCCGGAAGAGGAGGTGATCCGCGACACCGGCAGCGGTGGTGTGCCGGTGCTCACCTTTGCCGGCATCCTGAAACACCGGCTCTTTCCCCTGCCGGAGACCCTCGCCGCCATGTTGGAACTCGGCCGGCAGGGTATGGGCTGCGACGTGGAGATGGAATTCGCCGTCGATCTCACTCCACCGGCCCGGCTCGCCATTCTCCAGATTCGGCCGCTGGTCCGGGGCGGCCCGGCGGCCCGGGTGACGATCACCGATGCCGACCGGCGGCGGGCGATCTGTCATTCGCGTCTTGCCCTGGGCCGCGGCCGCCATGCCGGTATCGCCGACATCGTGCTGGTGCGGCCGGAAACCTTCGACCGATCTGTCACCCGGACCATCGCCCGCGAGATCGGCGCCCTGAACGAACGGGTGCGCACCGCCGGCCGGCGCCATCTCCTCATCGGCCCGGGCCGCTGGGGTTCCGCCGATCCCTGGCTCGGCATCCCGGTGGGGTGGCAGGATATCGACCGGGTGGCGGCCATCGTCGAGATCGCCGGCGGCGAGAGCGGCATCGCCCCGTCTCAGGGAACCCACTTCTTTCACAACCTCACCGCGCTGGGCATCCCGTACCTCACCGTGCGGCAGGGAACCGACCGGCTCGATCTCGACCGGCTCGCCGGCCTGCCGGTGACGGCGGCCACCGACCACTGCCTGCTGCTCGCCGCCGATCCTCCCCTTGCCGTCATCACCATCGACGGCGAGGGGGTCATC
>CAYRGZ010000111.1:0-9310 GCA_964423785.1 uncultured Desulfobulbia bacterium
GGATGGAATCAGGAACCATGGTATTTGGCCTTGACACGGCGGGGCAGACCAGCGTAGATTCGCCTTTGATGTCGTGACCACCGTTGCCGCACAGAGATTCCGGCGTATCCGGTCACAGGGCACCCCGTCTGCGGCGTCATCGGCCCGCTTGCGTAGCTCCCAGTACGCGGCGCGTGCCTCTTCCTTGCATCCGGGGCGCCCTGTAACCGGATACCCGGACCGCGAGGTCGCGACTTCGGCAGACGAAGGGGCAGCCCCGTGAGCAATTACATTCCGGCCGGGGATGACGTCGGTGGGAATGCTCGATAAAGATAGTAGGACTACAGGGCGAGAAATTATGATGACGTAAAAACTCGCAGTCGGTGCAGGTCTGGCACGGTAATTCAAATGGTTACGAAGCGCGAACTCGATGGAATCGTAGTTTTTACGATTCCATCAAATATATACGACGAGGACAACGGCCATGCGCAGTGACTCCATGAAAAAGGGCCTGGAACGGGCGCCGCACCGTTCCCTGTTGAAGGCCATGGGCTATACGGACGAAGAGATCAACCGGCCTATCATCGCGGTGGGGCATGCCCACAACGAGATCATTCCCGGGCACATTCACCTCAACCAGATCGCCGAGGCAGTGAAGGCCGGCATCCGCATGGCCGGCGGCACCCCGGTTTCCTTTGGCACCATCGGCGTTTGCGACGGCATCGCCATGAATCACACCGGCATGAAGTATTCGCTGGCCAGCCGCGAGGTCATCGCCGACTCGGTGGAGATCATGGTCCAGGCCCACCCCTTCGATGGCATGGTGCTGATCCCCAACTGCGACAAGGTGGTGCCGGGCATGCTCATGGCCATGTTGCGGGTCAATATCCCGGCGTTGATGGTCAGCGGCGGTCCCATGCTCACCGGCCGGTTTCAGGGGCGCGACGTTCACTTGGTGAGCGTCTTCGAGGGAGTAGGGCAGGTCAAGGCGGGCACCATGACCGAGGCGGAACTCGCCGAGCTGGAGGATGCGGCCTGTCCGGGCTGCGGGTCCTGCGCCGGCATGTTCACCGCCAACTCGATGAACTGTCTCACCGAGGCCATCGGACTCGGCCTGCCGGGCAACGGCACCATCCCGGCGGTGAACGCCGCCCGCCTGCGGCTGGCCAAGGAGGCGGGCATGGCGGTGATGCACCTGGTCAACAACGATATCCGGCCGCGGGACATCGCCACCCTGGCCGCCTTCGAGAACGCCATGGCGGTGGATATGGCCCTGGGGTGTTCCACCAACACGGTCCTGCACGTGCCGGCCATCGCCCGCGAGGCGGGTATCGATCTTTCCCTCGACCTGTTCAACGAGGTCAGCAAACGCATTCCGCATCTTTGCAGTCTCATCCCCGGCGGACCGTACAGCATGCAGCAGTTGCACGAGGCGGGCGGCGTCCAGGCGGTGCTGCGGGAACTGCTCGACGGCGGCTGTCCTATCCACGGTGATGTCTTGACCGTCACCGGCAAGACCCTGGCCGAAAACCTCGCCGGCGCCGCGGTGCGGGACCGCGAGATCATCCGGCCGGTTTCCGATCCCTACCATCGGGAGGGCGGCATTGCCGTCCTTTGGGGCAATCTGGCCCCGGACGGCGCGGTGGTGAAACAATCGGCCGTGGCCGACGAGATGCTGGTTCACAGTGGTCCGGCCCGGGTGTACGATTCCGAGGAGGAGGCGCAAAAGGCCATTCTGGGTGGCGCCATTCGGGCCGGCGACGTGGTGGTCATCCGCTACTGCGGTCCCAAGGGCGGTCCCGGCATGCCGGAGATGCTGTCGCCCACCTCGGCGATCATCGGCATGGGACTCGGCAAGAGCGTGGCGCTCCTCACCGACGGCCGGTTCAGCGGCGGCACCCAGGGAGCCTGTGTCGGGCACGTTTCGCCGGAGGCGGCCGAGGGAGGTCCCATCGCCCTGGTGGAGGAAGGCGACCGGATCACCGTTGATATCCCGAACCGTATCCTGCGGCTCGAGGTGAGCGACGAGGAGCTGGCCGCCCGCCGGGCTCGCTGGCAGCCGCCGGCCCCGAAGATCACCAGCGGCTATGCGGCCCGCTACGCCAAACTGGTGACCTCCGGCAGCACCGGGGCGGTACTGCGCGACGATCTGTAGGCCGGCGGCTCGGCTATTCCGTCACGGATTCAAGGGATGATACGAGCACGGGCCCCCGTATGGTGCCGATGGTGTTGGCTGCTGGCAGCGGCGGTCGTCGTGCTGGCTGGAGCCGTGACCGTGGCCGTGGCCGGCGAGGACGAGCCGCCGTGGCGGCTGTCCGCCGACCGGATCGAGCACCGCCGCGCCGACCAGGAACTCGACGCCCAGGGTTCGGTGGTGCTGGAGCGGCTGCGGCCGGGGTTGCCGCCGGTGACCATCCAGGCCGATTCCCTGCGGCACTATCTCGACGAGAACGTGGTGGAGGCCGAGGGCAACGTGACCGTGACCAGTGACGGCCCCCGGCTGACCGCCCGGCGTATCCGACTCGATCTCGACCGCGAGACCGGCATCATCGAGGATGCCTCCATCTTTCTGCCGACGACCCATTTCTACTTCACCGGCAAGCGGGTCGAAAAGACCGGCCCCTTCAGCTACCGGTTCGAAAACGGTTCGGTGACCGCCTGCCCGGCCGAGGACGGTGCCAGCCGGGCCTGGCGGATCGTCACCCGCCAGGCAGAGCTCACGTTAGAAGGGTATGCCCGGCTGCATGGCGCCACCCTGCGGATCAAGGAGATCCCGGTCTTCTACACCCCCTATCTGCTTTTGCCCGCCAAGACGGTGCGGGCCACCGGTTTCCTGTTTCCGGAATTCACCAGTTCGGGCCGGGACGGCACCGGCATCGTGGCCCCGTTCTTCATCGATCTGTCGCCCAGCGCCGATCTCACTCTGTATCCGGGATTTTTGGAAAAGCGGGGCGTGACCGCCGGTCTCGAGGCCCGGCTGGTGGCCAGCCGCCGGTCGCGGCTGACCTTGCGCGCCTCCTTTCTGCACGACACCAAGCCGGATACCGCCGGTGACGATTTCCTCGACGACGGCTATTTCCGCGCCACCCGCGACCGCTACTGGTTGCGCGGCAAGGGGGATGCGGCGCTGGGACCGTCCCTCCATCTGGAGGCAGACCTGGACTTGGTTTCCGACCGCGATTTCCTGCGCGAGTACCGGGACGGGCCGCTGGGCAGCAACCGTGACCAGGTGATCTTTCGGCGCGATTTCCACCGCGACCTTCAGGATGTCTCTCTGCCGTTTCGGGAGAGCAGCGTCCGGCTGCGACGGACGAGTGGATGGGGTGTCGTCGGCGTCGAGGCCCTGGCCGTCAAGGATGTCTGGGACGAGCCGCGGGCCAGCACCCCCTTGCAGGTACTGCCGCGGGGGCTCACCGTCGGCGCCGTGCCGTGGGGCCGGGTGGTCCTGGACTGGGACGGCGAGTTCGTCAATTACTGGCGATACGACGGGGTAGGGACGCAGCGGCTCGATCTCTTGCCGCGGTTGGGAATCCGGCTGCCGCTCGGCGCCTGGCTCGACAACAGGGTTAGCGTCGGCCTGCGCCAGACCCTGTACCGGGTGGAGGCCCACGGTAACGCCACCTGGCCGCACGGCTCCGGCGCCGACCGCACGGCCGGCTATTTCGGCGCCGACCTGGCCGTTCCCCTGGCGCGTACCTTCCATCCGGGGGGTATCTTTGGCTGGCAACGGCTGGTCCATGTCCTGCGGCCGGCGGTCGCCTACCGGTACGTGGCGGTGCCCGACCAGGCGGATCTGCCCGATCTCGACGCGGTGGATCGGCTGGAGAAGGTCAACATGCTGGAGTACGGGGTCACCAACGTGGTGCGCGTCGACAGCGCCATCGACGGTGCCGTCCGCAGCCGTCGGCTGGGCCGGCTGCGAATCCGCCAGTGGTACGACATCGCCGAGGCGCGCCGGTCGCCGTCGCCGGCCGATCGGCATCCCTTTTCCGATATCCTGGTGGAACTCGATCTCGCCCCCACCCCGACCACCTGGCTTGCCTACGAGACCACGGTGAGTGTGCATGGCCAGGGAGTGACCGGCTATGACCTGGCCGGCGGCTGGCGCGGCGACCGAGGCGACTCCCTGCGGATGGACTACCGGTACCAGCGGGATCCCAACCGGGAATTCCCTTATTTTTATGTTCCGCCGGGCGGCGAGTCCAGCGCCTACCTCTCCCTTGGCGGCGGCACGTGGTTGGGGAGCACGCTGCGCCTGGAAGGCAATCTGTCCCGGTCGCTGGACAGCGCCCGGACGGTGAGTTCCAACCTGCGCCTGCTCTATTCCCCCACGTGTTGGAACCTGGAGATGGAGTTCTCCCACGGCGCTGGTGAATCGCGTCTCATGTTCAAATTCGGCCTCGAAGGGCTCGGCCGGATACCGGGTATCGGGTTTTCCGATCTGTAAGCCTATGGTAATGATCCTGAATCCGTGAGCGTTCGTGCGTGCGCCAGATACGAGAAGGGGACCGTCCGATTATAGTGAACTATATCGGGCGGTTCCCGACAAAGTAGATGGCGTGCGCACGGACGCCCCGGAGGGCGGCTTTATACCCCCAGGTGAACGAAGACACTGCATGCCTTTGCATCGAACATGCTGATTTCATGACACAAACCGAATATCATAAAAATTCCGTCACGGATTCAGGATGATGTTTGCAACCAGCAGGAGATGCTATGCCCCGATACTACGACGTGTTCAACGGTGATGCCGACGGCATCTGCGCCCTGCACCAGCTGCGGCTGGCCGAGCCGCGGGATGCACAGCTCGTCTCCGGCGTCAAGCGGGACATCCGCCTGCTGGCCCGGGTGGAGGCGGGAGCGGAGGAGATCACCGTTCTCGATATCTCCATGGCCAGTAACCGGGAGGATCTCGTGCGTCTGCTCGCCACGAGCCGGGTGGTGTACATCGACCACCACTATCCGGGCGACATCCCGGTATCGGATCGGCTCACCGCCCATATCGATCCCGCCCCCGAGATCTGCACCTCGCTGATCGTCGATCGCCTGCTGGCCGGTCGCTTCCGGCCGTGGGCGGTGGCTGCCGCCTTTGGCGACAACCTGCACGACGCGGCCCGGCGGGCGGCGGCCTCCCTGGACCTCGACGAGGACCGGCTTTCCCGGCTGCGGGAATTGGGCGAGCTTTTCAACTACAACGGTTACGGCCGCACGCCCGAAGACCTGCATTTCCGGCCGGAGGAGCTCTATCAGGCCGTGCGTCCCTACGAGGATCCCTTTGCGTTTCTGGACGACTCCGATACGCTCTCCCGGCTGCGGGACGGCTTTCACGACGACATGCGCCGGGCCCGGGGGCTTGCGCCGGAGATGGTCGGCGGGGTCGGCCGTCTTTACCGGCTGCCCGCCGTCGCCTGGTCCCGGCGGGTGGCGGGCGTGTTCGCCAACGAAGTCGCCCGCGAGCAGCCGGACCTGGCCCATGCCCTGCTGGTGGACAACGGCGATGATACCTGGATGGTCAGTGTTCGGGCGCCGCTCAGCCGCCGGCGGGGGGCGGACCGGCTGTGTCGCGCCTTTCCCACCGGTGGCGGCCGGGAGGCGGCCGCCGGAATCAACGCCCTTCCCACCGCCATGCTAGACGAGTTCTGCCATGCCTTTGTCAAGACCTTTACTCCGTAGACTGCTGCCGTTGTTCACGTTGTTGCCGGCCCTTCTTTTCGCGCCTACCGTGCTCCTTGCCGCGCCGGACAAGCCGGCCGCCGCCGATCTCGTGCGCGACGGCCAGCCCATCGACATCCACAGCCCCCGCTACCGGGGGCTCTTCAAGGAATTGCGGCTCCGTTACGACTTCAGCGAATCCGAGCTATTGGCCCTCTTTTCCCGGGCCAGGATCAAGCGGCGGGTGCTGGAACTCATGGACCGCCAGTGGGAGGCGCGCCCCTACTACGAGTATTATCCCCGTTTCATCACCCGCGAGACCATCCGCGAGGGCCAGTGGCTGGCCGAAAAACACCGGGCTCTGCTGGCGGCGGTGGAGGAGCGGTACGGGGTCGAGGCCCCGTATCTGCTCGCGATCTGGGGCATCGAGTCGCGTTACGGTCGGCACCGGGGAGCGTTCAACGTGTTCGACACCCTGAACACCCTGTTCGACGCCTATCCGCGCCGCCGCGCCTTCTACCGCAAGCAGCTCGTCCATTTCCTGCTGCTTTGCCGGGAAAACGGGGTCGATCCCCAGACGGTTACCGGTTCCTACGGCGGCGCCTTCGGCCAGACCCAGTTCATCCCGTCCAGTTTCCGGGAATATGCGGTGGATTTCGACGGTGACGGCCGCCAGGACGTCTGGAATTCGGTGCCGGACGTCTTGGCCAGCATCGCCAACTATCTGGCTCGGTTCGGCTGGACGCACGGCGATCCGGTGTACGTCGAGATCGGCGATTCGTTGGGATCGCAGGAATTGGTGGAGGCCTGGAAGAAGGGGCGCAAGGGGTTCGTCGGCCGGGACCGCATCGAGGCGGCCCAGGGGATACGGCTGCCCGCCGCCCGAGGTGACGACCGGTTGACCATTGTCGGCCTGGAGCGCGACGGCCGCGGCAACATGCGGTTCGTGGCCGGATATCCGAACTTCCAGGCGATCACCGCCTGGAACCATTCGAACCGCTACGCCATGGCGGTGGCCGAACTGGCACAGCGGATCGCCGGGCGCGAAATGAGTAATGAGCAATGAGCAACGAGCAACGAGTATCACTCATTGCTCATCACTCATCACTCAGCACTCATCTGACCGGATGGGGTGCCCTGGGACCAGATACGTCAGGCGAGGTCGGCGTGGTAGGCTCCTTCCGAGATGGCGGCCCAGGGGCCGAGTGAGCGGCGGAACGTGGTGAAGTCGGCGTGCACCTTGCGGGCCAGAGGATCCTTGGCCGCCTCCTCGGCCAGGGTCTCGTCGGCGAGTTTTTTCAGAAGGGCCAGGACCTCGGCGGGAAAGCGCCGGAGCTGCACCTTGCCCTCGGCCTGCAGGGTGGCGAGAGCGGCGGCGTTGGCCGCCTCGAACTCGGCCAGCATCTTCGTGTTGACCTCGGCGGCGACACTGTCGACGATCGCTTGCAGTTCGCGGTCGAGCTTGTCGTACGCCCGGCGGTTGAAGACGATTTCGAGCACGCTGCCCGGTTCGTGCCAGCCGGGACCGTAGTAATATTTGGCCACCTTGTGAAAGCCCATGCGCAGGTCGTGGGCCGGCCCCACCCATTCGGTGGCGTCGATGACCCCGCGTTCCAGGGAGGTATAGATCTCGGCGGCCGGCAGCAGCACCACCGAGCCGCCCGCCTTGGCGAGCACCTTGCCGCCCAGACCGGGAATACGCATCTTGAGGCCCTTGAAATCGGCGACGCTGTTGATTTCGCGGTTGAACCAGCCGCCCATCTGGACGCCGGTATTGCCGCCGGGCCGCGGCACCAGGTTGAAGGGCCGGTAGACCTCCTCCCAGAGTTGCAGACCGTTGCCCTGGTAGAGCCAGGCGTTCATGCCCTGGGCATTGAGACCGAAGGGCACCGAGGTGAACCATTGGCTGGCCGGCGTCTTGCCCGCCCAGTAATAGGCTGCCGCATGGCCGCACTGGACGGCGCCCTGGGAGACGGCGTCGAAGACGCCAAGCGGCGGTACCAGTTCGCCGCCGGCGAATACCTGGATGGTGAGCCGGCCGCCGGAGAGTTCCCCCACCCGGCGGGCGAAGTATTCGGCGCCGGTCTGCAGGATGGGAAAGCCGGGCGGCCAGGCGGTGACCATGCGCCAGCGGTGCCGCTTGGCGGCAGCATGGGCGGTGGTGGCGGAGGCGGCGACCACGGCGGCCGCCGCGGCGGTGCTTTGCAGAAAGGTTCGGCGATTCATCGGTCGTTACCTCATAATGCTGTGGATCGATCGGGGGGCATGGCCGTGCCACCCCTTGGGAAAAAGGCTTTCCAGTTCCCGGCCCGGCCGGCGCACCAGGCCCATGCCGAGCCCAAAGCCCCGGAAGCGGACGATGACCATGCCGACATCGCCGGCCGTCTCGCGCTGATTGTCGTCGAGGAGAAGGTCCTTGCGCTGCAGGTACGGTTGGACCTGCTCGGGATACAGATCGACGAAGCCGGTGCGGGCGTGGCGGCCGAGGAGCATGGCAGCGGCGGTGGACAACTTCGGCTGTCGCATGCGGGTGCGGTAGGCGAAAAAGCCGCAGGCGTCCGGTCGCGGTCGGGCCGGCGGCCGGATACCGGCGGCCACCAGGTGCAGGCCGTCCGCCGTCTGCCGGTAGCAACTGTATTCTAGCAGAATTTCTTCGGGAATGCCGTAGCGGGCCACCAGCGGTTCGCGCCACGCCGCCGGCGGTTCGGGCGTCGGTGGGGCCTCGTCGCCGGTCGGCGCCTGGCCGCCGGTCTTTTCGAGCACCGCGACGAAGAAACCGCCGGTATCGTTCAGGTGCGGCCAGATGCGCATGGCGCCGGCCAGATCCGGATGCAATCTCCGGCCCTGCCATTCGGTGAGGCCGGGCGAGGCGGTAAAACCCGGCACCCGGGCCTCCACCAGGCGCAGGATGTCGGCGTGCCGGCGGAGGATCTCGTCCACCACCAGTTCGTTTTCTTCCGGCGCGAAGGTGCAGGTGGAGTAGACGATCCGGCCGCCGGGCCGGCAGAGCTGTACCGCCTTGGTGAGCAGGGCCCGCTGCACCCGGGCGAGGTTGCGGGAATGCTCGGGGCCGGCCTTGCCGACAAAGGCGGTATTCTTGCGCCATATCCCTTCGGCGGAGCAAGGGGCATCGACCAGGATACGGTCGAAGGCGCCGATGACCGGCGGCAGGCTGGTGCCGTCGTGCATGGTGGTGCAGACGGTGGCCAGCCCCAACCGTTCCACGGTATTGCGTAAAGGACGCAGCCGTTGGATACGCACATCGTTGGCCACTACCGTGCCTCGGTTGCCAAGCGCCACAGCGATCTGGGCCGTCTTGCCGCCCGGAGCCGCGCACATGTCCAGCACCCGCATACCGGGCCGCACGTCGAGGAGGAAGGCCGGCAGCATGGAAACCTCCTCCTGGCAATGGGCCAGGCCGGCCACGTACCACCAGCGCCAGCCGGGGCTGGTCCCTTCGGTGAGCCGGAATCCGGCCGGATTCCAGGCCAGCGGCCGGGCGTCGATACCCTCTTCGGCGAGGATGCCGGCCAGGGTTGCCGCCGGGATGCGCAGTTCGTTGGCCCACAGACAGATGGGCAGCGGCCTGGTGAGGGCGGCGCAGAAGGCGTCCCAGTCGTCGATGATCGGTCGATAGCGGCCGTAGACTTCGGCCGGGTCCGGTGGTGTTCGCGGATCG
>CAYRGZ010000112.1:0-9234 GCA_964423785.1 uncultured Desulfobulbia bacterium
GGCAAAAAAAATCATCGCCATCGTGCAAAAAAAACGGCGGACCGTTCGGTCTTAGGCAGATCGGTTATTGACTTTGTCGATGGTTGTGATATGGAGGGGTAAGGGTTGCAAACGAACGTCTCCCGGAAAAGGGGGCCGGGAGGCGAGTGATAGAGAAGGTGGTATGGTCAACCTAGGCACGCCAGGAGGTGCACCATGGATTATCACGCGCGCGTTGCAGCCCATCTCTCCCGCTACAAGGAATTTCACCTCGGCATTCGAGGAGGCCAGACCGGACAGCGGGCCGTCCTGCCGGATGAATACCGGGACCTGAACATCCTGCCCGAATACCGCCGGCCCTTCCGCCATTACGCCCACGCCAATCCCATGTTCCGCCTGGCGGCCGATTTCGCCGATCTCAAGTCCTCCCAGGCCCTCTGCTTCAACCTCTTCATCCCCTTTGCTCAGGACACAGCCAAGCAAGGAGTGCTCACCACCCTGCTCAGCGGCACGTCCCAATCCCTCACTCAGACGGGCTTCGATTTTTCCTTTGGCCCGGCCATCGAGGAATACTTCGACTTCTTCTGTCGGTTTGCCGACGGTTCCGAGGTGTACTTCGACATCAAGTACGCCGAGACCTGGTTCGGGCCGGCCCACCAGTCCGGTATCAGCTCCGATGCCTTGTTCGCCGCCAGCCGGAGCGACATCACCGGCCTGGTTGCCGGTACGGTCTTGAAATCGCCGGAGATTGCGAAGCTGATCGTGCTGCTGAAAAAACTCGCCTTCGTGGTCAGCCGACCATCGGCCCGGTTCTGCTGCATCTTTCCCGCCGACAATACTCGCTTGCGGGCGGCCATGGACCTCTTGCAACGATCCCTGTACCGCACCGTCGAGGAGCGCCTGATGGTTTTCAGTCTGGAGGATTTTCTCATGCGGCTCATCGACACCGCAGGGGTGGATACCGAGCTGGGTCGCTATTTCCAGCGGGTGCAGGCCAAGTATGTCCCAACGGCCGCGGATTGAGGAGCTCGTTCATAATCCACGGACATCAATGCGACCGGTCCCACCCGACCGGTCGTTTTTTTTTGCCGAATCAGTCCTGCCGATCCAGAACGATGCCCACCGCGGCCAATTGGTCGACCAGTCGTTGCCGGTGGGATCCGGGCCAGTAGATCCGGTCGCAGGCCGGACATCTGGTGAAGCTGTCGTAGTACTTGCGGGTCAGGGGTTCGAGCCGGTCCAGGACCTGTTCCTTGTCCACCTCGACGAGCGGCGTGTTGCAGACCTGGCAGCGCGAAAAGGGGGCAAGTGATGTTTCGAGGCCGTAGAAGGTGATTATCTCGACCAGTTGCTGGTACGGCAGGCAGGCGCGCACCAGGCGGCCATGGTGGACGATCTTGCGTTTCAGGAGATTGCGGTCCCGGGAGAGAAGGATACGGCCCTCGGCCGCCGCCCGGGCGGCGATACGGTCGTCCTTTTCGCCGGTGGCGATGGCGGTATCCAGTCCCACGAGCCGCAGCAGGCGCCCCAAGCGGGCGACGTTGGCATCGACCAGAAAGCGGACCGCGCCGAGGGGGAGCGGTCGAAGAAGGGAGGGGCGGCACACGTCCACCGGCGGCTGGAGTGCGTTGACGGTGACGGTGTCTCCCGGCCGCGGCAGGTATGAAAAGTCCTTCGGCCGGCCGCCCGCCTCGATCGCTCCTACCTCGGTATGGGGAACGCCGAGGGCCTCGATGATATCCTTGATGGCGGCGCGGCGCAGGAGGGGGTAGCGTACCGTTTGGCGGGGCAGCCGCAGCAGCTTTGCGAGTTCGGCATCGAAGTGGAAGAGCAGGGTCGGCATGGAGAAGGTTCGTCCTACGGTCCACCGAGGAAGAATCGCCGCCGAGCCAGGGCGGAGCGCCGCAGCACAGGCACCGGATCGACGTAGTCGTGCACCGTGGCGGTCTTGCCCGGCGCCGGCCGCAGGATGCGGCCCACCACCTGCTGGAGCCGGCCGGTGAATTTGATCGGCGTGGTGAGAAACAGGGTGTCGAGCCCCGGACAGTCGAATCCCTCGCCGATGAGCTGCAGGGTGGCGATGACCACCCCGATGGCGCCGTCGTGCAGGGCGTCGATGATCCGGCGCCGCTCGTCGGCCGGCAGGCGGCCGGTGAGCACCCCGGCGTCGATGCCCGCCTTTTTGAGCAACCGGGTGAGTTCCCGGCAGTGCTCCACCCGGTCACTGACCACCAGGATGCCGCTGGCGCCACTTTTGGCCGCGGCCACGATATCGGCGGCGATCTGTTGGTTGCGATGCGGATCGGCGACCAGTCGCCGCAACAAGGCCTGGTAGTCGCCCCGGTACCGGGCCCGGAAGGCGGTCGAGTGCGCCAGGTAGCGCGGCCGCAGCACCGCGCCGCTCGCCTGCAGATGCTGGGTGGCCACCCGGTGCACCCGCCGGCCCAGGTAGTATTCGATGAGGGCGTCGAGGCCGTCGCGCCGGAAGGCGGTGGCGGACAGGCCCAGGCTGTAGCGGCAATCGAAGCCGGTTACCACCTCGGTGAATAGGCTGGCCGGCACCCGGTGGCATTCGTCGACGCAGAGCATGCCGAACCGGTCGGTCAGCTCGGCGAGGTGGGTGCGGACCGTGTTGACGATACCCACGGTAACTGGCCCGATCTCCAGGTGACCGTCACCGGCCAGTCCCGGCTCGATGCCGAGGAACTGTATAATGCGGTCGCGCCACTGGTAGAGGAGTTCCTTGGTATGGACGAGGACGAGGGTCGGCTGGCGGCGGGCGGCGATGACCGCGAGCGCCATGACCGTCTTGCCCGAGCCGGTACCGGCTTCCAGCACGCCGAAATCCCGGCGCAGCACCGCCTGGCAGGCAACCTCCTGGTAGGACCGCAGCCGGCCCTGGAACCGGAGCGGTACCGGCGCCAACGTGCGGCGCCGGTCGTCGATCTCCGGCGTCGTGCCCACCATCTGCCGGCTCAACCGCACCACGGTGCCGGCATAGCCGCGCGGGAACCGGAAGCGTCCGTCCTTCTCCTCGTAAAAGGAGAGGGTGGGGGCGAGATTCTTGCCGATCCAGCGGGCGTAGCGTTTCGCGTCCCGGTAACGGGGATTCTCGAAGGTGAGATCCCGGCGCAGCCGGGCAAGAAGCGGATCTGGCGCGCCCTGCAGTTCGGCGTCCTTGCCGAGGATGAGTCGCATGGGGTGTTGTGTCCTAAAGCGGCTCCGGTATGCGTTCGAGTATGTCGAAATCGACGATTCGGTAGTCGAGCTGCAGGCGGGCCAGAGCCTCCGGTGCGGTGGTGCCGAGCAGCCGGACGCGGAAGGTATCGCCCGGCCGTAGAATGCCCTGGTCTGTGAGCGTCCGGAGGTTGACCAGGTGGCCGTCGGCCGTGGTGAGCCGTACGGTGAGCTGGACGTTCCGTACCACGATCGGGGAACGGTTTTCGAGCACGAAGAAGCCCTCGCCGTTGGCCGCCCGCACGAGACTGCCCACGAGGAAGCGGTGTGGATCGCGCCGCAGATCGAGGACGGCGAGCCGCAGTCGGGCCGCCTCGCCCACCGTGGACTCGCTGCCGGCCGCAGCGGCGAAGTGGTCGGCGGCCGCCGTCGTATCGCCCTCGGCCAGGAGGATTTCTCCTAGGATGTAGTGGGCCGCGGCGGTGGGAAGCAGGGCGACCGCCTTTTCCAGGTCGCGGCGCGCCGCCTGCCGCTGACCCAGTTTCCATTCCACCAGGCCCCGTTGCTGGTAGAAGCGGTAATACTGCGGATTGCGTTCCACGGCCTGGTCGTATTCCCGGCGGGCCAGTACCGGCCGGTTGCGGGCCAGGTAGATGTCACCGCGCAGGCCATAGAACAGGGCCTCGCGCGGTTCGATGGCAATGGCCCGGTCCACCAGGCGCATGGCCCGGGCGAGATCGTTCTTGGCCAGGACCTCGGTCGCCTCGTCGTAAGCGTCGTAGGCCGGTTTCTGGGCGAGCAGCCGCGCCAGCCGTGCCCGGTAGCGATCGGCGCCCACGAGACCGCCCGGCGGGAGATGCTGGAGGCTGGCCCGGTTGGCTGCCACCCGCTCGGCGGACGGTGGATGGCTGGCAAAGAGCCCGGCGAGCCAGGACGACGAGCGGGCCTCGTGCAGGCGGACGAATTTCTTCTGCAGGGTGACCGCGGCCTGGGGATCGTAGCCGGCCCGGGCCATGTACCGCATGCCGTAGGCGTCCGCCTCCAGTTCCTGTTCGCGGCTGTATTTCTGGTTGACCAGCTGGGCGCCCAGCAGGGCGGTGCCGACGATGAGGTCCTGGTACCGATCGCTGGCCGCGAGCCAGCCCACCCCAACGGTACCGAGCTGGAGCAGCAGGCCGCGCTCCATGGCCTTGGCACCGTGGCGGGCGGCGCTGTGGACGATCTCGTGGGCCAATACGGCGGCCAGTTCCGCCTCGTTGTCGAGCTCGGTGAGCAGGCCGCGGTTGACGGCGATCTTGCCGCCAGGCAGGGCCCAGGCGTTGGGAATCGAGCTGTTGCAGATGGTGAACTGGTAAGGCAGTTGCGGCCGGTCGCTGACCGCGACCAGTCGTTCGCCCACCTCGGCCACGTAGTCGGCAAGTGCGGCATCGAGGATGTAGTCTCCACCGGCCGCCTGGCGGGCCGGGAGGTACTGTTGGCCGCCGATGGCGATCTCCTGTTCGGTGGAGACGAGGTGCAGCTCCCGTTCACCGGTTACCGGATTGACGGCGCACCCGTTGACAAGCAGAACGAAACATGCGAGAAGAAGCGTGACCGCGCCGCGTAACAGCGGCCACCGGCTACTACCGTTGGTATGCATGGTCATGGGAGTTCGTGCCTGGATGGTTGGTGGGGCGTTGCTATATTCCGGTTGAACCATACACCAAGGAACGGCAGAATGGAACGGATGGCCGAGATCTACCGCGGGCTGTTGTCCCTCAAAACGAACCGATGAGATCCTTGAGCGCCTCGTCCACGGTGGGAAAGCGGAACCGGAAGCCTATTTCCTGCAGGCGGGCCGGCACCGCCCGCTGGCTGGCCAGCAGCACTGAGGCCATCTCGCCCAGGACGAGCCGCAGCAGGCCGGCGGGTACGGCGGGCAGAAAGAAAGGACGGCCGAGAACCGCGGCCAGCCGGCGGCAGAATTGCCGCTGACGCACCGCCTGCGGGGCGACGCAGTTCACCGGGCCGGACAGCCGCTCGTCCTCCAGGGCGGTCAGGATGATCCGGCAGCAATCGGTGATATGCACCCAGGGAAACCATTGCCGACCAGATCCCAGGGCACTGCCGAGACCGTAGCGGAAAGAGGGCAGCATCCGCGCCAAGGCGCCGTCATCACCGAGCACCACACCGAACCGGGTGTAGACGACCCGGATGCCGTGATCCTCGGCCCGGTGCGCCGCCGCCTCCCAATCGGCGACCAGCCGGCCGAGGAAGTCGTCGCCGACCGGGGCCGTCTCGGTAAGCTCGTCGTCGGCGCGATCGCCGTAATAGCCCACCGCCGAGGCGCTGACCAGCACCCGCGGCGCCCGGTCGCCGGCCTTTTGCATGGCGGCGACCAGGTTGTCGGTGGTGGCGATGCGGCTAGCGCGGATATCGGCCTTGTTCTTTTCGGTCCAGCGGCAAAAGATGGAGCGGCCCGCCAGGTTGACCACCGCCTGGTGGCCGGCCACCGCCTCCTGCCAGGGGCCGGGTTGCACCGGATCGCCGGTAATGAAGGACACGGCGGGATTGTCCGATGCCTGCGACCGGCGGCTGAGCACGGTGACCGTGTGGCCGTTGTCCGTCAGGGCCGCGGCCAAGTGCCCGCCGATGAATCCGGTGCCGCCGGTGAGAAAGATTTTCATGGACTACCCTTCCCGTGAGCTGTCTTGTCCGTATTGTGATTCCAGCATAGCAAGAACGGACCAAAGGAGCAACCATCAGGACGATAACTGGCAATCAAGTGTTTCGTCTGGATGGGGAATGTAGAGGGAATCTACAGGAATCGTGTCGCGTTGGTGTAATGATGCCGGCTGGATCTCCAGAATCCACCTTTGAGATTGTCATCGACAAGCTGGCCGGTGAGGGCAGGGGGCTCGGCCGCCGCTCCGATGGCAAGGTGGTGCTCGTAGATGGCGCCCTGCCCGGTGAGCGGGTGCGGGTAGCGATCGACAGGGAACGGCGGGACTACGTCGTCGGCAGGACCATTGCCGTGCTGCAGGCGGCGGCCGACCGGGTGACACCGTCCTGTCCGCATGCCGAGCGGTGCGGCGGCTGCGATTTTTGCCATGTCGATTCTTCTCGCCAGGTGGCCTACAAGGAAGCGGTGCTGCACGAGCAGCTCGCGCGGGGCGGTGGCGTCACGCCGGCCGAGGTGACGGCGGCCGCCGAACCGCCAGTGGCGGCACCGGCCGGCTGGGGGTACCGGGCTCGGCTGCGCCTGCACGGCGATGCCGCAACCCTCGGACTCTACGGTCGTGGCAGCCGCACGCTGGTGGAGGTGGATTCCTGTCCCGTGGCCACCCCGGCCGTCAACCGGGCCATGGCCGCACTCCGGGCGGCGACCGCCCGGCATCCCCTGGTCGCGGGCGAGTACGAACTCATCGACTGTGACGACGAGGTACTGCTGGTGGTGTCGGGCCGCCGTCATCTTTCGGCCGATTACCTCGCCGCCCTGTCCACCGTCACCGGTATCCGGGCGGTGACCGTCCGTGGTGCCCGGCGCTGGTACCGGAAGGGAATGGTGGTAGGCACCGGGCCGCCTTCCTACCGGTATGTCGTCGATTGTCCCTCTCTGGGCCGGCAGTTCGTCATGCAGCAGTGGGCCGGTGGTTTTTCACAGGTGAACCGGACGGTCAACGGCCTGATGCTCGACCGGATCGGGGACTGGTTGCGGGATCTGGCGCCGACCTCGATCCTCGACTGCTACTGCGGCAACGGCAACATCTCCGTGGTGGCCGGAGCGCTGGCCGGCCGGGTGGTGGGAGTGGAAAGCGACGTCCGCTCCGTGGAGCAGGCGCGGTACAACACCCGGCGGGCCGGCTTCGACCACTGCCGCTTTGTCGCCGGCCGGGTAGAACGGGAGGCGGGAAGTCTCGCCGCCCGCGGGGAACGGTTCGAGTGCGCCATCGTCGATCCACCCCGTGCCGGCTGCCGGGATCTGGTGGATCATTTTGCCGCCCTCGGCTGCCGGGCGATACTGCTCGTCTCCTGCCAGCCGGCTACCCTGGCCCGGGATATCGGACTCTTACGCCGTTTCGGCTACCGGCTGGAACGGCTCTGCGCCGTGGACATGTTTCCCCAGACGCATCATCTTGAAACGCTGGCCTTATTGCGCCGATGACCCTTGTTATTATTCTCATCCTCGTTACCTTGCTCGCCTCCTTCACCCAGGGGGTGACCGGCTTCGGCTCCGCCCTGGTGGCCGTGCCGCTCCTGTCGTTCGTGCTGCCGCTCCAGGTCGTGGTGCCGCTCACCATCCTGAACGGGGTGGTGATCACCTGTTACTTGAGCTTTCGGATGTGGCCCCATATCGACCGGCGCAAGATCATGCCACTGATCATCGGCTGCCTGCCGGGCATCGTCATCGGCGCCTGGTTTCTGAAAAACCTCGACCAGGGTATGCTGCGCCTTCTTCTCGGCATCATTCTCGTGGGCTACAGCCTCTACAGCCTGGCCGACCGGCTGCCGACCCGGCGGCTGTCGTCGCACTGGGGCCTGGCCGCCGGGTTCGGCACCGGGCTCATCGGTGCTGCCTTGTCCGCCGGCGGGCCGCCGACCATCGTCTACACCACCCTCACCGGTTGGAGTAAGGACGACATCAAGGCGACCCTGTCGGGATTCTTCACCTTCACCGGCGTCAGCATCGCCCTGGCCCACTGGCTGACCGGTCTCACTACTGCCGAGGTGCTGCGCTACTGGCTGATCGGCCTGCCCTCCGTGGTGGCCGGCGTGCTGCTCGGCGCCCGGGTGTACGACCGCATCGACAGCCGGCGCTACCTGCGGGTGGTGCTCATTTGCCTTTTGGTCATGGGGATCTTTTTCCTGATACCGACGTCGGCCGGTAGCGGCGGCGCAGTTCCGCAAGATACGCATCCCGGTTCGGGTGCGGCCGGTTCAGGAAAATGACGAAGGGCCGCCAGCCATCTCCGTAGGCGAAATAGCCCGCGTAGTTGGCCACACCGGCCAGGGTGCCGCTCTTGATCCGATCGGGGCCGAGGGCGGGCAGCAGATCGCGATAGGGGGCGAAGGCGTCGAGGATGGCGAGCATGGCCCGCGGCGTCATCCGGTTGGCGCGGCTGAGGCCCGATCCCTCGACCACGGTGCAGGCAGCGGCCGGAACGCCCAGCCGGTCGAGGAACGTTCGTGCCAGCCGCCGGGCCTGCTCCCAGGTGGCCGGGTAACCGTATACGCGGGCGCCGCACGTAAGAAAAAGCTGGTTGGCGATGACGTTGGTGGAATAGCGCAGCATGGCGGCCACGGTCGCCCGCAACGATCGGCTTGAGCGGTGGCGATAAAGCAGGCGGGCGTCGGCCGGCACCCGGCCGCCGCCGATGGCCGCCCCCGCCGCCTGGGGGCCGAGGAAGGCGCGAAAGAGTTCGCCGACATACCGGACGGCGGTTTCCTGTTTACGGCTGACGTTGAGCCGCCGGCTCTCTCCCTCGTCGAGTTCGGCGGCGAATTGCGCCATCAGCGGCAGGGTAGGGGTCTGTGGTTCTGCCGACCGCACGCGGCTGTTTTCCTTGGTGAGATACACGGTGTTGAAGTTGACGAGCAGGGCCGCGGGCGCGGCGTCGTAGGGGTTGTCCGATGCCCCTTGCCACGGCTCTTCGAGCGCGAAGGCCGATTCGTCGATGCCGATGGCGTCGAGCTTCGGCACATCGAGATCGGCCAGCCGGGCGGCGATGCGCTGCACCTCCTCCGAAACGAGCATTGGGTCCCCATAGCCCTTGATCCACAAGGTGGTCCCGTCGAGGAAAAAATCGGTACGGAAGCGATAGTCCGGCCCCAGGGTGTCGAGAGCGATGAGCGCGGTGAGGATCTTGACGGTACTTGCCGGGATGAACGGCTCGTCCGGGTTGATGGCGAGAGCTGGGGGCGTGTCGAAGAGTATGCCGACGCCGGATTGCTGACCGGCTGCCTCAATTCTTCCACCCCATGTCAGGATGAGACTGAGAAGAAAAGCGGCGGCGAACAGCCCTTTTCCCAATTTTGACAATCCCGTAAAAACTCGCTGTCGGTCCAGGCCTGACATGATAATTCAACAGGTTACAAAGC
>CAYRGZ010000113.1:0-9120 GCA_964423785.1 uncultured Desulfobulbia bacterium
CAAAAATCCCTCGCCGGCATTCAGATAGTCCCGCCATTCCGGTAGGGTGGCCAGCATGATGGTTCTCCAAAAGGAGGAGTAAGGGAACCGGACGCGACAGACAACGTCCGGTTCCCTTTTTGGTCACATAACCAGTTCGAACTTCTCTTCGGGCGCGTCCCGGTCGATGCGGTCGAGGAGCGCCGTGAGGATCTTCTCCACCAGCCGCATGCCGCCGACGTACCCCACCACCGGGAAGTAGCTGTGCCCCGGCCGGTCGAGGATCGGAAATCCGAATCGGACGAAGGGGATGTCCTCGGCCCGGGCGATGTACTTCCCATAGGTGTTGCTGATGAGTAGATCCACCGGCTCGTTCTTCAGCCACTGGTGCAGCTCGAAGAAATCCGAGCTCGCCTTGACCTTGGCCTGCGGGTTGACATCCTTCAAGATGCCCCTCACCCGCAACTCGAATTTCTTGCTCGGCGTGCCGGTGATGACATGGGTCGGGATCATGCCCATCGAGACCAGGAACTCGGTAAGCGCGATGACGTGGTCCGGGTCACCGGCCACGGCCACCTTCTTCTGATAAAGGTACTGCTGCCCATCGAGAATCATGTCGAGCAGGCGGCCGCGGTCGTCGGTGATGGCGGTCGGCGGCTCCTCGCCGGTCAACTCCACCAGAGCCTCGACAAACCGGTCGGTGGCCGCCAGACCGATGGGGAGATCGAGAATATCGTAGGGGACGTCCGCCTTGGTCAAGAGCATCTTGGCCGCCTCCTCGGAGGCGAAACGGCCGAGCGCCAGGGTTTTCTGGCTGTCGCCGGTGCTCTTCATCTGTTCAATGGTCACCCCACCCTTGGGATACATCTCGAAACGGCCGGTCTGCGGCCGGTCGAGCACATCCGAGGTATCGGGGAAGACCACCGCCGGCACGCCCATGACGGAGAGGATCCTTTTGATCTCGCGCATGTCCGACGGCTCCACGTAGCCGGGCAGCACGTTGATCTGATTTTTCTTCGTCCCCGTGCTCTCGGTGAGATAGTGGACCATCATGCGGCACATGTTGGCATAGCCGGTGACGTGACTGCCCACGTAACTCGGGGTATTGGCGTGGATGACGATCTTGCCCTCCGGGATGATGCCGTCATCCTTTGCCTGTTTGACGATGGTGGGAATATCGTCCCCAATGGTCTCGGACAGACAGGTGGTGTGGACGGCCACCACATCGGGATCGTAGACTTGAAAGATCGTTTTCAGCGCCTGGCGCAGGTTGGCACCGCCGCCGAAGACCGCCGCTCCTTCGGTGAACGAACTGGTGGACGCCATGACCGGCTCCTTGTAATGCCGGGTGAGGTGGCTGCGGTGATAGGCGCAACACCCCTGGCTGCCGTGGGAATGGGGCAGGCAGCCGTGGATCCCCAGCGAGGCGTACAGGGCGCCGATGGGCTGGCAGGTCTTGGCCGGATTGATGCGCAACGCCTTGCGCTCATGAATCGTTTTTGGTGTGTGGTTCAACATCGCTCCATATCTCCTTACGAAATGGCGTTTTTCGAAACACCTTCGATAACGCCGGATAGCCGGCGGGGATCTTCATCCCTTCGGTGTACGCAATACGCCAGTCATGGTGCGGTTATCCGCTTTTCGGGCGTCACCGCCAAAGTTGCCTTGATCATCGGGCGTTTCGACCAGGGAGCGGGAATCATCTTCCAGGCCGGATTGTTGACCCGCATGTCGATGTCACGGGCGAAATTGACCGCGCCGCGGTAGCCGGCGAACGGCCCGGAATAATCATAGTTGTGGAGCTGCTTGGACGGGATGCCCATCTTCTCAATGACGTACTTGTCCTTGATACCGGAGCAGACGATATCGGGCTTGTAGGCCTCGATCAGCATCTCCTGCTCCAGGTGGGAGACGTCATCCACCATGATGGAATTTTCGATCATGTCCGGCAGCATCCCCTCGTACTCACCCAGGAGGCCTTTCTCCTTCAGCTCGGCCAGGATCTCCAGCGGTTTGGGCGGCCGGAACTTTTCCGGATCCGGCTCCACCTTCAACTCCTCGATATTGCGGCTGTCGGCATCGATCTTGATGAACGGCAACACCCGCCGGCCCTCGTAGTCGTCTCGGTGGGCGAACTCCTCGCCCGCCACCACGGTTTTCATGCCGAGATCGGCGAACAGGGCTTGATAGTGGTGGGCGCGGGAGCCGCCAGTGAAGATCATCGCCGTTTTGCCTTCCAGGTGTTTCCGGTACGGCTCGATGGCCGCGAGCGCCGCGGCCTCCTCCTCGGCGATCACCTGCTCCACCCGTTCGGTCAGCTCCGGATCGTCGAAGAACTCGGCGATCTTGCGCAGGCTCTTGGACATGGCCTTGATGCCGATGACGTTGATCTTGAGCCACGGGACGCCGTACTTGGCTTCCATCATCTCACCCATGTAGTTGATGGAACGGTGGCACTGGATCAGATTGAGCTGCGCCATGTGCGACTGGCTGATCTCGTCGAAACTGCCGTTACCGGAAAAGGTGGCCAGCACCTTGATACCGCATTTTTCGAAGATGCGGTCGATCTCCCAGGCATCGCCGCCGATGTTGTACTCGCCGAGCAGATTGACGGTGAACTTGGGTTGCTCGACATCGTCGCGGCCCACCACGTGCTTGAACAGGCCGTTGTTGGCGATGTGATGGCCGGCCGACTGACTGACGCCCTTGTAGCCCTCGCAGGAGAAGCCCATGACCGGGATGCCGAGCTTGTCGCTCATCTTCTTGGCCACGCTTATCACGTCGTCACCGATGAGCCCCACCGGACAGGTGGCGTGAACGCTGATCGCCTTGGGCTTGAAGATGGCGTACGCCTCTTCGATGGCGGCTATGAGCTTCTTCTCGCCACCGAAGATGATGTTGTCCTCCTGCATATCGGTCGAAAAAGCGTACTCCAGGTAATTCTGACCATCGTCCCGCGCCTTGCCCTGGTTGCGCCGGGTGAGCCAGGCGTAAAAGGAGCAGCCGATGGGGCCGTGGACGATGTGGACCATGTCGACGATGGGCCCCATGACCACGCCCTTGCAGCCGGCGTAGCAGCAGCCGCGCTGGGTGATGATGCCCGGCACCGTACGAACATTGGCCTCGATGGAGAGTTCCGCCCCGGGCCGTACCGGCACGAGATGCTTGCGGCGCTTGCGGGCCACCTTGGGCGGATATTTCTTGACGATTTCCTCAACCAGAGCTTCGTTGTTTACAGCTACGGACTTGCTCATGGTCTTCCTCCTCTAGGCCGAGCCGGCCATCTCGTCGATGGCGGTCTCGCCGGTTTCTCCCGTACGCACCCGGACCACATCGGTCACCGGCATGACAAAGATCTTGCCGTCCCCCGGGTTGCCGGTCTGGTTTGTTCTGATAATGGTATCCACCACTTGGCTAACTTTGTCGTCCGGAACCACCAGGGTGATGAGCCGCTTGGGCAACAGCCGGGGACCACGGGCCAGCATGGGCAGCATCTCGGCGCTGTCCAACGGACCGTCGTCCAGGGCCTTGACCAGGTCCTCGTCCAGGGCCTTTCTACCGCGCCCCATGACCTTGCGGGCGGTGAAGGCTGGAAAGCCGGCCTCGACCAAAGCCGCCTTGGTGGCGTTGATCTTGTTCATGCGGATAATGGCCAGTACTTCCTTCATCTGAGCCTCCCTTACGCTTCCTTGGTCCCGGAGCTGACGGTGTACACCTCGTCAACCGGACTGATGAAAATCTTGCCGTCGCCATAGGTGCCTTTGTCGCCGGTCTTGGCCGAGTCGAGAATGGTGCGGACCACGAGATCCTTTTCCTCGTTCGGGACCACGATCATCAGCATCTCCTTGGGCAATTCGTCGTAGGTGACACTGCCCACCTTGAGACCGCGCTGCTTGCCGCGGCCGAACACTTCCATCTTGGTCACCGCCGGATAGCCAGCCTCGAGCAGGGCCGCCTTGACTTCGTCGGATTTCTCCGGCCGGATGATTGCGCGAATCATGATCATGATGTTCTCTCCTGTGACTTATCGGTGAAAAGGGGCATCTGCTACTCGAAAAGGCCGTAGTCCATCAGAATGGATTCCAGCTCATCGATGGGCAGCGGTTTGGGGATGACGAACATGTCGTTGTCGTCGATCGCCTTGGCCAGGTTGCGGTAATGCTGGGCCTGCTCCGCATCGGGCGCGTAATCGATCACCGTCTTCTTGTTGATCTCCGCCTTCTGGACCATGTTGTCGCGGGGCACGAAGTAGATCATCTGGGTGCCGAGACGCTTGGCGAAGTTTTCGATCAACTCCTCTTCACGGTCCACCTTGCGGCTGTTGCAGATGAGCCCGCCGAGGCGCACGCCGCCCTGTTCGGCAAACTTCTTGATGCCCTTGCAGATGTTGTTGGCCGCATACATGGCCATCATCTCGCCGGAAACGACGATGTAGATCTCCTGGGCCTTGCCCTCGCGGATGGGCATGGCGAAACCGCCGCAGACCACGTCACCGAGAACGTCGTAAAATGCGTAGTCGATTTCCCGGCTCTCATCATAGGCTCCCAGAGATTCGAGCAGGTTGATCGAGGTGATGATGCCGCGCCCGGCACAGCCGACACCCGGCTCGGGACCGCCCGACTCCACGCAGAGTGCGCCACCGAAACCCGTTTTCATCACGTCTTCCAGCTCCACGTCCTCGCCCTCTTCCCGCATGGTGTCGAGGACCGACTTCTGGGCCAGACCGCCGAGCAAGAGACGGGTGGAGTCGGCCTTGGGATCACAGCCGACCACCATGACCTTCTTGCCCATCTCCACCAAACCCGCCACCGTGTTCTGGGTAGTGGTGGACTTGCCGATACCGCCCTTGCCGTAGATCGCTACCTTTCTCATTGTTTCACCTCCATGACATTACATATTTGACAAAAAAACCGCATTTGCCATGGAGCATAGGCAGGGAGCGTGCCACCGGCGACAGAATATCATTTATTCAATAATATCAATAAATTACAAGACTAACCCAACCTAACACCCAACACCTTCCGCCACTGCGGAATTGTCGCCAAACCGACATTTGTGCAAGTTGCTACAAAATTGAACCGGCAACAAAACCTCGAAAATAAATTTATTACATTTTCGTAATACAACAGCCCGTCCAGGTTCTCGCATGGACACAACTAGCTGTAATTACAAAAGAAAAAAAACCTGGCATGGAGAATGCTTCAGATCAGTTCATCGAAAAACCCTCTCACTGACAGGCAACCAAGGAGACAGCCATGCAATACGCGGTCGGCGACATCCTGGGAACAGAGATCATCGAGCTGCAGGCCCTCTACGAGATCGCCCGCCTCATCGGCTCGGCCCACGACCTGGACACCACGCTGGCAAAGGTCCTCAAGATCCTGCACGACATCCTGCGGATGGAACGGGCCACCCTGCTCCTGCTCGACGAATCCGGCAAGCACCTGGTGATCCGCGCATCCTACGGCCTCTCCGACGAAGAGATCCGGCGAGGGGTATACCGGATCGACGAGGGGGTCACCGGCAAGATCTTCAGCACCTCCGCCCCGTTCGTCGTGCCGGACGTGCACAGCGAGCCCTTGTTCCTCAACAAGACCCAGGCGCGGGACATCAAGAAGGGCCAGTTCTCCTTCCTGGGGGTGCCCGTGGTCCTGAATGAGCGGCCGGTGGGCGTGCTCACCGTGGACCGGTTGTTCGGTCTGGAAATCGCCTTCGAGGAGGACATCCGCTTTCTCACCGTGGTCGCCACACTCATCGCCCAGTTCCTCCACCTGCAGCAGGCGATCAAACAGGGACAGGCGGACCTGCGGGCCGAGAACCTCTCCCTCAAGGCGGAGCTGAAGAAACGCTACAGCGTCCACAACATGATCGGCCAAAGCAAGGCCATGCAGGCGGTCTATCTCGCCATCGACAAGGTGGCGCCCAGCAGGGCCACCGTGCTTTTGCTCGGCGAATCCGGCACCGGCAAGGAACTGGTGGCCCGGGCCATCCACGAGGCCAGCCCGCGGGCCGCGGGGCCGTTCATCAAGGTCAACTGCGCCGCCCTGCCGGAAAACCTCTTGGAAAGCGAGTTGCTCGGTCATGAAAAAGGTGCCTTCACCGGCGCCCACACCATGAAGCGAGGCCGCTTCGAACTGGCCGACGGCGGCACCCTCTTTCTCGACGAGATCGGCGAGCTTCCCCTGGAGCTGCAGGCCAAGCTGCTCCGTGTCCTGCAGGAACGGCAATTCGAACGCCTTGGCGGCACCACCACCATCACCGTCGATGTCCGCCTCATCGCCGCCACCAACCGGAGCCTGAAAAAGGCGGTGGAGGAAGGTCTCTTCCGCGCCGACCTCTTCTACCGGCTGAACGTGGTCCCCATCAAGCTGCCGCCCCTGCGGGAGCGGCAAGAGGACATCCACCTGCTGCTCGACTTCTTCCTGGCCGAAAGCAACAAGAACAACAAGAAGAACGTCCGTCTGTCAAAAGAAGTCCTCGATTTCTTGCGCACCTACCCGTGGCCGGGTAATGTCCGCGAACTGCAAAACCTGGTGGAACGCCTGGTGATCATGGCGGACGGCGACCTGGTCACCATCGCCGATTTGCCGTCGTTCATGGTCGCCCAGCCGGAAAGACGGATCGCCGCCGTATCATCGACTGGAAAGAACGAGGCGTTAACGGGGCCGCGCCCCGGCCGGCGCTCGCTCGCCGAACTCGAACGCGAGGAAGTGTTGGCGGCCCTGCGCCGTCACGGCTGGGTCCAGGCCCGCGCCGCTCGCGAGCTGGGGCTCACGCCCCGCCAAATCGGGTACCGGATCAAGAAGTACGGTATCGAGCGGCCGAATTTTTACTAATGGAATTACGGGAAAATCAGGTGGCGCGGGCCAGGGCGGCGATCTCGCCGTCGGCCAGGGGCCGGCCGAGGGCGGCGGCCCGTTGCCGGACGTGAATGGTCAGCCGCAGCAGTTCCTCGTCGGAAAGCCGGCAACCAAGGTCGCGCAGCTTGCCGGCCAGGGCGCGGCGGCCGGTTTTCATGCCGTAGAAAAGGGTACGGCTCATCCCCACCTTCTCCGGAGGGAATGGTTCGTAGAGTTCCGGTTTCTGCTGGAGTCCGTGCAGATGGAGGCCGCTTTCGCAGGAAAATATCCGGGCGCCGACCACCGGCTGATACGGGTCCAACCTGCGGCCTGCGAGTTTCGCCACCACTCTGCAGGCGGACGCCAGCATGGAAGTCCGGTAATGCTTACCCCGGCCGGTCAGGCTGAGCCAGGCTGCCACCTCCTCCAGGCGGGCGTTGCCCGCCCGCTCACCGAGACCCAGGATGGTGACATCCACCCCGTCGGCGCCGGCTTCCAGACCGGCGACGGCGTTGGCGGTGGCCATGCCGAAATCGTTGTGGGTATGGAGAGCCACCTCTACGTCCACCGCCCGACGGATGTCTTCGACCAGACGCATGACCGCCGCCGGCGTCCAGATCCCCACCGTGTCGGCAAACCGGACGCGGAAGGCGCCGCAATTCCGGGCGGTTTCGGCAAGCTGTACCAGAAAGCGAAAATCAGCGCGGCTCGCATCCTCGATCCCCAGCGATATCCGCTCGATTCCACCCCGCCGGGCCTGGTCGACCGATCGTTCGATCTCCGCCAGGGCCCATGCCCTCGTCTTCCCCAGCCGTTTCGTAAGATGCAGGTCCGAACCGGGAATCGACAGAGAAAGTACATCCGGCCCGAGATCGATGGCGTGGGCGATATCGTCTTGGCGGCACCGGCACCAGAGACCAATTCGGAAGGCAGACCGCTTCTGCAGGCGGCGGCAGTGGTCCATCAATGCCGGCAAATCCGCATCAAAGCTCGTCGCAACCCCGACCTCCATCTCCTCGACGCCGATGGCCGCCAGGGTCGCGCAGATCCTCTTCTTGTCGGCCAGGGAAAAATAGACGCCGCAGGCCTGGCCGCCCTCCCGTAGGGTGCTGTCAATAAGCGTCGACATGGCGTTATCAAGCACCTTCTATTCGTCGCCGGAACCACTGGATGAGTTCGTCGCGCACCGCGGCCAGGTCCAGGTGATAAATGTCCTGGGGAAAGAGCAGGTCCGCGACCCCGGAATCGAAGATCCTCTTCACCTCGTACTCGTCGTGGGAGGTTCCGCGCCGGTACATGTAATCCAGATAGGTCTTGTTGGAATGGAGGATGAACTCCACCCGCATGCCTCCCATCCGAGCGAAGAACTTGAACATCCTGGTGTTCGGATCAGAGCCGATATTGGAGCCACGATGGCAGCCGCCGGTGAGGGTGTCGTCCACGTCCTCCAGGGTCATGAACGAACCGGCCCGGGTGGCGCTCCTGGTCAGATGGCGCTGGAAGAGTTTCACATCCATCACCGAATCCACCACGCCCATGAGCCCCAGTTCGTCGTCCACCGCCACGGCGGGATTCTCCTCCCGCTTACGGAGCAGCTTCAACACCTTGGCCTCGGGCGGCTTTTTCCGAATGGAGACATAGATGGGAATTTCACGCCCATCGATGTTGAAGCGCCGGCGCTTGAGCAGGGTGACCTTGGCCCCCTCCTCCACCCGGCCGATATCCTCCGGTGGCACCACCCGCACCTCGGTACACGAAAAATCCCGCGGATCATGCCGGCTGACCAGATAGACACTGGACAGCTCGCCGATCCGAATGTCCGGGCTCCAGACGTGCCTGTTCAAAAAACTGAGAAACTCCCGAAACTTCTCCTCGATCTGCGTCTCCCGCTCGCGCTGGTCGATGGCAGCGGCCAGATTCATCAGCACCAGTTTGCGCTTGGCCTCGAAGCGGGCCTTCTTGTGATAGCGGTCATCGAAGATGATCAAGAGCAGCTCGACGGGATCGCTGGTCATGTCGATCTCGTTGGTCATCTCGATGTAGGAGGCATAGTTCGCCAGCAGCTTGCCCTTCAAATACCGAATGACACCGTCCGCCGTACTGGAATAGGACTGCACCCGGGAGACCACCTCCCGTTCCGTTCCCTCGAGGCCGAACATGGTGCCGAGAAGACCGTAAGACCGCCTGCTCACTCGCCGCCGCAGCTCGACATCGGCGAGGAGTCGCTCCACGGCCCCGTAGGAGGCGATGTCGAGAAACTCGAAGAGCTGGTTCCGCACCGTCCTGTAGAGGGTTTTCAACC
>CAYRGZ010000114.1:0-9085 GCA_964423785.1 uncultured Desulfobulbia bacterium
CAACGGGCTGGTATCCGCCGCCAAATTCCGCAGGATGGCGAGGTTGCGGTGGTCTTCGGCCAGCTCCTCGTCCTTGGGAGTTTCGAGTACCATGGGATGTTCGGCAAAACGTGGATCGTTGACCAGCAGGCGAAATCCTTGCAGGCCGATGGCGCCCTCGCCGATGTGGGCATGCCGATCCCGGCGGCTGCCGCAGGCGCCCTGAGAATCGTTGAGGTGAAAAAACAGCAGCCGATCGAGCCCGATGATCCGGTCGAAGGCCGCCATGGTCGCCTCGTACCCTTTCGGGGTCCGAATGTCCCAGCCGGCGGCGAACACGTGGCAGGTATCGAAACAGACCCCGAACCGTTCCGGGTGGTTCGTCAATTCGATGATCCGGGCCAACTGGCGGAAATCGCCCCCCAGGCTGGTGCCCTGGCCGGCGGTGGTCTCGAGCAGGATGGTGACCCTCTCGTCCCGCGGCCGCGCTGCCAGCACCCGGTCCAGGTTGGCGGCCAGCCGCTGGATACCGGCCTCGACCCCGGCACCGGTGTGGGCCCCGGGATGCATGACGAGAAAAGGGATGCCAAGCCGGGCCGTGCGCTCCAGTTCAGCAACCAAGGCGTGCACCGATTTTTCGGCGATTTCGTCGCGGCTGGCCGCCAAGTTTATCAGATACGAAGTATGCACCGCCACCGGATAATCACCCCATTCCCGCACCGCCGCCACGAAGGCGGCCACCTCCTCATCGGCTAGCGCTGGCGTTTGCCAACGTCGCTGATTGGCGGAGAATATCTGCAAGGCCGTGCCGTTCACTCGGCGGATACGGGCCACGGCCCGGGCCAGGCCGCCGGCGATGGACATATGGGCTCCGAAATGGGGCATCGGTACGGGCTGTTATCCCTTGCCGCCGCAGGGATCGATGGGAGCGGCCGGCAGCTCGCCGCGGCTGTGAATGGCGTCGAGCAGCCGCATCGGGTCGTTGATGAAGCCGTCCACCCGATGCTTGGGATCGAAGAGTTCCGGGTTGAAGGTGGTGATGAGGTTGAGGTGCTCCCAGCGAGAAATGTAGTATTCGATGAGATCCGGCAGCCGGGTATAGACCGTCACGTCGCGGAAGGGGTCCTGGTAGCTGCAGGCGAGCAGCCGTTCGGCCGACAGGGTCTGGCTCTTGTAGAAATGCTCCAGGAAGAGAAGCTCGGCCGGCATACGCGCCTCGATGCCGATGGAACTCAAGCGGCGCAGCAACCAGCCGATCAGGGCCTTGCCAAACCGGGCCAGCGGGTAGGGGACGTAGATTTTGCGCGGTACCGACACGTTGAGATACGACTTGATGGTGAGGATCAACTGGTCGAGTTCCACCGGTTCCGGGTCGACGAAGTTGAACACCTTGCCGCTGAATTCCTGCCGGTTTTCGAGAACGTAATGGACGAACGGCGGGATCTTCTTCGAATGGGTATAGGAGTGGCGTACCCCCCGGCGGGTGAGCAGCACCGGCATCGCCTCGTCGGCAATGGAGAACAGCATGCGGTGAAATCCCTGGATCTTGTGGTCGTGCTTGCCGTACACCACCCCGAGGCGCAGGGTGGTGTAGTCGAGCCCGGCGGTGCGATGCAGGTGGGCCAGGGTGCGGTCGGCCATCAACTTCGATTTGACGTAGTTGGACAGGTTGGCCGACAGCGGTAGCAGATCCTCCTCCCGCAGATTTTCGCCCGGCGGCATGGTGGCGGCGGTACTGAAATGGATGTAGGGAATACGGCGCTCGATGGCCAGGCGGGCCAGGCGCAGGGTGCCGAGATAGTTGACCTCGAAGGCGAGCTGGGCGTCGGAATCGATGGCCGCGATGGCGGCATTGATGATGAACTGCGGCCGGTAGCGATCGAAATAGGCTCGGATGTCCTCTGGTTCTCGCAGGCTCAGCTTCTTGCTGTTCGGCGACAGGACCTCGATGTCCGGCGTCCGGGTCTTGAAGTAGTGCATCAGGGCGCCGCCGATGAGGCCCGAGCCGCCGATGAGCACTCCCCGCTTCTTTTCCTGGAGAGCAATGGCCATGCTCGTACTATAGCATAGGAGGAAAAGGCGGGTAAAGTCGCGGGTAAAACGGCCGGAAAATCCTTGGCATCGTGGTCGGGAAGGCGGTATGCTGGCTACGACAAACTCGTTTTGGCCAACCGATGGTTGACGGCTTTTTGATGGAATCGCGCACAATGCGATCGGTCACTCGCTGCGCTCGCCACCTCCATCGAGTTCACGCTTTGCAACCTGTTGAATTATCCGTGTCAGGCCTGGACCGACTACGATTTTTTGCGGGGCCAGCCTTTTTCACGGACCTCCAGACAAGGACCGACCGTGCCCCTCGTTACCCGTGAGCAATTCGACCAGGTGCGGGCGCTCATGGCCGGTGACCGGCCGCCCGGGCTCATCGTCATCTTCGGCGACCGCTTCCTCTGCCAGCAGTTGGCGGCCGATATCGTCGATCTCTTGTTGCCGGACGCCGACCAGCAGCGCACCAATTGCATCGTCATCGACGGTGACGCCGAGGATCCGGCCCAGACTCTCGCCCAACTGCGCACCTACAGCCTGTTCGGCGGTCGGCGGGTCTTCCGGGTCTCCGAGAGCCGGCTGCTCTTGTCTCGCGAGTCGGCGGAAGCCCTCTGGAACCGGGCCGAGAAGGCCTGGCAGGCGCAAAAGGAATCCCTGGCCACCCGGCTAGTGCACCGGCTGCTCACCTTTGCCGGCGACGGGGTGCCCCCCGCCGACCTCGCCACCTGGGATGCCCAGCGTTGGCAAAAGGTCTTCGGCTTTGCCCGACCGGACAATGCCGGCTGGCTGGCATCCATCGCCCCGCCGGACCGGTCGCCGACCGCCGCCGGCATCGAGGAGCGCTACTGCGAGGCCTTTGAACAGGGCCGTATTCCGGCCGACCATTTCCTCATCCTCACCGCCGAGGCCGCCGACCGCCGCAAACGACTCGTCAAGCTGGCGGAAAAGATCGGGGTGGTCATCGATGCCCGGGTCGATACCGGTCGCTCCCGGGCCGCCACGAAACAACAGGAGACGGTGCTCGCCGAATGCATCGACCGGGTGTTGGCCGAGTACGGCAAACGGATGCAGCCCGCCACTCGCGCCAAGCTCATCGAACGTACCGGTTTCCATCCCGACGCCGTGGTCATGGAGACCGAGAAACTGGCCCTGTATGCGGCGGACGAACCGACCATCACCGATCGGCACCTGCGGGAGATCGGCTGCCGCACCCGCGAGGACGCCATCTACGAACTAAACGAGACGGTGAGCGACGGCCGCGTCGAAGAGGCCCTGACCCTCGTTCGGCGACTCCTGGAGGGGGGAACCCATCCCCTCGCCATCATCGCGGCCCTGCGCAACCATCTGCACCGGTTGCTGGTCGTACGCGCCGTACAGACGGCGGGCCCGACAGGGTTCCATCCCCGCATCTCCTACCAGGACTTCCAGAAACGCTACCTGCCCGAGGTCAAGGAAGAACACGGACAACTGCTCACCGATCTGCCGCGTCACACCTACGCCGTCTACATGCTGTTCGTCAAGGCCACTCGGTTTTCCCTGGGCCGGCTGCAGAAGGGGCTCGACGCATTACTGGAGGCAGAGCATATCATCAAGCGGTCGGGGCTGCCGGCCGCCACCGTGCTGGAAGCGTTCCTGCTCGCCTTCCTGCAAGCAGAGGACGAAGAAAACACACGACGGCCACAGAGGAAATCGGCATGAACCGGCTTGCGTCCCTCGTTCTCTTCGGGCTCGTCTCCGCCTTGGTCGCCGGCTGTGGCGCGGCGGTGGACCTGTTCGTACCCCTGGCGCCGACAAACCCGGTGACGCCACCCGGCGGTTCCCTGGTCCTCGAGCCGGTCACGGTGCAACTTCCCGATCCGGAGGTGATCGGGGAACTTTTCAGCAGCCGCGGTCGTCATGTTACGGTACGCACCGGTTCCACCGACCTTGCCCTCGCCTTCGGCCACGTCTTGGCCGACGCGTTGGCCCAACGCGGCCTCGGCTGGCGAAGCGGCAGTGGCTGGGACGGCACCGCGGCGGGCCTGGCCGGCTACCGGGACGCCACGGCGGTGATTACGGCCAGCATCGAAAAGTTATGGCTACGAAAACGCGAAAAAATAGTGTATACCGAAAATGAACTCTCCCTGACGGTGAGCTGTCGGATCGGCCTGCCAACCACCGGCACCGTCATCCGACGAACAGTCACCGTCGAACACCGCGCCACCGCCGCCGGCCGAGGCGATATCCGCAGTCTCCTCAATGAGGCGATGGCCGAGGCGGCGCGGCAGCTCGTTGGGCATCTTGCAACCCTTATCTACATGGAATCGCAACAATGAGCGTTCCACAGCACGAGTTGGAGGAGCTCACCGAGCAGGAGGAGCAGGTCAGCGAACCGCCCCTGTACAAGGTGCTCCTGCACAACGACGACTACACCACCATGGAGTTCGTCGTCATGGTGCTGGAAGTCATCTTCCACAAGAGCACCGCCGAGGCGACCAGGATCATGCTCAACGTCCACCACAACGGCATCGGCGTCGCCGGTGTCTACACCCGCGAGGTGGCGGAATCCAAGGTCGCCCTGGTCCACGAGCTGGCCCGCAAACACGAACATCCACTCCGGTGCAGTATGGAACCGGCGTAACAGTGACAGGAAACACCACCGATGATCAGTCATCAACTGGAGGCGGCCCTCGTTCGGGCCGTCCGGGCGGCGAAACAGCACCGCCACGAATACGTTACCGTCGAACACATCCTCTACGGCCTGCTGGAGGACGAACAGGCCGTGGGGATCATCACCGGCTGCGGCGGCAATCCGGCCGAGATCAAGAAGAAGCTGCAGCGGTTCTTCGCCGAGAATCTCGCCTCCATCGTCCAGGACGAGCCCGTCGAGCCCATCAAGACCATCGGCTTCAACCGGGTGCTGCAACGGGCCATCTTTCACGTCCAAAGCTGCGGCAAACGGGAAGTGGACGCCGGCGACGTGCTGGTGGCCATCTTCGCGGAGCCCGATTCGTACGCCTGTTATTTTCTGCAAAGCGAAGGGCTTTCCCGCTTCGAGGTCGTCAAGTACATCTCGCACGGCGATCCCAGCGTGCAGCAGCAGGACCGCGACAGCAAGGCGAACCCGAAAAAGGCCGATTCCCCCCTGGAACAGTTCACCGTCAATTTCAGCGAGCGGGCCGCCGCCGGCCTCATCGACCCGCTCATCGGCCGCGAGCGGGAACTGGAGCGGATCATGCAAGTCCTCTGCCGGCGGCGCAAGAACAATCCGCTCCTGGTCGGAGAGCCCGGGGTGGGCAAGACCGCCATCGCCGAGGGCCTCGCCCTGCGCATCCACGAGGGCCGCGTCCCCGACATCCTCCGGGACCAGGAGATCCGGCAGCTCGACATGGGGGCACTCATCTCCGGCACCAAATACCGGGGGGATTTCGAACAGCGGCTCAAAGCGGTGATCAATGCGGTGGAGGAGCGCAAGAACATCATCCTGCTCATCGACGAGATCCACACCATCGTCGGGGCCGGCGCCACCTCGGGCAGCTCCATGGACGCATCCAACCTGCTGAAACCGGCCCTGCAGCGGGGCACCCTGCGCTGCATCGGTTCCACCACCTACGAGGAATACAAGAATTACGTCGAAAAGGACCGGGCCCTGTCGCGCCGATTCCAGAAGATCGACATCGAGGAACCCTCGGTGGCGGAAACCTGTGAAATATTGAAGGGCCTGCAGTCGCGCTACGAGAAACACCACGGGGTGCGCTATTCGGCCGCCGCCATCCAGGCGACGGCGGAATTGGCCCATCGCTACATCACCGACCGCTACTTGCCGGACAAGGCCATCGACGTGCTGGATGAACTCGGCGCCGCCAACCGCCTGGCCCCGGCCGACCAGCAGCGCAAGGTCATCTCGGTGCGCGACGTGGAACGTATCGTTTCGCGCATCGCCCGCATTCCGGCCAAGAGCACCAGCGGCTCGGACACCCGGATGTTGCGCAACCTGGAGCAAACCTTGAAATCGGCCATCTTCGGCCAAGACCACGCCGTCGAACAGATCGCCACGGCGGTGAAACGGGCCCGGGCCGGCCTCAAACCCATGGAACGGCCCACTGGCTGCTTTCTGTTCGCCGGCCCCACCGGGGTGGGTAAGACCGAGGTGGCCCGGCAGCTCGCCACCGCCCTCGGCGTCCATTTCGAGCGCATCGACATGAGCGAATACATGGAAAAACACGCCGTGTCGAGGCTCATCGGTTCGCCGCCGGGCTATGTCGGCTTCGACCAGGGGGGGCTCCTCACCGAGGCCATCCGCCGGCATCCGTACTGTGTCCTGCTCCTGGACGAAATCGAAAAGGCCCACCCGGACGTGTTCAATATCCTGCTCCAGGTGATGGACCATGCCACCCTGACCGACAATTCCGGCCGCAAGGCCGATTTTCGCAACGTCATCCTGATCATGACCACCAACGCCGGGGCCCGGGAGATGAGCGCCCGGCCCATCGGCTTCACCGGCGACAACCGCGGCAAGGACCAGAAGGCGATCCGCGATCTGTTCACGCCGGAATTCCGCAACCGGCTGGACGCGATCATCTCCTTCAACCCGCTCAGCCGCGCGGTGATGGAACGCATCGTCGACAAGGCGATCGGTGAACTGCAGGCTCAGTTGCAGGAAAACCGGGTGACCATCCGGCTGACGCCAGCGGCCCGCCGCTGGCTGGCGGAAAAGGGGTTCGATCCAGACTACGGGGCCCGCCCCCTGCGACGGCTGGTCACCACCGCCATCGGCGACGTCTTGGCCGACGAAATCCTCTTCGGCGCCCTCAAGCGAGGCGGCACCGCCACCATCGGGCTCAAGGGGGGCAAACTATCGTTCACCTACCGGTGACAGCGAAGGGGAGGGACCTTCGCGCCGGCGACATACGGCGAACCAGGTATATTTTGGGGGTTTTTACGTAATCAACAAAACCAAGGTAGAGGAGATTCCCAATGCAGCGAAAAATCACATCTCTCGTCGGCGGCCTGGCGCTCTGCGCCCTGGTGGCCGCCTGTGGCAACAACCAGCAAGAAAGCACCGGCACCGCCGAACCGACCGCACCGGCACCGGTGGCCCAGGAGGCCGCCGGGCAGGCGGCCCCCAACGTCATCACCGGCAAGGTTCTCGAGACCATGGACGCCGGCGGCTACACGTACATGCAGCTCGATACCGGTGACAAGAAGACCTGGGTCGCCATGCCGCAGGCCAAGGTCAACGTCGGCGACGAGGTCAGCCTCATCTACTCGATGACTATGAACAACTTCGAAAGCAAGACCCTGGGCCGCACCTTCGACGAGGTGATCTTCTCCAGCGGCTTTGTACCGGGCTCCGAACCCGCCGCCACCAGCGGCAGCGAGGCAGCCGCTTCCTTCAGCGAGGCCGTGAGCCAAACCGGCGACGATGCGGTCAGCGCCGCCACCGGCGGTTCCTCCAAGGCGGTGGTGCCGTTCAACGAACTGAAAATCGACAAGGCCACCGGCGACAACGCCTACACGGTGGGCGAGCTGTTCGAGAAAAAACAGGAGCTGGCCGGCAAGACCGTCAAGATCCGCGGCAAGGTGGTCAAGGTCTCGAAAAACATCATGGGCAAGAACTGGGTCCACCTCCAGGACGGTACCGGTAACCCCATGAACAACACCCATGACCTGGTAGTCACCACGTCCGAGGTGCCGCAGATGGATGACGTCATCACCGTCAGCGGCGTCCTCGAAGCGGACAAGGACTTCGGCGCCGGCTACGTCTATTCGGTAATCCTGGAAGACGTCTCCATCAGCAAGGAATAACGCTCCTTGCGCTGGTTCGCTTCTTCCCTTGACTTGTGCTGCAGGCATGCCGCTTCCCCGGCATGCCTGTTTGCTTTTGGGTCCTGACCATGCCACCCAGTATCGCCATCATCGGGCCGGGGGCTCTTGGCTGTCTGCTTGCCTGTGGACTCGACGGATCGCTGCCGGTGCAGATCATCGACCACGATGCCGAGCGGGCCCAAAGGCTGACCGCCACCGGCATCATCCTGGAACGCGAGGGCCGCACCGAGGTACACCGTCTGCCGGTGGTGGTTCCCACCGAGGCCGCCGCCGCCGACTTCGTCTTTCTGGCGGTGAAGTCACCGGCCGTATCCCGGGCCCTGGCCGACAACCGGGCCCTGGTCGAGGGGGCCCGGGCCCTGGTCTGCCTGCAAAACGGTATCGGCCATCTCGATCACCTGGCTCCGTATGCCGATCGTGCCCTGCTTTGCGTCACCAGTGTCGGGGCCAACTGCCGGAGGCCAGGCCATGTGGTCCACGCCGGCCAGGGTCCCACGGTGATCGGCCCCCTGGATGCATCTGCCTCGCCAGTAGCGGCGGAAATCGCCGCCGTGCTCGACAAGGCGGGGTTTCCAACCCGGGTGTCCGACAACATCATGGTGGACGTCTGGAAGAAACTCCTGGTCAACGTCGGCATCAACGCCCTCACCGGCATCCTGGACTGCGCCAACGGCGAACTTCTCGCCAACTCCTGGGCCCTGGCCACCATGAAGGCGGCGATCGAGGAAGCGACCCAGGTGGCTCGGGCCGCCGGCATCCCGGTGGGTGACGACGGTTTTGTCCGGGCCCAGGCGGTCTGCCGGGCCACGGCGGCCAACATCTCTTCCCTGTTGCAGGACATCCGCAATCGACGGCCCACCGAAATCGAGGCCATCAACGGTGCCGTGGTGGCGCTGGCGGCCCGCCACGCCATCGCCGTGCCCACCAACCGGATGTTGACCGAAAAAATCCGCGCCATCGAGGCCGGTTACGGCAAATCCCCTTGACAGCAGCCCTCCGTCGCCTATAAATAACCTCACCTGAGAAAATTGATGGCCTCGTAAAAACTCGTAGTCGGCGCAGGTCTGACACGATAATTCAACGGGTTACACACCGTGAACTCGATGGAATCGTACTTTTTACGATTCCATCAAAATTGACGGTCTCGTAAAAAGTCGCAGTCGGACCAGGCCAGACACGGTAATTCAACGGGTTACAAAGCGTGAACTCGATGGAATCGTATTTTTTACGATTCCATCAAAATTACTATCCGGCA
>CAYRGZ010000115.1:0-6855 GCA_964423785.1 uncultured Desulfobulbia bacterium
TGGTGGGCGGTACAGGATTCGAACCTGTGGCCTTTGGCTCCGGAGGCCAACGCTCTATCCAACTGAGCTAACCGCCCTGTCTGATCACGCCTGCTTTTTACCACAGGAAGCGGGACTCGTAAAGGGGAAATACGTTACAGGTCGCCGCGCTTTCGGCAGCGCCCCAACGGTCGCCGCAGGATGATGGCATCCTGTTCCCGGAACACCCGTAGGCCGCGGGGCAAATGCAGCCGCTTGCCGGCTGGTTTGTCGGCGAGAGTTCGGATCGCCTCGACGTATTCGAAGCGGGGTGGACAGCCGACTTCGATGAGGGCCCGTTCCACCACCCGCCGGCCGATGGCCGGCGGCACGGACCGCAGTTGGCGGATGTCGAGGATGCGGGTGTCTTTCTCCTGCGGGCGTTTCTGGAGAATGTCCTTTGCTGCCGCGTCGGTCAGTTGGGCGAGCAACGCCTCTTCGTCCCGGAGGATGGCCGCGGTCCGCACCAGGGTTTCCGTGATGTTGGGGTTGTAGTCGGCCGCGAGACGGGGCAAGAGATCGTGCCGGATCCGGTTGCGCAAAAAGCGCAGATCGGTGTTACTCGAGTCCTGGCACCACGGAATGTTGCGATCATCGAGAAAGGCGAGGAGTTCTTGCTTGCGAAAGGAAAGCAGGGGGCGGATGAGGGTGCCCTCGTGGATCAGGGCCATACCGGCCAGCCCCGACCGGCCACAACCGCGTAGCAAACGCAGGAGGAGTTCTTCCGCCTGGTCGTCGGCGGTATGGCCCAGCGCGATCCGCGTCGCCCCCACCCGCTTGGCGGTCTCTCGCAGCGCCGCGTGGCGGCAGGTCCTGGCCGCATCCTCGATCCCGGTCCGCTGCACTCGAGCGAGCCGTTCCACCCTGAGCCGCCGCACCACGATTTCGATACCGAGGCGGCGACAGACGTTGACGACGAATTCTTCCTCGGCCGTCGTCTCCAACGCTGGGCGTAGGCCGTGGTTGACATGTACCGCCACCAGTCTTATCGAAATAATCGATTGCAGGCCAGTGAGGAGGTAGAGCAGGGCCGTGGAGTCCGGGCCGCCGGAAAAGCCCACCACCACCGTGTCGCCGGTCTGGACCAGGCCTTCTTTTTGCACCAAAGCGTAGAATTTTTTTTCGAGGGGATGCATCGAGATGAGCCACCGAGTATGATGGCAGGAATTTCTGAGTATTTTCTCTCTTTCTATATACGCCAATTCGGTGGACGTGCAAACCGTATCACTCCAGGGGAGGAGAATGTTCTATGGCACCGGAGAGAGTTCGCAAGGCGGTGATCCCGGTGGCCGGCATGGGTACCCGCTTCCTGCCGGCCAGCAAGGCGATTCCCAAGGAAATGCTCACCGTGGTCGATCGGCCCACCATCCAGTACATCGTCGAGGAGGTGGTGGCCTCCGGCATCGAGGAGATCATCCTGGTGACCAGCGCCGGCAAGCAGGCCATCGAGAACCATTTCGACTACGATTTCGAGCTCGACACCATCCTGTCCCGCAAGAACAAGAAAAAGCTGCTCGAAGAGGTACGGCACATCTCGGACCTCATCGACATCGTGGCCGTGCGCCAGAAGAAGCCGCTGGGCCTGGGGCACGCCATCTGGACCACCCGTAACGTGGTGGGGAACGAGCCGTTTCTCGTCCTGCTCGGCGACGACCTCGTCTTGTCCACCACGCCGTGCAGCCGCCAGATGCTCGATCTCTATGAGGAGGTCGGCGAGGCCATCGTCGCCGTCCAGCGGGTGCCGCAACGCGAGACGCATCAGTACGGCATCGTCGAGGGCGAGGAAGTCCGGGAGCGGGTCCATCGGGTGCAGCGGATGATCGAAAAACCGGCCCCCGGCACCACGGATTCCGACATGGCGATCATCGGCCGCTACCTTCTGACACCGGAAATCTTCGAATTGCTCGAACAGACGACGCCGGGCCACGGCGGCGAGATCCAGCTCACCGACGCTCTCCAGGCTCTGGCCAAGAAACGGGAGATGTACGCCTACGAATTTTTGGGCACCCGCTTCGACGCCGGCGACAAGCTCGGCTACCTGAAGGCGGTGATCGCCTACGCCCTGCGCCATCCCGAACTCAAGGATGAATTCCGGGCCTACATCAAGGAAGTGGCGGACGGTGTTTGACAGTGGTGACAACCCGGCCGCTTTCCCCTGGCCATGATCGCTATTGATGTCGCCGTCGCCGCTCCCCTGGAGCACACCCTGACCTACCGGGTTCCCGAATCGCTCGCCGCCCGGGTCGCGGTGGGCAAGCGTTGCCTCGTGCCCCTGGGGCGCCGCCGAGTCACCGGCTATTGCCTCGCCGTCCTCGACTCTCCCCCCGACCACCGGCCGCTCAAGGAGATCATCGACGTCCTCGATCCGGCGCCGCTCTTTCCGCCGACCATGGTCGTTTTTTTTCGCTGGCTGGCCGACTACTACTGCCATCCCATCGGCGAGGTGATCCGCGAGGCCCTGCCGGGCGGCCTCGTGCGGTCGAGTGGCCGCACCGTCACGCTCACCGACGCGGGGGCGGTTGCCCTTGCCTCCCATCTCGACGACTATCCTTGGCTCGCTGAACTCCTGGAGCGAGGGCGCTTGTCGGTCGCCCGCCTGCGTCGGCTCTGGCCCGCGCACCGCCGCCGCTTGCTTGCCTGGCAAGAGCAGGGGTTTATTACCATCGACGAGGGGGTGGCCCGCGATCGGATTCGGATCAAGACCGAAACCTGCCTGCGCCTGCCCGGTACCGCCGGCCGGGAGGATCCGTCCGAACGGCCAGGAACGACGCCCGTTGCTGGCGACCGGCCGGCGTGCTTTCTGGTGCCCGTGTGCGGCGATTGTGGCGTGAGAAAAAGCGAGCGCAAGACCATTGAGCTTCTTCTGGAATTGGGCGGGCGCGACCGGCCGGTGCCGCGCCGCGATCTCACCCGCCGCTATCCGGGCGCCCGGCGGGTCTTGGCGGATCTCATTGAGAAGGGATGCATCGCCGTCGAGGAGATCGAGGTGCAGCGCGATCCCTTCGGGTTCGTGCCGCCGTACGAGGCCCCCCCCGCCGTTCTCACCCCGGAGCAGGAGCGGGTGCTCGCCGATATCCTGCCCGCCATCGACGCGCGCCGTTTTGCCGCCTTTCTCCTGCACGGCGTCACCGGTAGCGGTAAGACCGAGGTGTATCTGCGGGCCGCGGCCCATGTTTTGGAGCAAGGGGGAGGCGTTCTCGTACTGGTGCCGGAGATCGCCCTGGCCAGCCAGCTAGAGGCCCATTTTCATTCCCGCTTTCCCGGCCGGGTGGCCTTGCTCCACAGCGGTCTTGGGGACGGTGAGCGCTACGATCAATGGCGGCTGGTGGCTGCCGGCGAGCGGCCGATCGTCATCGGCGCCCGGTCGGCGGTCTTCGCGCCGCTATCCCGCTTGCGGCTCGTCATCGTGGACGAGGAACACGACACCGCCTACAAGCAGGAAGACGGCCTGCGCTACCAGGCCCGTGACGTGGCGGTCATGCGGGCCGCGCGCGAGGGGGCCGTGGTCGTCCTTGGCTCCGCCACCCCGTCGGTGGCCAGTTTTTTCAACGTCGAGCGTGGTAAGTACCAGCTCCTGACCATGACGCGGCGTATCGAGGACCGGCCATTGCCCGCGGTGGAGATCGTCGACCTGAAGAACGAGGACCGGGAGCAGGGGAAACTTCCCTTGTTCAGCCATCGGTTGCGCACGGCCATTGCCGATACGCTGGCCCGTGGCGAGCAGGCGCTCATCTTTCTCAACCGGCGGGGATTCGCCAACTTCATGGTCTGCCGGGATTGCGGCGGGGTGGTCAGCTGCCGCCATTGCCAGGTCTCCCTCACCCTGCACAAGGGGGCCGGTCGCCTGGTCTGTCATTACTGCGGGTTCCGGCTGCCTGCCGCCACCCTTTGTCCCGCCTGCCGGGGAACGAGCCTCCAGGCCGTCGGTTTCGGCACCGAGCGGTTGGAGGAGGAATTGCGCAAACTCTTTCCGGCGGCGGCCATCGACCGGCTCGACCGCGACACCAGCAGTAACCGTCGCCGGTTCCACGGGTTGCTCCGCCGGGTGCGCGACGGCGGGATCGACATCCTGGTCGGCACCCAGATGATCACCAAGGGGCACCACTTTCCCGGTGTCACTCTGGTCGGGGTGGTGTGGGCCGACGCCGGGCTGGGACTCCCCGATTTCCGGGCCGGCGAGCGGACTTTTCAGCTCTTGTCCCAGGTGATGGGCCGGGCCGGTCGGGGTGAGGCGCCGGGCCGGGTGGTGGTTCAGACCATCCGGCCGGATCATTACGCTATTGAATGTGCGCGGCGGCATGATTATAAGAGTTTCTATTCGCAGGAGTTGGCCTTCCGCAAGGCCCTCGGCTATCCGCCCTTTTCCCGCATGGCCTGTCTCGGGTTCGAGGGCGAGACAGAGTCCGAGACCGCCGTTGCCGCCAAGGAGGCCGGCGGCCGACTCGGGCGCGTCACCGGTATCCGCATCCTGGGACCGGCCGCCGCTCCCCTGCCCCGCCTGCGGGGCCATTACCGTTGGCAGATCGTCCTGCAGGCACCGACCGGCCGGGTCCTGCACCGGGCCTGCCGTATGATTCTCGCCGAACCGCCCGCCCCCTGCCGCCGGGGCCGGGTGCGGTTCAGCGTGGACATCGATCCGGAGAACATGCTGTAACCCGCCGTATCGCAAGGAAATCGTTCATGGCCATCCGCAAGATTCTCACCTATCCCGATCCCGCCCTGCGCAAAAAGTCAAAACCGGTGACCGTCTTCGATGCTGCCCTCGAAAAACTGGTCGCCGACATGGCCGAGACCATGTACGCTGCCCCCGGCGCCGGTCTGGCGGCGCCGCAGATCGGCGTTCCTCTGCGGGTGGTGGTCATCGATATCGCCCCCAAGGAGGAACGGGACCTCAAGGTGCTCATCAATCCCCGCATCTTTGATCCAGAGGGCGAGGTGGTGGAGACCGAGGGGTGCCTGTCGGTGCTCGACTACTCGGCCAAGGTGAAGCGGGCCCAGAAGATACGGGTCGAGGCCCAGGATCTGCAAGGGAAGCCGCTCGAATTCGTGGCCGAGGACTGGTTCGCCCGGGTCGTCCAGCACGAAGTTGATCATCTCGACGGAATCTTGTACATTGATCGAATCAGTCGTCTCAAACGGGCGATGTACGAGAAAAAATTGAAGAAAATGCTGCGCGAGGAGCAGCGGGCCGCCGGCCGGGTATAACGTATGGGTTTCGATTATCCCCGTATCATTTTTATGGGTACTCCCGCCTTTGCGGTGCCGTCGCTCACCGCCATGCTCGACCATGGCGAGCAGGTCGTCGCCGTGGTCACCCAGCCCGACCGGCCGCGGGGCCGCGGCCGCAAGCCGGCTCCCCCACCGGTGAAGGAGACCGCTCTGGCAGCGGGGCTACCGGTATTGCAACCCACCGCCATCAAGACCGAGGCGTTCCGCCGGCAAATCGGCGAATTCCAGCCGGACTTGATCGTGGTCTGCGCCTACGGCCGCATTCTGCCCGGGCCGCTCCTCCGTCTGCCACCCCTCGGCACCATCAACGTGCACGGCTCGCTCCTGCCCAAGTACCGCGGCGCGGCGCCCATCCAGTGGGCGATCATCCGCGGCGAGACCGAAACCGGCATCACCATTATGCAGATGGACGAAGGGCTCGACACCGGCGATATCCTGTTGCCCGGCGCCATGCCCATCGAGCTCGACGATACGGCCGGTACCCTGGCGGCCAAGATGGCCGAACTCGGTGGCCGGTTGCTGGTCGAGGCCCTCGATCGCCTGCGGGCCGGCACCCTGACGCCGGTTCCCCAGGACGATTCCCAGGCCACCCTGGCCCCGCCGCTCAAGAAGGAGGACGGCCATATCGACTGGAGCCGGCCGGCCGCCGCCATCGGCTGCCTGATCCGTGGCCTGGACCCCTGGCCGTCGGCCTACAGCTTCGTGAACGGCAAACGGTTACGGCTCTTTGCCCCGCGGCCAGTGGCCGAGCCCGTTGCCGAGCCGCCGGGCACCGTGGTGCGGGCCGACCGTGAGGGGCTGACCGTGGCCGCCGGTGACGGGGTGGTGGTAATCCGCGAAATCCAGCGAGAAGGCGGCCGCCGCATGCCCGTGGCAACCTTTCTGCAGGGGCATCCCCTGCCGCCGGGAACCCGCCTTGCCTAGGGGAACGATCATCCGCCTCCTGCTCCTCGCCCTGGTCGGGGTGGCCGGGGTTTGGGTTTTTTTCGTCTTTGCCGACCTGGATGTCGTCCAGTTGCTCGCCGACCTGGATGTCTTGCTCGATAACGGCGAGACCCTGCGGAGCAAGGTTCTCGGGTACGGCGCCGCCGCCCCCCTCGTCTTCATCGGCCTGCAGATCCTGCAGATCCTCCTTGCTCCCATGCCCGGTGAGGCCACGGGGATCTTGGGCGGCTATCTCTTCGGGGTGTGGACCGGCTTCTGGTATTCCACCGTTGGGCTCGCCCTCGGATCCTGGATCGCCTTCGCCATCGGCCGGCTGTTCGCCGACCTGGTCGGTGCCCGGCTGCGGGATACCAGGGTCTACAAGCAGTTCGACCGACTGGTCCACCGGAACGATTTCGTCTGGCCGTTCATCTTCTACCTCTTGCCCGGCTTTCCCAAGGATGTCCTGTCGTACATCCTCGGCATGAGCCGCATGCCGTTACCGGTCTTCCTGTTCATCTCGGCCGTCGGTCGCATGCCCGGAACCCTGCTCTTGTCGCTGAACGGCGCCAAGGTGTACGAGCGCAACTTCGCCGAACTCGGGTTGCTGCTGCTTTTTTGCGCCGTCATCTTCGTGCCCTGTTACCTGTTGCGCAGCCGGCTGCTCGGCCGTTATCACGTCGA
>CAYRGZ010000115.1:6955-9048 GCA_964423785.1 uncultured Desulfobulbia bacterium
GGGATACGGCAAAAAAAATCGCCTACCTCGATTGTTGCTCCGGCGTTGCCGGCGACATGTTCCTGGCCGCCCTGGTGGATGCCGGGCTTGGTGAGGAGTTCGTCCGGCAACTGCCCAGCCGTCTCGGCCTTGCCGGCGTAACGGTGGCGGTGGAGCGGGTCAAGGTGGGGGGGCTTGCGGCGGTGCGGCTTTCGGTTCGGGACGACGGTTGCCACCCCTTGCGTACCCTGGCTGCCATCGAGCGGATCGTGGCGGCGAGCGATTTCGACGGTCGCTGCCGGCAGCGTATCCTGGCGGTCTGCCGGCGGCTGGCGGCGGCCGAGGCCAAGGTGCACGGCTGCCGACCGGAGGAGGTGCATTTTCACGAGATCGGTGCTGTCGATACCTTGGTGGACGTGGCCGGCGCGGTGGCAGGCCTTGCGGCTCTCGGCATCGACGAGGTGCATTGTGGCCCGTTGCCGCTCGGCCGCGGTTGGATCGACAGCGCCCACGGGCCGCTGCCGTTGCCGGCCCCGGCCGTCCTGGAACTGCTCGCCGATGTACCGGTGTACGACGCTGGGGTGGACATGGAACTGGTGACGCCGACCGGCGCCGCCCTGATCCGCGAGCTGGCCGCCGGTTTCGGTCCCATGCCGCCCATGCGTCTTGTTGCCACCGGTTACGGGGGGGGTGTGCGGAGCCGACCCGACGGCCGGCCCAACCTGCTGCGGCTGTTGATGGGCCAGGGGCGATCGGTGGCCGAGGCCCAGGCGGTGGAGATCCTCGAGACCACCATCGACGACCTGGCCCCGGAACTGTGTGGCCACGTCACCGAGCGGCTTCTTGCCGGTGGCGCCCTCGACGTCGCCTGGCTGCCCTGCACGATGAAGAAATCCCGGCCCGGCTGGCTCTTGCGGGTGGTAGCCGATCCGGCGACCGCAACCGATCTCGGGCGCATCGTGCTTGCCGAGACCACGGCCATCGGCCTGTGCCGGCGGCGCGCCTCCCGCTGGACCCTGCCGCGCCGGCAACGGACGGTGCAATGCCGGTGGGGAGAGGTGACGGTGAAAGAGGTGGAAACGGAAACCGGTATCGAGTGGCGGCCGGAATTCGAGGAGTGCCGGCGATTGGCCGTGCGGACCGGCGTGCCGTTGCGGCGTATCTATGAAGAGGTGGCGGCCTTGGCCGCCATGCAGAAGAAGGACGAGGAAAGCGAATGACACCACGGTTCATCATGCTTATCGCCACCGGTATCGGCGTCGGCTACCTGCCGGTGGCGCCGGGAACCTGGGGCTCGCTCGTCGCCCTGCCGATCCATTTCTTGCTTACCCGGCTCGGGACCGGCGGCTACCTCGTTGCCCTCGGTCTGCTGGTGTTTGTCGCGGTGGGCAGTGCCGGTGCGGCGGAAAAGATCCTCGATCGCGCCGATCCCAGTGCGGTGGTGATCGACGAGATCGCCGGCATGCTGGTCACCCTGGCCCCTTTTCAGCCGGGCGTGCTGACTTGGGGGGCCGGGTTTCTCCTTTTCCGGTTCTTCGATATCGTCAAGCCGTTTCCGGTCCGCTGGTTCGACCGCCACATCCACGGTGGCATCGGCATCGTGGCCGACGACCTGGTGGCCGGGCTCTACGCCGCTGGCTGCCTGTGGCTGCTCACCAAGCTGGTGGGGTGAGGGGCCTCCTGGACGGTGATGCCGGCGTTATGCTGCCGGTTGGCTGGCCGCCCGGGCGAAACGGTGGATGCGGCCCCGCTGGCTGGGGGAGAGGGGACCGAATTGGAGGCCGAGCCGCAGGTAGCAAACGTCGTCGGCGAGGCGCATTTCTTGCCGATAGCGGACGTCGGCCAGCGGCACGTCGGTAAGTTCCAAGGGTTGCCCCTGGCCGTGGTAACTGATGATGGTCACCCGGTCGGTCCAGGTGGGCAAATCGCACCCACCGATCTGGCAAGCAATGCCGCCGGCGCTGATGTCGAGGATGCGACCGATGACGGTCTGGTGGTTGTCGAAGATGATGAAGCTTCCGTCCAGGGCCGGCTGACGCCGGCTTTGCCGTCGATCTCCGTCAGTTGAAGCGAAAGCCAGCATGATTCCTCCTCCCTTCTGACATTGCCGTTGT
>CAYRGZ010000116.1:0-9035 GCA_964423785.1 uncultured Desulfobulbia bacterium
AGTAATCGGCTTGATACAGTTTCCAAAACCAAAAAGGCCGCGGGGTACGCCGCGGCCTTTTTGGTTCTAACTATAGGGTCAGGAATCAGCCGAGCAGCTTCCCGACGAACTCCTTGCTGTTGGCCACCAGATCGTCCACCACCGAGGGATCGGCAAAGGTGGAGGTGTCGCCGAAGTCGTGCGCTTCGGTTTGGCCTGCGGCGAACTGGATGATCTCCGGCGTGGCAATGGGCCCGATCTCGGCCCGCACGTGCTTCTTCAGCTCGGCACGCAACTCGTCGTTGGCCGCAACGCCGGCACTTCAAACGCCCGTCAGACAGCTTCCAATGACGATTGCCTCCGCACTTGCCACACTGTCGCCGCATGACCAACCCCTCTCAGATTTGGTCCGGTTTGGCAACCAATTACCATTTTTCAATGGCTCAATCCAGCAAGTCTCACTAAAAGCCGTTACGCCGACGCAGCCGGAATCAAAAAATCAGAAAGACCTGCCAAAATCCTCCTTTGCAAGGCCTGGCCACGCCCACACCAAAAGCCATAAGTAAAACCTATAATATCACATCAAAAATCGATAATATGTATTGGATATCCACGGGTCTCAATGGTAGCTTACAAAAAATCATATCATCTTCCCTCGCCTTTACATGAAGAAGAAAGGCCACACAAAGCAAAGGAGGATAAAAGATGAATAGGGCGTGGATAGCTTTACTCTCTCTCACAACAGGAATATGGACCTGACTAACTGGGGCTTTGGCTGCCATGGTCCATCAAGGCAAGCCACCATGAGCTTCGACCTCAGCACCACCCAAGAAGTCAAAAGGCGCGTCTCTGGATCCCCTATCCAGTAACGGATCAATATCAAGAAGCAATATTTCTATAGAGGGCGACTTTGACTACAAAAGGTACACACCCTCCCAGCGAATGCCAACGTCTCCTCTACGTTGAGTTGGTGTGCTCGTTTAAGGAGGAGAGGAGAGAAAGGATCGCCCTTGAACTACTTCATGTATCCCTATGCAGAGGGAGGAGGCCGCCCCCTGGACTGGCTCTCGCCAGATTCATTCAAATACCCAATAACCCACACAGCCTTAGCTTGAGGTAACAACTGCCATGAAGGGAAGGAGAGTTTTCATCAAGACGGCGGCAGCGGTTGTCCTCGCCGGATTTGCCAGCCCAGCCCTTTCCGGGCAAGCCGTCCCTCAGTACGCCATGATAATAGACCTTGAACGGTGCATGGGGTGTGAAACCTGCTCCATAGCGTGTCATACAGGCAGGGACCTCCCCCCTGGCCGGTGGGATACCCGGGTTCTCTCCAGAGAGGTGGGCCGTTTTCCCCAGGTAAAGCAGCGGTTCCTACCTGTGCTCTGCAACCACTGTCAAGACGCCCCGTGCGCCAAAATCTGTCCAGAAGGGGCCATAAGGAGGCTTCCTTCGGGCATAGTAACCGTAAATAAGGACAAGTGCGTGGCGTGTGGAGAATGCGTCTCCGCCTGCCGATTCGACGCTATCCAGCTATCGTCTGAGCGTGGAGGCAAGGCCGGCAAATGCGACTTCTGCCTATCCAGGATTGAAGGAGGCGGAGTCCCTCTCTGTGTGGAGTCGTGCCCCAGCGGTGCCCGAATGTTCGGAGACCTGCGCCAGCCGGAGGGGGAATTCGAAAGTTACCTCCAGAGACACCCTCTCTTTACAATTAATGCGGAGCTGCTCAAAAAGGCCAGGGTTCTCTACTCTGAGTTGGAGGTGTCGAAACATGAATAGACGCTGCTTCCTCAAGACGGGCCTAGCCGCCTCTGCCACAGCCGTACTGTCAAAGGCCACATCTTTTGCCGAAAAGGGAGAGGCCCGCCAGGGCCGGAAGACAGTCCATTCGGTGTGTCTGGGATGCAACGCCCGGTGCGGCATACGCCTCTCCACGGAAAATGGGAAAATCGTGGAGGTAAGCGGGAATCCATATCATCCCTACAATATGATGGGGGAACCCCTTCCATCTTCCTTGCCCATTGAACATGCCCTCAAGACCCCGAGCCCTGTCTGCGGCAAAGCCAAGGAGATATGGAACTATGTCCAAAACCCATATCGCATCACCAGGCCACTGAAGCGCTGCGGAAAAAGGGGGGAGGGCAAATTTGAACCCATCGAGTGGGATCAGCTCATAAAGGAGATAGCCTTCGGAGGGAGGCTATTCAGCCATATCGGTGAGGAGCGTCATGTGCCCGGCCTCAAGGAACTGGACTCTGACTCCCCCATCTCCCCGGCAGCTCCTGAGCTTGGCCCCAAACGCAACGCGCTGGTCTTCATGACCGGAAGGCTGCAGTCAGGGAGGAAGGAGTTCATAGACCGCTTCGTCAAACACTCCTTCGGTTCCATCAACAGGATAGGCCACACCGATATCTGCGGCCTGGGCTTCAGGATGGGCAACTTCGCCTTCACAGGGGGTAAGGCGGTGGAGTTGAAGGCCGACCCTTGGGGGGCGGAATACATACTGGTCTTTGGCGCCAACATCTACGAGGCCCTCCAGCCAGGCCTGAACACTTACGGTGCAGCTTTGGCCAACAGACATTCCAGGGGAGAGGTGAAATTCGTCATAGTAGACCCCCGGGCCCAGAAGGCATCATGCCACGCCCACCGCTGGGTGCCCATCAGGCCAGGACAGGACGGGGCCTTCGCCCTGGGGTTAGTTCGATGGATGCTGGAAAACTCACGATACAACAGACCCTTCCTGGAGGCTCCCAATGAGGATGCCGCGCGCAAACTGGGCAACGGGGCGTATGTCAACGCCACCCACCTTGTGATATGGGACGAGGGACACCCCCGGAACGGCAGATTTCTGAGGGTCAGGGACCTTGGTGGGGCTATACAAGGAAAGGAGGACCACTATGTAGTGCTCTCTAAAGGGGGGAGGCCCGTCTCATTCAGGGATACAGAAAGGGCGGCCCTTGATGTGGATACCATCCTTCCCGCCTCCACAGGCGGATCTGTAAGGGTGAAGAGCGCCTTCACCGTCATGAAGGAGGGGGTGATGGAATTCACCCTGAAGAAGTACGCAGAGCTTGCCGGAGTGGACGTAGAGGAGATCGTCTCCATTGCAAAAGAATTCTCCTCCTATGGCCCCAAGGCAGCGGTGTGCCAATATCACGGGGCTGGGAACTATGTTGGCGGCACCTACGCCGCATACGCGGTGGCGGTGCTGAACGCCTTGGCCGGAAACCTCCAGCGCAAAGGAGGCTATCTCAGTTCTGGAGGCGGGGTAGCGCCGTGGAAGAGCGGCCCCTTTGACCTCAAAAACTTCCCTGGTAAGAGGAGGCCGCAGGGGGTCAAGATATCCAGGGAGAAGGCGGCATACCAGGAGACCTCCCTTTTCAAGGCCGTCAAGGCCAATGGCAAGGATCCATACCCGGCCAAGAGGCCCTGGTTTCCCTTCACCAAGGGCGGCCTCAGTGTGGAGGCCCTTGCCGGGATAGATCAAGGCTACCCGTATCCCATAGGCGCCTTATTCCTCTATTTCTACAATCCTGTCTATTCCACACCTGGGGGCTACAGGTTTAAGGAGACCCTGAAGGACACAAGCAAAGTCCCCCTGTTAGTTTCCATAGACGTAGGCATCAACGAATCCAACATCTATGCAGACTATATCATCCCTGACGTCACTTACGCGGAGGGCCACTACGGTTGGCTGTCGCCCCACGCCCCTGCAATGAAGTTCACTGCTGTACGGACCCCGTGCATTGCCCCCCTCACCCACCACACTCCAGACGGCCGCCCCATCTGCCTCGAAACCTTCCTCATAGACCTGGCGGAAACGCTGGCTCTTCCTGGGTTCGGCAAGGAGGCGGTGCCGGACGAAAGGGGAGAGCTGCAGCCGCTGCACAGGGCCGAGGAATTCTATCTGAGAGGTTTCGCCAACATCGCTACCAATGCCGGGCTCAAAGGAGAAGACAGCGAAAAAGTGGCGTTTGTTGAGGCCAATTACCCGGTGACCCGCCATAAAGAGATACTGACAAAACGGCAATGGCGGTCCGTTTGCGAGATGCTGGCGGTGGGCGGAATCTTTCACCCTTACGAGTCCCAGTTCCAAGGCACAGCGTTCAAGTCAAAGCTGAAAAGGTTCATGCTCTACAATGAGACTCTGGCCAGTACAGTCTGCTCCATCACAGGGGCGCGTTTTCCCGGTTCGCCGGTATACGTTTCCCCCCCTGGCCCAATTCCAGGCTTTCCTTTCCTGTTAGTGAGCCACAAGACCAGTCTCCACACCCAGTCCAGGACGGTCTGGCACAAGGTGACCATGGAACTCCATCCTCAAAACCACATTTTTATGAACAGGAGAGACGCAGATAGACTGGGGCTGAAGGATGGGGAGAGAGTGCGCGTCTCATCCCGGTCCAATCCCCGCGGCGTGGTCGGCAGGCTGAAGACCGGCGGGATTGTAAGACCGGGAGTGGTAGCGATCTCCATCTCCTATGGCCACACCGCCCTGAGGGCCCGCAGTCTCGAGGTGAAAAAGTGTGCGTCGGTATTCCTCGGGGGACAGAGGGTTTCCCGCGGAGACCGCCTCATAGCAGATCCCGCCTTGGGAGCCGGAGTGAACCCCAACGAGGTGGGGGAATTGGATCCCAGGTTCGGCAACACCCCCCTTGTAGATCTCACGGCAGGGATCCCTGATTTCAGCAGTACCTGGGTCAGGGTGGAGAAGGCTTGAGGTGATAAGAGATAGTTCGGTGACGCGGAAAACCAGATAGATCGGGTCCATGATATATGGGTCGTCGGACGGCCCGGGCTGGAAGAAGTCATCCTCCGGGAAACTGGTGTCTCCACCTTCCCTGCAAGACGGCGGTGCGCGCTCCCCCCACCGGTAGCGCCTCTTCCCATTGCTCCAGATGCTCCAAAATCTTTCGGATCACCGCCGGATCGGTGATAAACGACACAATCCGCATCTCCGTCCCGCACCGGTGACACTCCAGCGGATCCACCTCCCATACCTTCTTGATACACTCCCGCCACGTTAGGGACGGGAAGAAGCAGGAGCTATGTCTGTCAATGTCCTGACATTCAGATAACGTCCTCTTGAGTGGTGTAAATCTTGGTGGAGGTGGAAACGAGGTGCGCGATAGCACGAGAGCAGTCTCTCGCGGGTGACCCGGCTTCATGACTATCGCGAACGGTTGTTCGAGAGGCGGCTTGGTGTTCCAGGCAACTGTTTGTCTTAACCGAGAAAAAGGCATGACCACCAACGCTGAATCATGGGCTTAGCATTCCACATGAATAAAGCTCTGTTGTTCTCAAAAACGAAAAGGCCGCGGTTCGCGCCGCGGCCTTTTGTTTGAAATGCATGGTGGTCTTTCTGGGAATCAGCCGAGCAGCTTCTTGACGAACTCCTTGCTGTTGGCCACCAGATCGTCCACCACCGAGGGATCGGCAAGGGTGGAGGTATCACCGAAGTCGTGTGCCTCGGTATGGCCGGAGGCGATCTTGCGCAGGATGCGGCGCATGATCTTGCCGCTACGGGTCTTCGGTAGACCGTCGGAGAACTGGATGATCTCCGGCGTGGCAATGGGCCCGATCTCGGCCCGCACATGCTTCTTCAGCTCGGCACGCAACTCGTCGTTGGCCTCGACGCCGGCGGCCACGGTGACGTACGCGTAGATGGTCTGGCCCTTGACCGGATGGGGAGCACCGACCACCGCCGCCTCGGACACCTTGGGATGGGAAACCAGGGCGGACTCGATCTCCGCCGTGCCGAGCCGGTGGCCGGAGACGTTGATGACGTCATCGAGCCGGCCCATGATCCAGAAGTAGCCATCCTCGTCCTTGCGGGCACCGTCTTCGGGATCGTAGATACCCTCGAACCGGGAAAAATAGGTCTTCTTGAACCGCTCCGGCTGGCCGAAGACACCGCGCAGCATGCCGGGCCACGGTTTACGGATCACCAGGTGACCACCCTCGTTGGGTGCCGCCTCGCTGCCGTCTTCCTTCAGAATGGTGGCGTCGACGCCGGGCAGGGGCCTGGTGGCGGAACCAGGCTTCAGCGGCGTGGCGTAGGGCAGCGGCGAGATGAGGATACCGCCGGTCTCGGTCTGCCACCAGGTATCGACGATGGGCAACTTGCCCTTGCCGATATTTTCGTGGTACCAGATCCAGGCCTCCGGGTTGATGGGCTCGCCGACGGTGCCGAGAATGCGCAGGGTGGACAGGTCGTGACGCTGGGTGTAGGAGACCCCTTCCCGCATCAGGGCGCGGATGACCGTGGGCGCGGTGTAGAAGATATTGACTTTAAATTTCTCGCAGATCTTCCAGAAACGGGCCGCGTCCGGATAGGAGGGCACGCCCTCGAACATGAGCGAGGTGGCGCCGAGGGCGAGCGGCCCATACACGATGTAGGTATGGCCGGTGATCCAGCCGATATCAGCGGTACACCAGTAGACGTCGTCATCCTTGAGATCGAAGACCAGCTGGCAGGTATGAGCGGCATAGGTCAGATAGCCGCCAGTGGTATGGACGACACCCTTGGGCTTGCCGGTGGAACCGGACGTGTACAGGATGAAGGCCATATCCTCGGCGTCCATGCTCTCCGGCTCGCAGACGTCGGTGATGTCCGGTCCGCTGACCGCATCGTGCCACCAGATGTCCCGGCCGTCCTGCATGGAGACCTCGTTGCCGGCCCGCTTGACGACGACGCATTTCTCGACCGTGGGGCACTCGGCCAAGGCATCGTCGGCGTTGGGCTTCAGGGGGATGGTCTTGCCGGCCCGCAACACGGCATCGGCGGTGACCAGAACCTTGGCCTCGCAGTCCTGAATACGGCTTTTCAGGCTCTGGGCCGAGAAACCGGCGAAAACGACGCTATGGACGGCGCCGATACGGGTGCAGGCGAGGATGGTGATCGCCAGCTCGGGAATCATCGGCAGGTAGACCGATACCCGGTCTCCCTTTTTCACGCCCAGGGACTTGAGGACGTTGGCGAACCGGCAGACCTCAGTATGCAGCATCTGGTAGGTATAGACCTTGACGTCGTCCTCCGGCTCGCCCTGCCAGATGAGGGCCGCCTTGTTGCGGCGGCCGTCGGTGAGGTGCCGATCGAGGCAGTTGTAGGAGATATTGAGTCGACCGCCCTGGAACCACTTGACTTCGGGCTTCAGGAAATCGTATTCCAGGACTTTGTCCCATTTCTTTTCCCAGGTAATGAGTTCCTCGGCCCGTTCCGCCCAATATCCTTCCGGATCTTCCATGGAGCGGCGGTAGATGGCCTCGTACTCCTCCATGCTCTTGACATACGCCGTGTCGCGCCCCTCGACCGGGGGAGCGAAGACACGCTTTTCCTGGGATAGACTGGTGATCTTGGTGGATTCGCTCATGATACCTCCCATCCTTTAATTTCTAGAAATTGAACAACGGACTGCCACCGGAATCTATCATACGTGATGGATTCACGGAAAGTCCACCGAAACTCTTCGGCTTGCGGATATATTGTATCCTCGATCACAGGGTCGACCGGAGCCAAGGAATACTATGGAGGAGAGTCCCCTGCGATTCAGTTAGACCGGAGTCGTCTTTACTGGGTATTTCTACGGAATTTCCAGCCGGAGGTCAAGAAAAAAAACGGCCGCGGAACCGACCCGTGATGAGCAGCCCCGCCGTCACCGGAAACCGCTTGCGCTTTCCCTGGAATTTTCCATTTGAAAATAGTATGTTACAAAAAATACCCGAACAGAGAAAACCAGAAAACATGCAGAGACCGTCACGCACAAACCGCCACATAGTGGTACTTGCGATCTGGTTCACCGCCATCATGATCTATTCGGGAATAACCGGGATGGCGCGGGGAGCGGTGCAGGCGCCGGTTCCGGAGCCGGTGTCGGTTTCCCGTCTCCTGCCCGACGACGGAGATGCGGCCGGGTTACGCCGGGCCCTGGCGGCCAGTATCCAGACCCTGGACGGCGACCCGGTGCCGATTCCCGCCTGCTGGCGGCCGCTCCTGTCCCGTCAGACTCTGCTGGCCACGGCCAAGGCCCTGGAACGGCTACTCGCCGAGCCGCTGGATTTTCCGAGCTTGCGCCGCCGGCTGGCGACCGAATTTGTCTTCTATCGACTGCCAGTGCCCCTGCTCGTCACCGGCTACTACGAACCGGAACTGGCCGGCAGTCTGCAACCGACCGACCGGTTCCGGTACCCGCTTTACCGCTTGCCCGACGATCTGGTGGTCGGCAAGCGGGGCGTCTGGCGCCGCCAGGACCGGCTGCTCTTCTCCTACTGGAGCCGGCGCCAGATCGAAGAAGCTAGGCCCCTGGCCGGCCAGGAACTCGTTTGGGTCGATGACCCTCTGGCAGCCTTCTTCCTGCAGATCCAGGGATCAGGCCGCATCCGCCTTGCCGACGGCAGCGTCCGCCGCCTGCAGTACGCCGGCACCAACGGCCGGCCATACACAAGTATCGGCCGGGTACTGGTGGAAGAAGGCATCTTCTCTCTGGAAGAGGTCAATCTACCGAGAATCCGAGCCTATCTCCGGCATCATCCCGACCGACAGGCCGACATCCTCGGCCGCAACGAACGTTACGTCTTTTTTCGTTGGCGGGACGAAACGGGCGACGAAGGGCCGCTGGGCAGCCTCGGTCAGCCGCTCGTCGCCGGCCGTTCGGTAGCCATGGACCCGGCCTGGTATCCGGCCGGGGCGGTGGGCTATCTCATCGCCCGCCAGCCCCGCTTCCGGCAACGGGGAGTGCGCTGGGTCAGCCTGCACCGGTTCGTTGCCATCCACGATACCGGTTCCGCCATCCGCGGCCCCGGCCGCCTCGATTTCTTCTTCGGCCACGGCCCCTATGCCGAGCGGGCCGCCGGCAGTATGCGGGTAGCTGGCGAATTCTACCTGCTCCTCCAACGGCCTGATACTGCACCAACCGACCATTGATGGCCCCCCGATTTGCCCGCTTTTAGCTTGTGAGGGATCAGCGCGACACGGTATAATGGCTGCTACAGAATCCCTGATGACCTCGTAACAAGTCGCAGTCGGTCCGGGCCTGACACGACAATTCAACAGGTTACAAAGC
>CAYRGZ010000117.1:0-9023 GCA_964423785.1 uncultured Desulfobulbia bacterium
CAGGTCTGACACGATAATTCAACGGGTTACACACCGTGAACTCGATGGAATCGTAGTTTTTACGATTCCATCAAAAGAGATGGACCCGTAAAAACTCGCAGGTGGTGAGCGCAGCGAATGACCGGTCGGTCCAGGCCTGACACGATAATTCAACAGGTTACCAAGCGAGAACTCGATGGAATCGCAGTTTTTTGCGATTCCATCAAAAGAACAACGGATTATAGACAGCAGCGGCCGCGATGACAACCGGGACGGGCCCCATCAGCTCGCTTGCAACCGGCAAGCGCACCCTGTATAGTGGCTTCCAGTTCACGGCCGAAGACGACAAACGGTAAGGAGGCAATCATGGTCAACAAGGTCATACTGATCGGCAATCTCGGTGCCGATCCCGAGGTTCGATACGCTCAAAGCGGCACGGCAGTGGCCAATTTCCGGATCGCCACCACCGAAACCCGGCGCAAACCGGACGGCGATCGGGAAGAACTCACCGAATGGCACCGCATCGTCGCCTTCGGCCGCCTGGCCGAGATCTGCGGCGAATACCTCTCCAAGGGATCCAAGGTCTATATCGAAGGACGCCTGCAAACCCGCAAGTGGGAGGATCGGGACGGCAATCCCCGTTATACCACCGAAATCGTCGCCCGGGAAATGAAGATGCTCTCGCCGCGCAGCGGTGGCGGCGGGTTCCAGCAAGAGGAGGAGCCCCCCTTCCCCGAGCCGATGGAAGACGACGTCCCGTTCTGACAGCCCGTAAACAAGCCGTCCGCGGCCTTTTCAACGGACTGATAACAGTCTGTCGAAAAAGCCTTCCCTGGCTTTTTCGACCATCGGTTGGCCAAAACCGAGTTTCGGCCAACCTTACGGATTCCTTGGTTTTTTTCAAAACCGACGGAATTCGGCGGCACATCCCTGTGCCGCACACAGCCCGTTTTTCAACGGGCTGATAACCGCCCCGTCGTCCAGCAAGTAACTTGCAGCCCCGCCGCCGTATCTTGCCTTTTCCCGGTACCGTGCTTATTTAGTGAAGAGGTAACGGCAACGATGGTTGGACCGGGAGGAGGATGTCCACCCCGGCCGGCCGTCGCAACGGGAATACAGCACGGTTTCAGTTCCGGACGACGACAACCATGGCACACGACTACTACAAGATCCTCGGCGTCGACAAGAACGCCAGTGTCGACGAGATCAAAAAGGCGTACCGCAAGCTTGCCCTCAAGTACCACCCGGACCGCAACAAGGGCAACAAGGAGGCGGAAGAAAAGTTCAAGCAGATCAGCGAGGCGTACGCCGTGCTCTCCGACCCGGAAAAACGGCGCCAGTACGATACGTTCGGCGCCTCGGGCTTCCAGCAGCGCTACTCGCAGGAAGACATCTTCCGCAACTTCGACCTCGGCGACATCCTGCGCGAATTCGGTATCAATCTAGGTGGCGGTTCGGCGCGGGTGTATACGAGCTTCGGCGGAGGGAGCCCCTTCGACTCCATCTTCGGCCGCACCTCCATGGGTGGCGACCCCTTCGGGACGAGCGGCTTCACCCGCCGGGGCCCCCAGCACGTCAAGGGCCAGGACCTCACCATGGAACTGCCCATCGACCTGGAGGACGTGCTGTCTGGCAGCGAGAAGACCATCGCGGTAGGCGGCGCCGGCGGCCGGCGGGTTGCCGTCCGTATCCCGCCCGGCATCGAGGACGGCAAGAAACTTCGGGTGGCGGGCCAGGGCGGCCCCTCCCCCACCGGCGGCCCGGCCGGCGACCTCTATCTGCAGATCCGTATCCGGCCCCACGCCCTGTTCAGCCGTGAGGGAGACAACCTGATCATCGAACGGCGCGTCCCCTACTCGGCGCTGCTGCTCGGCACCAAGCTCACCGTGCCCACCCTGGACGGCAAGCAACTGAATGTCAAGATTCCGGCCGGCACCCAGGCGGGCGCCCGCCTGCGACTCAAAGGGCACGGGCTTCCCACCGGGCCGCACGGACCGCGCGGCGATCTCTACGTTCGCATCCTGCCCGTGGTGCCCAAGCACCTCACTCCCGAACAAAAGAAACTGGCCGAGCAACTGGCCGAGGCCGGCCTCTGATGGGTACGGTCAGCCATCCAGTCCCCGGCCGGTGAGCCGCTCCAGGGCCTCCAGGTAACGGTTCCTGGTCTTGTCCACGATCTCCTGGGGCAGCGGCGGCGGGGGCGGCGCCTTGTCCCAGTCGAGGGAGGTCAGGTAATCCCGCAGAAACTGCTTGTCGAAGCTCGGCTGGCTGCGGCCGGGCGCGTAAGCGTCCCGGGGCCAGAAGCGTGACGAGTCCGGGGTCAGCACCTCGTCGATGAGGATGAGTTCCCCCTCCCACCAGCCGAATTCAAACTTGGTATCCGCGATGATGATACCCCGCTCCAGGGCGTAATCGCGCGCCTTCTTGTAGAGACGCAAAGACACATCCTGCAGCTTGGCGGCCACCTCCTCGCCCACGATCTCCACCAGCCGGGCCTGGGAGATGTTTTCATCATGGTCGCCGATGGCCGCCTTGGTGGAGGGGGTGAACAGAGGCTCGGGGAACGGGTCCGACTCCCGCATGCCGGCCGGCAACTCGAAACCGCACACCGTGGTGGACCGCTGGTAGGCGCTCCAGAAGGAGCCGGCGAGATAGCCCCGCACGATGCATTCCACCGGCAGGGGCTCCGCCTTTTTCACCAGCATGGAGCGGCCGGCGAGCTGATCGCGGTACGGCCGGCAGGCTTCCGGATACTGGTCCGGGTCGGCGGTGACCAGGTGATTGGCGACGATATCGCCGAGATGGTCGAACCAGAACAGCGACATGGCGGTGAGGATCTTGCCCTTGTCCGGAATAGGCTCAGCCATCACCACGTCGAAGGCCGAAATCCGGTCGGTGGCCACCAGCAGCAGATGGCCATCCACCTCGTAGATGTCACGCACCTTGCCCCGATGAACCAGGGTGAGATCGGGGAAATCACTTCTGAGCATATCCTTGGTCTCCTTGGATGTCGTTGGGCAGCTCGTCGGCCGCCGGTTCTTCCTGTTTGATGAAATCGTAAAAATACGATTTCATCGAGTTCACGCTTTGTAATCCGTTGAATTCCCGTGTCAGGCCTGGACCAACTGCGAGTTGCCGCGCGTTTTTCCTTTTTGTGCTGTGGTTATGAACGCTCCCACGGCAACCGGTCGATGGCCGGCGTGGCGCCGGGGAGCGACGCCACCAGGGCGCCGAGTCGGTTGGCCCGCTCCAGGCAGACCGCCCGCGGCAGGCCGCGCTCGGCGGCGTCGATGAAGGCGGCGAAAAAGGCGTCCCCCGCCCCCACCGGATCGGCGACCGAGACCGGCACGCCCGACGTGGCCACCGTGCCCTCGTCGTCCACCAGCCAGGCGCCCCGGGCGCCGGCGGTGACCACCACGATATCGATTCCGAAGCGTTCACGCAACAGGGCCACCGTCTGCCGCAAATCAGCCTCTGGATCTCCGAGGGCCAGCTCCCGACCGAGAACGGCCAGTTCCTCCTCGTTCAGTTTCACCACCTCGGCTCGCGCAAGAGAAGCGGCAACTCTCTCGACCGGGGTAAAGGGCGGCCGCAGATTGACGTCGTAATAGCGACGACGCGCGCCGTCGATCAACCGTTCGATGGTCGCCCGGCTGCGGCCGTCCCGCTGGGCCAGGGTGCCGAACACGAGCCCGTACGGTCGGCCGGCGATGACCGTTGCCGCCGGATCAAAGGCGATCCCATCCCAGGCGGCCGGCGCCATGATCTCGAAATGAGGCTCGCCCTTTTCGTCGAAGGTGACGTTCACCCGACCGGTAGGGAGTTCCTCGTCTTCCTGGATGCCCGCCAGATCGAGGCCGGCGGCGGACAAGGCATCGAGGGTACGGCGGCCGAGATCGTCGGCCCCGACCCTGGTCACCACCAGGGTCTCGGTCCCCAGCCGGACCAGATGACAGGCCACGTTCACCGGCGCCCCGCCCAGGACCTGCCGGTCGGGGAAACAGTCCCATACCACCTCACCGACGGTTACGATCATCGTTGCCTCCTCGATGGGACGGATCGCTCGTGCGACATAACAGCCGTTAAAAAGCGGGCTTGTCACCTTACGACAACATGCGGACGGCCCTCTCCTTGAAATAGAGATGATACAACAACTCGCAGTAGTTGGCTATCCGCTGCTTTGCCTCGTTGGAAATGGAATACTTCCAGAAGCCGTACACCTTGGTCAGCCGGGTGAGCTGGCGGCAGTGCAGCTTCCAGGTGAAGTGTTCTTGCACCCGCTTCTGGGCCGCGAGCGACAGCCGTTCCCAGTACTCCGGTTCTTGGCCGCACAACTCGAGGAAATCGGCCAAGGCCGCCGCCATCGGTTCCTGGTCGGTGGGGTTGATGAGAAAACCGGACCGGCCCGACTCAATGATCTCCTGCGGGCCGCCAAACTTGGTGGCGAAGACCGGCAGGCCGGAGTGCATCGCTTCCAGGATGGTGAGACCGAAGGCCTCGAACAGGGCCGGCTGCACGAAGATGCCGCGCCGGTCGGCAATGATCCGGTACGCCTCGCCGGTCTCCGGCTTACCGAGGAAGGCGCCGATCCAGCGGATATGGCCGTGGAGATCGTACTGGTCGATGAGTTCGTACATGCGGCGGATCTCGGCCGCCTCTTCGCCGTCCTGGGATGCCTCGGGGTCCAGGGTGGAGGCGACGATAACCAGGTTGGCCTGCCGTCGCAACCGCTCCGAGCGGCCGTAGGCCTCGACCAGACCGGTAAGATTTTTGATCCGGTCCAGGCGGGCGATGGAGAAGATCGGCGGCAGATCGGGATCGGCGAGTTCACCGTAGCACGAGGCATCCCGGCGGAAGAAGAGCATGTCGGTGAGGTCCTCGGTCATGGCGGCGTCCCGGCGCTCCTTTTCGGTGTAGGGGAAGAAGACATCCTCGTTCACGCCCGGCGGGATGACGTTGAAGCGAGGATGGAAGAGATCGATGCCGCTCGTGACGTTCATGAGTCCTGGCATAGTGAAGAACTGGTACGATTCGTACTGGCCGATGGCGGTGTCGGAGCCAGTGATCTCTTGCCGGGTGCTGGTGATGATGAAGTTGGCCAGGTTCATGGCGATGAGATCGGCGACGAACTGGATGGAGAAGTGGTACTCCTCCTCGAAATTCTGCCAGTAGAGATCGGAAAACAGGTACTTGGACTTTTCGAGCGCGTGGGCGATGTTGCACTGAATGACCCCGAGATCCTTCGAGAGCCGGGTCGCCACCAGGTTGCCGTCCGAGTAGTTGCCGATGATCAGATCCGGCGTGCCGCCGAACTCGGCCAGCAACGCCTCGCGCACGTCCACGGTGAACTGGTCGAGATAGGGCCAGAGCCGGAAGCGGGAAATCCACTCCTCCACCACCCGGCCGTCGCGGGGATCCCGGAAGGGAACCCGCAAGATCCAGACATTGTCGCTGCCCTCCACCTTTTCGAGCGGTTGGTCGGAGGTGGTGCCCTCGCTTCTGGGAATGAGGCGGGTGACGATGACGATCTTGGGGGTCACCTCGAGGCCGGCCCGTCCGAGGTCCTCGACGAGATACCGTTCCAGGGCGCGGGCCTGGTCGAGGATATAGACCACCTGGCCGCCGGTATCCGGCCGGCCGAGAACGTCTCGTTGCCCAAACCAGCCGTGCGGCGAGATCATGGCCACCTTGGAGACCATGGGAATGCGGGAAAGGAACTCCTCCAGCACCTCGCTGTTCGGCTGTTCGAACACGTCCTGCAGCAGTTGCATGGTCTCGAGGATCCGGCCGGCGTCGTTGCCCCAGCCGGGCCGAAAGCCGAGCTCGGCCAGCCGGCCGGCGATCTTCTGGCCGTCATCCGGACACTCGCACCGTTCGAGATAATCCATCGCGTCCTCGAGAGCGGACTCCAGGGCAGACAGCGAGGGAATCCGCTTGCCGTCGATGAGCAGCGGCAGATCTCCCAGGGCATGAAGCTGGAGAAATTCGAACAGGACGGCGTTCCACTTCTGCGGCTGCTGGGCGAGCTTGCCGGACAGGTGCCGGTTCAGGTGCCGGATGCCGTAGCCGATGGTGTCCGGATCGCGCAGGAAGGGACCGTAATCGTAGAACGGCGCCAGATCGATCTCCAGGGTGCGCTGGTTCCAGGGCAAATCCGGCCGTACGAGACGTTCCTTACGGGCCAGGAATTCCCGGGTGGAGAGCCGGTGTAGCACCGTCTCACCGCGCCGCAGCAGATACAGGCGGCAGTTGGCCCGCCGGTACCGGTAGACCAAGAGCAGTCCCTCTTCGCACGGCAGGATCTCCTGGACCTTGCGCAGGAACCGCCAGCAGGTGGTACTCCGCTTGCCCCGTTCCTCGGCGTAGCGCCCAAAGGCGAGCAGGATGTCGTTGTGGAGCAGTATGGGGCCTTCGGCGGAGGCCACGAGGGAAAAAAGGAAGTCGACAAGGAGCCCCACCTCGGCATCGTCGACGAAACTGGCAAGATTCTTCTTCATGACACGCAGTCCTCTTCGTTACCACTCCGTCGAAAAAGCCATCCCTGGCTTTTTCGACCATGGCTGGCCAGAACCGAGTTTCGGCCAACCTCACAAATTCCTTGGCTCTTTTGATGGAATCGCAAAAAGTGCGACTCCATCGAGTTCACGAGTTGTAACCCTTTGAATTACCGTGTCATACCTGGACCGACTGCGGCTTTTTACGAGGCCATCTCTTTTCAGAGCCGGCGGAATTCGGCGGCACGTCCTTGTGCCGCGCACAGTCCGTTTTCCAACGGCCTGTTACGACGCATCATTATCATCATCCAGGAACCGGTAGTGCCGGATGCCGTCCAAGATGGCGGCAGCATAATGCAAGCTGGAGAAATACGTGCGGCGCAAGCCCCGCAGACCATCGAGTTCCGGACTGTAGTTGCCGACCACCACCCCGCTGGTGTCGCCCCGCAGCATGTCCTCGTCGTTGCCCGAATCGCCGCACACCAGGATGTTGGGAAGGGGCCACGCCCACTTGTAGCTGAGATAGCGGATCGCTTTGCCCTTGGAGGCCCGATAGGGCAGGATATCCAAGAACTGACCGTTGGAAAAGAGCAGGTTGTAGCGCACCCGCGCCTCCTGCAGGGCCTGATGGACGCGGGCCAGCCGGTCGGGGTCCTTGCGCAGGTCGATGTAATAGCTGATCTTGTAGGGGCGCTGGGTCTCTTCCTCCTGGAGTTCCAGAAAATCGAGCCGGGCCAACACCTCGCGGATCAGGTCCGGTTTCCACTGGTGGGCCAGGTGGCGCTGCCAGCCGCGATCGGCCACCGTGCTCTCCCCGTAGTAGATCTCCGTGCCCACCGAACTGACGATGATATCCGGTCGGGGGATGTCGTTCTCTTCCAGGACGGCCAAGGTCATATCCAGGCAGCGGCCGGTGGCCACCCCCCAGCCGAGCCGGCTCCGGTGACGTTCGACGAATTCCAAGAACTCGGCCAGGGCGTCCTTGTCGCCCACCAGGGTATTGTCCACGTCGGTGAACACCAGCCGGTCCACCTCCTGCAACCGCCGGCCGATGGGCGGCTGGCTGGCGGCGAGCATCCGTCTCGAAGAGGGAAAATCCCGTAACACCTCGTCGATGACCGCAAGATAGCGTCGGCAATGGGCGGTCCAAGAGTAGTGCTCCCGCACGCCGTTGATCCCGTTCGTCGAGTAACGCTCCCACACTTCCCGATCGCGCAGGATCTTCCGGCAGGCATCGGCGATCTGCCTGGTATCGGTGGGATCGACCAGGATGCCGTTGTCGCAGTTGGCGATGATATCCACCGGGCCGCCGTCGTTGGTGGCGACGATGGGCACGCCGCAAGAGGCCGCCTCGATGAGGGTGAGGCCGAAGGGTTCCACCAGGGCGGGATTGACGAACACGCCGCCGGAATCGGCGCACATCCGGTACAGTTCCGGCACCTCGTGGGAGAAATCGTGTTTCTTGGGGATCGCCATCTTGCCGTACAGGTCGTAGCGATCCATGAGGAGCAGCATCTCGGTGAGCACCTCGCGCTCGTTCTCCTCCATCGTGCTGATATTCTTGCGGATACCGGCGAAGATGGCCAGATTGGCCATGGCCTGTAGCTCCTTGTCCTCGCCGTAGGCGGTGACAAGACCGCCGATATTCTTGCGATGATCCGGACGACAGAGCGCCAGGATGAAGGGCTTGTCTGGCCCGACCCAGAACCGCTGCAACTCGGAGAGCAGAGCGAAGCGGGCCTGCTTGGCGTGTTCGTCGCGGTGCGGGACCTCGAAGTGGAGGTCGTAATAGGGGTAGAAGATATCGATGTCGATACCCGGCGGGATGACAGTGAACGAGCCGGAGGCGAAGTTGTCGTACAGTCGGTACTGCCGGTCGATCTCGTGGTTGGTGGAGGCGATGATCCGCTCGGCGTCCTTGATGATCCGCTCCTCGACCCCGATACGGTGCTCGATGTGATAGCGGCGGTCGATCTCCTCGGCGCTCATGCCTTCGGCAATGAGCCGCTCCTTCTTGTGCCGGCCCATGGAATGGCCGGTGAACAGGAAGGGTTGGCCGAAGATGCCGGCCAGTTGCCGGGCCACATAGCCGCCGTCGGCGTAATGGCCGTGGAAAATGTCCGGCACCCGCCCCTGATCCTTGATGTACTTGAGCAGGCGGTCCACCATCTCGTCGAGATGGGGCCAGAGCAGCTCCTTGCGGATGTACTTGCGGCCGCCGCACTGGATACGGACAATGCGGGCCTTGTCGGTGAGCCGTTCCTCCGCCACCCCGTACTGGGACGACAGGGTACGATCAACGATGAGCCGGGTGACCAAATCCACCCGGTCCACCTCGTCGAACTCGCTCAAATTCCGCGCCAGCTCGAGGACATACTTCACCTGGCCGCCGGTATCGGCGTCCCGTCCCAGCTCCGGCGCCTCGCCCCGGATGAGGCCGTGGACACTGAACATCTGGATGTAGAGTCCCATGGTTTCCTTGACGCTTTTGATCAAATCGCAAAAACTGCGATTCCATCGAGTTCACGGTGTGTAACCCGTTGAATTATC
>CAYRGZ010000118.1:0-8990 GCA_964423785.1 uncultured Desulfobulbia bacterium
CATCAAATATGTCACGGGACCAATCGGCCGTCTTCGAGATGGAGGACCCGATCGGCGCGGGCTATGATGCGGGAATCGTGGGAGGAAAAGACGAAGGTGGTGTGCCGACGCCGGTTGATGGCGACGAAGAGATCGATAATCGCCTGGCCGGTGGCGGTGTCCAGGTTGGCGGTGGGTTCGTCGGCCAGGACGATGGGGGGACCGGCGGCGATGGCCCGGGCGATGGCGACCCGTTGCTGCTGACCGCCGGACAGCTCGGTGACCGGCCGGTGCTCAACGCCGTCGAGCCCCATATCGGCCAGCGCCGTCTTGATGCGTTGCCGTCGCTCGTCCTTGCCGAGCCCGGCCAGGAGCAGCGGGTATTCCACGTTTTCGCCGGCGGTCAGCACCGGGATCAGGTTGAAGGTCTGGAAGACGAAGCCGATGGTGGCGCGCCGGAAGAGCGCCCGGTCGGTGCGGTCGAGGTGGGTGGTTTTCTGGCCGGCCACGGTGATGGTTCCGCTGGTGGGCAGGTCGAGGCCGCCGATGAGATGGAGCAAGGTGCTCTTGCCGGAACCGGACGGGCCGGCGATGCAGACGAAATCGCCGGCCTCGATGGTGCACGACAGGTTTTGGAGCGCGCGGACCGCGTTTGCTCCGGACTGGTAGGTTTTGCTGACCTGTTCGAGGACGATGATCGGCATTTTTCGTAAGGGGCCGTGGCAAGACTGCCGGCCAGTAGTCACGCCGGCTTCGTCGTGTCGTTCGGTTTTCAAGAGCATATGCCTGTCAGATGGCGCGCAGGGCGGTTACCGGGTCGAGGCGGGCGGCGCGCAGGGCCGGATACAGACCGGCCAGCAGGGCGGTGCCCACAGTGATGGTGTTGGCGGCGACAACGTCGTCGAGTTCCAGCACCGCGTGCAGCACCGTGCCGGCGGCGAAGTACTGGTTGGCGCTGGTGAAGTGGGCGAGATCGATGCCGGTGCGGGCGAGATATAGACAGGTGCCGGTGGCAGCCAGCGTGCCGATCGCCGCTGCCACCAGGCCGAGCAGGGCCGCCTCAGTGACGATCAGGCCGACGATGCCGGCCGGGGTGGTACCCAAGGCCGCCAGGGTGCCGAGTTCGCGGAAACGTTCGAAGACCACCGTGGTCATGGTGTTGGCGATGCCCATGGCCACGATGGCGAAGACAATGACGACGAGCAGCGCAAAGGTGGCGTCGTTGAGTTCCATGAGCTGAACGAGGTCCGGCGCCAGTTCCCGGAAAGACCGGACCTGGTAGGTATCGACGGGCAGCCGGTCGGCGAGCTCGGCGGCCAGGCGCTCCGCCCCGTCCGGCGCACCGCCGATGGCGATCTCGGAGACGGCGTCGGCCTCGGTCTCCAGGATGCGGCGTACGGCCTCGATGGGCAGGTAGATGTGGCTGCGGTCGAAGCCGGCCAGTCCGGTGCGGTAGATGCCGCCGATCGTAAGGCGCGCGGTGGTCGTCTGGCCGAAGCTGGTCTGCACCAGGAGATCGAGCCGGTCTCCCACAGCAAGATTCAGGGTGCGGGCCAGGGGGGCGCCGATGAGGAGTGTGTCGTCGCCGGATGCGGGATAACGGCCCTCGGTCACTCGATCCCGGATGAAGGTGACGGTTTGCTCCCGTGCCGGATCGATACCGGCCAGGATCACCGAGGAACTGCGGACACCGGCCAGGACCAGGGCCGGGGTCTTGAGCCGTGGTGCCCAGGGTCGGTCGATCTTGGCCAAGGCGGCCGTCACTCGGTTCGGCATCGCCAGCGGCTGCAGCACGGCCATGTTGGGCTCGAAGCCGGCATCGTGCACCTGGACGACGCCGAGGTCGAGCCCGAGTGAGCTTGCCATCATCTTGTGGTGCAGCCCCTCCTTGAGGGCCTGGAAGACCACCAGGCAGAAGATGCCGAAGGCCACCGCTCCAATGGTGAGGCCGGAACGGCGGCGGTGGCGTCGGATGTTACGCAGGGCGATGGTGCAGTAAAGGACGAAAAGGCGCATGGCGTGTTATGCCGGATCCGGTGTTACGGCTTCATCGGGTTTACGGGCGGTGAAGAACGATACCAGTCCGTACACCTGTTCCCGGTGGTGGATGTCGATGAAGCCGGCCGCCGCCATGATATCGGGCAGCCGGCCCCGCAGGTTGTCTTCCAGTTCGGGCTGCAGGAGCAGCCAGCGGCTCGTCCAGCCGATCAGCCAAGCCGCTCGGGTCGTGGGACGGTGGATGTCCGCGGTCACAAGCAAGCCGCCCGGCCGCAGCACCCGGTACATCTCGGAGAAGGCTTGCGCTTTGAGTTCGCCGTCCACGTGGTGGCTGAACATGGAGTTCACCACGGTATCGAACGAGGCATCGGCAAAGTCGAGGCGTTCCGCCGCCTGGGTGGCAAACTGCGCCGATAGACTCCGTCGGGCCGCCTTGCGGCGGGCGATGGCGATCATGCGCGGCGCCGCATCGATCCCCCAGACCTCGCCGGTGCCGGCCAAACGCTCGGCAATGCGCAGGGTGAGGCTGCCGGTGCCGCAACCGATGTCCAGGATGCGCTGGCCCGGCTCGATGGCCATCCAGGCGAGGGTCTTGTCCCGGAAACGGCGCTCGCGACCGAAGGACAGCCGCTCCACCAGGGGATCGTAGAGCCAGGCCACGTGATTCAGGTGGCGGCCGCGGGTCGTTATGTGTTCAGTTTGCATGGCTGAGGGTGGTGTGCACCTGGTCCGGGTCCGGGAAGAAGGGCAACAGCCTCCGCACGCCGCGCAGCACGAAAAGCTGGCGGATGAGTCCGACGGCCTGGGCACGATCGAGCCAGAAGCCGGCCTCTTCGAGCCGGGCAAAACCGTCCAGGGCCTCGCCCACCGCCTCGGCCATCACCATGCCGACCGAGACCGGGCATGCCTCCTCAACCGGCGGACCGTTCTTGGCCGCCAGCACCCGTTCCAGGAAGTCCCGTTCCTCCGTCGGTCCACGGTGGGCGATGGTGGAGACGAGATAGTTGTGATTGGCGGCCCGGATATCCTCGTAGAAATCGGTGAGATCGTCGATCACCTGCAGGGCCATGCCGATGCTGTACACTCCCTGTTCGGCGACGGCCAACGGTTCAGCCAACTCGCCTTCCAAGAGACGCGGCGCCACGAAGGCGAGGCAGAGCAGCCGGCCGCCCTTGTACATGTGGACCGAGGAGAGAATCGTCTCCGGGGGCAGAATGGTATCGATGCCGCCTTCCTCGGTGGCCTCCTCGGCGCCAATGGGCACGATGGCGCGAAACAGGGCGTCCTGGAGCTGGTCGGCGTCGCCGGCGATGCCGAACTCGCTCCGGTGCAGGGCGAGTTTGTTCAGGAAGCGATCGAAGAGCAGGATGTGCATGACGCTCTTGAAACGGGTGGCCGTGGCCGGGAAGGCAAGCGGCAGCATCTCCTTGTACTCGTTGTCCAGCAGGTTGTCGGCGCCGGTGACGATGCCGCGCAGGCAGTGGTTGACGCAGCCGTAGAACAGCCGCCGCCGGTCCGGAATGCCGATGGCCCGGTAGATGGCGAGAAAGAGGATGGAAAAGAAGTTCTTCTGGACGTAGCGCAGCGGGTTCATCCGGGCCGGAGCCGGGCCGATGTAACGATCGTCGAGGGTGGCGGCGAGCAGCCGCTGGATCTCCGCTTCCACCTGGCGGTGTTCGCGCAGCGACGGATACAGTTTGCGATAGGTGACGAAGGGTAGCATCAGGATTCCTTTGTTGTGCCGCTGGGGGGCTTGGTCGACCACGGCCGGGGCAGGAGAAACGGTGTGCGGGCCCGGTAGGCCGGATAGGTGGACTTGAATTTCAGGGCCAGGACGTGTTCCTCTTTCTTGAGGAAGCGGACCTGGAAGACGACGAACAGGGGCAGGCACACCGCCAGGGTTACCGGCGAGCCCAGGGCGAGTATCACGCCGAGGGCGACGAGATCGTACCCGAGCCACATGGGATGGCGGCAGAGGCGGTAGCTGCCCTCGGTGACCAGGGTGCGCGGCGGCCGCAAGGGGTTCGGGGTGCCGCCGCCGAACCGCTCGAAGTCGCGCATGGCCCGGCCGACGAGCAGGCCGCCCAGGATGGCGGCCAACGCCCCGGCGGCGAGACGTGGCCCTGGCCACGGCAGCGGCCCAAGCCCCAGCAGCCGGTCGCCGATCAGCCCCGGGACCAGCACCGCCGCCGGCAGGCCCAGCCAGTAGAAGAGCCCGTCCCGCACCTGTTGGCGCCAGATCGTTGTGTGGATCAGCATGGAAAAAAGATCATCTCGTAAAAACTCGCAGTCGGCCTAGGTCTGACACGATAATTCAAAGGGTTACAATCCGCGAGCTCGATGGAGTCGCACTCTTTGCGATTCCATCAAAAAAGTTTTGCACCCGCTGCCGTTTCTAGATAAACAGTATCGTAGAAAACGGTTTTTGTCGATGTTACACGGAGGAGCCTATGCGACTGACATGGTACGGCCACGCCTGTTTCCTGATCGAGACCGGGACTACCCGGCTGCTGATCGACCCCTTTCTGACCGGTAACCCCCAGGCGTCGGTGACCGCCGACGAGGTAAGCGCCGACGTCATCCTGGTCACCCACGGCCACGCCGATCACCTGGGGGACACCGTTGCCATCGCCCGCCGCTGTGGCGCCATGGTGGTGAGCAACTTCGAAATCTGCAACTGGCTCACCGCCCAGGGGGTGGAGAAAGTGCATCCGCAGCATATCGGCGGCGGCTTCGATCATCCCTGGGGCCGGTTGAAGCTGACCGCCGCTCTGCACGGCTCCGCCCTGCCGGACGGCTCCTACGGCGGCAACCCCAGCGGTCTGCTCTTCTCCGCCGAAGAGAAGACGGTGTACCACGCCGGCGACACCGGCCTGTTCTACGATATGAAGCTCATCGGCGACGAGGGAATCGACTGCGCCATTCTGCCCATCGGCGACAACTTCACCATGGGGCCGGCCGATGCCCTGCGGGCCGTGCAGCTCCTGCGGCCGGCACGGGTGATCCCGATCCACTACGACACTTTTGACGTCATCCGCCAGGACGCCGCCGCCTGGGCTGCCGAGGTCACCGAGGCCACCGGCGTGCCGGTCTCCGTCCTCCAACCGGGCGAGAGCCTGGAACTCGGGTGATCATACGAGTTCACGGTTTGAACCCGTTGAAGTATCGTGTCAGACTTGGCCCGACTACGAGTTTTTACGGGTTCATCATGATTGCCTCACGAACCGGAGGTCTCGATGCGGGTGGCGGTGGCGATGAGCGGCGGGGTGGACAGTTCGGTGACCGCCCGGCTGCTTTTGGAGCAAGGCTATGCGGTGGAGGGCTTCTTTTTGTTGCTCGCCCAGCAGGACCCCGCGGCCGACGTGGAGCGGGTGCGGCGGCTCGGCCGCCATCTCGGTATCCCGATTCACGTCGTGGATCTGCGGGAGGTGTTTCGCCGCCGGGTGCTCGACTATTTCGTCGCCAGCTACGTTGCCGGCCGCACCCCCAACCCGTGCGTGATCTGCAATCCGGTGATAAAATTCGGCGCCCTGCTCGACGAGGTGCTGGCGCGTGGCTGCGAGCGGCTGGCCACCGGCCATTACGCCCGGCTGCGGCGCGATGGTGCCGGCCGGATGCACTTGCACAAGGGGATCGATACCGGCAAGGATCAGTCCTACTTCCTGCACCGGCTCGGCCAGGAGGTGCTCGGCCGGCTGCTCTTTCCCCTCGGAGAGCAGACCAAGGCGGAGACTCGGCGATTGGCGGCCGGCTTCGGGCTTGCCGACCTGCACGGCAGCGAATCTCAGGATGTCTGTTTTTTGGGCGGCCGGTCGCTCGTCGAGTATCTGGCCGGCTGTGGCGCCGAACTGCCCGGTCCGGGCCCGATCTGTACCGAGGAGGGCCAAGTGCTCGGCCGGCATGAGGGCATCCATCGCTATACCATCGGCCAGCGCCGCGGCCTCGGCATTCCCGATGCCACCCCCTGGTACGTGGTGCGGCTCGACCGGCAGCGGAACGCCGTGGTGGTCGGCAAGGAAGAAAGGCTGTGGCGGCGTGATCTTACGGCCAGTGACTGCCGGTGGGTGGCGGGGGCGCCGCCGGCGCCGGAATTCGCCTGCCGTGTCCGTATTCGGTACCGGCACCGGGAGGCGCCGGCGACAGTGACCATCGAGGACGGCGGCCGGTGCCGGGTCCGGTTCGCGGAGCCCCAGCGGGCCGTCACGCCGGGGCAGTTTGCCGTATTCTACCATGACGACGAGGTTCTGGGCGGCGGAGTGATCGACGATGAGCACGCATGACGATTCCACCGGTCCCAAGGTGGCCATCGCCACCCTGGGCTGCAAGGTCAACCAGTACGAGTCCGCCGCCTTTTCTTCCGCCTTCCGGGAGAAGGGGGCGGATCTCGTGCCCTTTTCCGGGCCGGCCGATATCTACGTGGTCAATACGTGTGCGGTGACCGCCAAGGCGGCGGCCGAATCTCGCCGCCTCGTGCGGCGGGCCCTGCGCCGCAACCCCGACGCCCGGGTGGTGGTCACCGGCTGTTACGCCCAGGTGGCCTCGCGGGAGATCCGCGGCCTGGGTGAGCGGCCGCCGTGCATCGTCGGTAACGGCTGCAAGGATCAGCTTGTTGATATCGCCCTGGCCGATGGGAGCTGCGACCTCGAGTTGTTCATGGGCGATATCGGCCGGCAGCGGCGGATCTGCCGGCTGCCGGTGGCGGAGTTCCCCGGCCGCACCCGGGCCTTTCTGAAAATCCAGGACGGTTGCGACCGGTACTGTTCGTACTGTATCGTGCCGTACGCCCGAGGACCGAGCCGCAGCCTGTCCCCGGCCGAGGTAGTCTCCCAGGCGGAGCGGTTCGTGGCGGCGGGCTATCAGGAGATCGTGCTCACCGGTATCCATATCGGCCTCTACGGTCTCGATTGCGATCCGCCCACCGATCTCGTCGCTCTGCTGCACCGGTTGCTGGCGGTTGGGGATGGAGCGCGCTACCGGATCAGTTCGTTGGAGAGCGCCGAGATAACCGACGAACTCCTCGATCTCGTCGTCGCCTCCCCTCGGCTGGTGCCCCACTTCCATATTCCGCTTCAGAGCGGCGATGATACCATCCTGGCCCGCATGAACCGGCCGTACACCACGGCCGACTATGCCCGGGTGGTGGAGCATATCGTGGCCCGGTTGCCGGACGCGGCCATCGGCGCCGATGTCATGGTCGGCTTTCCGGGCGAGGATGAGGCACATTTCGACAATACCCGCGCCTTTCTCGCCGAGCTGCCGCTTGCGTATCTGCATGTCTTTCCCTATTCCCGGCGGCCGGGCACGGTGGCGGCGGAGATGGACGGCCAGGTGGCAAGTGCGGTGAAGGAGGAGCGGGTGGCGATCCTGCGGCAGCTGGACGCCGAGAAGCGGCGTGCCTTCCAGCGCCGGTTCATCGGCACTTGCCGGCCGGTGCTGGTCGAACGGCGCCGGCAGGGGGTGGCGCGCGGCTTCACCGACAACTATATTCCGGTTCGCTTTTCGGCGCCGGCCGGGGTCGACAACCGGTTGGTGACGGTGCGGCTCACCGGCCTTGCGGAAAGTGGAATGGAGGGAGAGATGGAGGCATGCGCGGAGAGATAATCGCCATCGGTGACGAGTTGACCTCGGGCCGTATTCTCAATACCACGAGCAGCTTTGCCGCCGGCCACCTGTATGGGGCCGGCCACGATATCATCGCCATTTCCATGGTCGGCGACGAGGAGGATGCCATCGCCAACGCCCTGACCCGGGCGCTGCAGCGAGCCGAGTTCATCATCGTCACCGGCGGCCTAGGGGCGACCAGCGACGACCGCACCAACGAGGCGGTGGCCAACATCCTCGACCGGCCGCCCACCTTCTACCCGGAGATCTTCCAGGCGATCTGCCAGGTTGATCCCCAGCCTCTCGAATGCAAGCGGGCCGGGGAGCGGGGCGATCATCCGCTGGCCAAGCTCGCCTGGCTGCCGCGGGGCGCCAAGGTCCTGAAACCCGGGGCCCGCATGGCCGGGCACTTGTTGGTCCACGACGGGGTGCCGATCTTTTTTTTGCCCGGCGTTCCCCACGAGATGCGCGAACTCATGCTCGATTGTGTGCTGCCCATGCTGGCAAGCTGGCAGGGGGGCGACGGCAAGGTGGTTCGGCAACGGATCTACCGGGTCTTCGGGTTGCCGGAAACCGCCATCAATCAGCGCCTTGCGCACCTGGAGGACGGCGTCGTTCGCATCGGGTACTATCCGGTCCAATCCGAGGTGCACGTCAGCCTGACGGTGAGCGGGAGTGACGCGGCCCGGGTGGAGGCAGACTTCGCACGGACCGATGAGGCGATACGGGATATTCTCGGCGATCATCTCTACGGATTCGACGGCGAGGCCATGGAGGTGGTGGTGGGCCGCCTGCTGGCCGAGGGACGCCGCCAACTTGCCGTAGCCGAATCATGCACCGGCGGCCGCATCGCCAGCCGGTTGACCAGCGTGCCGGGCAGTTCGGCCTATTTTGTCGGCGGCGTGATCGCCTATAGCAACGACCTGAAACGAATGATCCTCGGGGTGGAAGCGGCGGTGCTCGAACGGCACGGAGCGGTGAGCGGGCCCGTGGCCCGGGCCATGGCCGAGGGGGTGGTGCGGGTTGCTGGCAGTGATCTTGGCGTTGCGGTCACCGGCATCGCCGGCCCCGGCGGCGGCAGTCCCGAAAAACCGGTGGGGCTCGTGTACTTCTGCCTCGCCCACCGACAGGGGAGCGAGGTCGTAGAGCGCCGCTTCGAGGGCGACCGTGACGACATCCAGGCCCAGAGCGCCATGACCGCCCTCGACCTCGTCCGCCGCCATCTCGCCGGCCTGCCGTTGGCGATGAGTGATGAGTGATGAGTGCTGAGTGCTGAGTGATGAGTGAGTGACACTCAGCACGCATCACTCGGCACTCGGCACTCAACTGCGGGCCCGATGCCGTCGACAAGCGCTTGCGTTGCCCGGCGCTTCCGTTTATGGTCAGGGGCTGGTTCGGAATTTTGATGAACC
>CAYRGZ010000119.1:0-8864 GCA_964423785.1 uncultured Desulfobulbia bacterium
CCGCTGCAGCCGCCGGGCGTCCCGGATGTCATATACCACCAGATACCGCATCCGCATCAGATGCACCTGCTCAAAGGTGATGGCCTCGTAAAAAATCGCAGTCGGTGCAGGCCTGACACGATAATTCAAAGGGTTACAAAGCGTGAACTCGATGAAATCGTGCTTTTTGCGATTTCATCAAAGGTAACCTCTCACAGGGGTGCCCCCGTGCATGCCGGAGTCGCGGCCCTGCAGACCGGCTATGCGGTTACAGGGGGCCGCTGACCATCAAATCACCTGCCACTCCAGATTGGGGAAGGAGACGCCCTGGCCCTGGATGATCGCCTTGGCGTAGCACCGCTCACACACCCGGTAGATGCGCACCGAATCCTCGGCCAGGTCCAGGTTGTCGCGGCAGTACCGGCGCAGGCGGGCCAGTTCCGTCTCGTCCAGCCGGCACTCGAAGACCGAGAGCTGGGCGTGAATCCCCAGCTCCTTCAAAAACTTGTGGAACCGGGTGCGGATACGGTCATCGACGATGTCGTACACCACGATACAGAGCATCGTCCCCCCTACTTCAATATGAGCGGCTCATAGACCGCCCGCTGCCCCTCCACCACCTGCCGGAACAGGTGCGCCTGGGCCACGATGGCCTCGCCGTAGGTCATGGTCCGGTCCTCCACCGGGTGATGGATCTCGGTGGTCATCTTGCGCTCGAAGTTCTCGATCACCCGTTTCATGGCCTCGGGCGTAAGCTTCACCGGCAGCTTACCGCGGTTGTCCTCCTCGTCTTCCTCCAGGATCACGTCTTCCATGCGCTGCGGCGGCAGGTCGAAGACCCGGCCGTCACCACTCTCGCTCATGATCCCGTACCGGTCGGCCACCACGTCCGGGCCACTGTCCGGCACCGTTGGCAGGGAACTCTCCGGTTCGGGATGCTCGGTGACGAAATCCTCCTTCTGGAGAATCTTCAGGTTGAAGAGCGACAGGGTGAGCGTATCCACGATGATGGTGCGGAACTCCTCCATCAGGTCCATGACCAGGGCGAAACGGCCGTAGTCCGGCGCGTGCAGGAATCCCGGGTACGGATCCAGGTTCGCCTGGCGGATGCCGCTGTACACGCGGTTGAACAGAAAGGTGTAAAGGAGCGACAGCACGGCGTTCACCGGGTCGGTGGGCGGCCGCCGTACCCGACGGCGGAAACCGAAGTCATGGAGCAACCCGTGGCGCAGCCCCTGGAAATAGATGGCTGACGCCCTGCCCTCCAGTCCGCGCAGGCTGTCGATATCGTCAATCTCGGGAAGCCGCTTGATGAGGGAGCGGACCTCGCGCGCCTTGTGTTTCGCCTCCTTGACCTTGCGGGTGCGGCTGATCCGCATGAGCAGCATCGCCTGGCTGGTCATCTTGCCGTAGAGAATACGGCGGCAGACGTCGGCGGCGAAGCCGGGATCGTCGAGCAGGGCGAACTGGCGCTTGCGCAGGAAAACGTTCTTGGATTCCGGCGAGGCGAGCCGGCCGAGATAACGGCCGTCCTTGGAGAGGAAGACGGTGTCCACACCGTGCCTGAGCAGGAGCTGCAGGGCCGGAGCGGTGAGCTCCGCCCGGCCGCAGATGCAGACCTGGCTGAGCTTGGCCACGAAGAGGGTATGGTAGATGTCGTCGCCCTTCTTGACGAGAAGGTGCGCGCCTTCGCGAACGATCCGGGCCCCCTGGGTGGTGACGTAGATACGCATACGCTCCCTCCGCATCGGTTTGCGTGTGGTTTTCCCAAGCAAACCGGAACGAAGGGAAAAAGACCAGAACGGCAACGTTGCCGACGGGCGGGCAGGGCGCAACGCTCGGTTCAGTACTCGGCTTCGACAAACCGGCTGAGGAATGCCGTGGCCTCCCGATAGCCGGCGAACCGCCGTTCCGCCTTTTTGAACTCCGGATGATGGTGAAACGTCCGGCCGTTACGCCGGAAATGGCCCAGGGCCTTGTGGAGCAACTCATGGTAGAGGACGAAGGCCACAGCCCGCTCCGGCACCTCGGGCCGGTCCAGGACGGTGCTGATGGAGACGGTGTCGGTGAGCGCGTTGTAGCGCCCCAGGTGCGATCCGCGGATCCGGCTCCAGGTGAGCTGAGGCCGGTCGAGGCGGCCGCCGAAGTATTCGGCATTGATTTTTTCGAACAGGCGATCCAGGTCGTGGACCCGGCCGGCGGTGGCGACGTGTAGGGCCGGGCCGCCCAGGGCCTCGATGGTCTCCCAGACCTGGAGGTATTCCAGGCTGTCCCCGAACCGGCGCAGGAGCCGTTCGTCCCTCGGATCGTTACCACCCGTCGCCAGCCGCATACAGGCGGCCAACACCTCATCGGAGGCCAGGGAAAACCCCTCTGCCAGGTCGAGACAAAGCCGGCGGGGCGTGCGCTGGAACCGGTACAGGGCGGCGGAATGGCCCATGCGCAGGCGCAATACCGCAGCGCGCCGTCTCCCGCCCTGCCGCCGGCGCCAAAGGCGATCCAGGACGACCAACGTCTGCAGGTGGCGGTCGAGACGGTCCTCCTCAGCCAGGTAGGCAAGCCATTGCCAGGCCCGCCGGCTGCGCGTCGGTAGATCGGTGGGAGATGCCTGGTTCTCGGCACACAACTCCCGTACCCGGTCCACGATGGCAACGATCCGCTCGTGCAGGGCGTTGCGGAGCCCGGCATCGATGGCGGACACGGAGCCGGCTCCCGCCGCCAAGCTTTGCATCGTCTCGTGGAGAGCGTCGCATGTCTTGAGAATGCCGTGAATATGGACGGTCATGGCATCATCCCTTCTTCGATCAGGTCGGTTCAGACACGGGTCGTTTCCGCCCTTGGCTGTCAATGGTTGTAGCGTAACGATCCGCAGACCGTCAAGGGGGAGAGAAGCATTGAACCAGGGAGGCGGGCGTGGTCCGCCCGCCTCCCTGGCTGTCCTTCCGGTCAGAACGAAACTCGCACGCCGGCGGTGAATCTGTGGCTGCTGTACTCAGCCCTCGTGGTATCGAACTTCAGGTCCGCAGTGCCGAAGTAGCGGTAAGCGAAGTCGATGGTCACCCGGTCGCTCACCTGGTAACCGAGCCCGGCCCCGAATTGGTAGGCGGCCTCGGTGTCGCTGTCGCTCACCGCCGGCAGGCCGGAGGCCGGTACGCTGAAATCGTTGATATCCACCTTGGCGATCCCGAAACCGACGGTGAGGAACGGTGTGATGGGGCTTCCGGTTTCGAAATCGTAATAGCCGTTGACAAGGACGGCCAGGCTGGAGACATCTCCACCCAAAGAAAGACTCGCAATGCCGAAATCAGCGGCATCCAGGTCGTTTTTCTGGTAGGCGACCTCAGCCTCGATACGCGGCTTGCCGAAGTCGTAGCCAACGGCCACGTCGAAGGCCATGCCCCGCTCGGCGCTCAGGACCACGGTAACGCCGGGCACGGTGCTGTCGGTGACTCCGGAGTCCCGCACCGCGGCAATACCGAGATCGGCGGCAATGTACGGACCGGTGCCGGCGGCAGCGGCGGCGGGGACCAGGACGGCGAGACAGGCGGCCAGCAAGCAATCTTTCTTCTTTTGCATTTCTTCCTCCTCTCGATTGTGATTGTCGTTGTCGATTGCCTTTGCCTGGCCACAGCAAAACATGCTCTCTGGCCGATGGCGAGGACGGCAACGTTGCCGAGAGGAGGGAACACGAGGAACCCGTGAGGTTGTCAAGGCCAGGCGCTCGTGCTATATCCCCTCCATGTCGTCCACTAACGCCACCCTGCACACACCCGCCATCCTGCACGCCGCATGGCGGGACGATCGTCTTCTTCTCTGGGGCGAAACCGCCGGCGGCCCGGCCGACGACCCCCGCGCCACCCTTACGCCAAAGGCCGTCCCGGAGACATTACCCCCGCCCGAACCCGTCACCCTCGTCCTTCCGGGCCGCAAGGGCGTGCCTGCACCCTCCTCCACCCTGCTGGATGCGCCGGCGCCAACCGGCCGTGTCGGTCTCGTTCCGTGCACCATTCCCGCCGTCGTCCTCCAGCCCGGGACCGCCGCCAAGCTGCTCGTTGGGATCGACCGGCACGAATACGTCAGACCGAACGTCCATCTCGGCCCGGACATCGCCTACTGGCGCCTCGTCCTCCAATGGGCCGCCGCCTTTCTCGTCCGGCAGGACGTGGTCCCCGACCTCGACCGGATCGACGACGACACGTGGCGCCCCTGTTGGCGCCCGTGGTTCCGGGCGGAAGAATACGCCACCTTTGCCGACCTGGCCCTCGCCATGCCACCGGCCTGCCTGGCGCACCACGATCCAGAACTCTTCCGGAACCGCAAACAGCTGGCCAAGGCGGCCGGCAGCCTCCTTCTCCACGTCACCCGCCTGCTGGTCGACGCCTTGTGCCGCGATGCGACAGCTTCTCTGCCGGAAACACAACACTTCGACCCCCAGGAAAGCCATCACGATGCCTGGCTCGCCGGCCTCTGCACGGGCAACGACCCCACGCCGGCCAAAGCCCGGCCTTCCGCCATCCCCATCGACGATCTCGACCTGCCATCCCGCACGCGCCGGGCCCTGCAACGCCACGGCCTCGCCACGGCCAGCGATCTCGCCGCCCTCTCCGAGGAGGACCTCTACCAGCTTCCAGGCATCGGCGCCGCGTCCCTGCGGGCGGTGGCGGCGGCCCTCGCCCGGCTCGGCATGAAACTGCGACCGGCATATCAACCAGTACCGGCAGTGGCCGTGGACCTCGCCGCCTTGGCCCTCGACCTCCCGGACTGGCATGCCAGGCTCCAGCCCGATGACTGGGGTGGACTCCGTCTTTGTTTCCGGCTGGAGGAGCCGACGGGACGACGCAAACTTTGGCGGATCACCTTCCTCGTCCAGGCGCTGAACGACCCCAGCCTGCTCGTCGAGGCAAGGATCCTTTGGCAGGGTGAGGGAGAGATCCTGGGACGCCATCTCGACCGGCCTGCCGAGCGGCTCCTCGTGGCCCTCGACCGGGCCGGCCGCCTCTTCCCCCCCCTTGCCGCCGCCCTGCGCGGCCGACAGCCCGCATACTGCCGGATCACCACCGACGAGGCCTACGCCTTTCTACGCGAGGGAGCATGGCTCCTCGAGGAGGAAGGATTCGGCATTCTTCTCCCCGCCTGGTGGACCGGCAAACGGCAGGGACTCACTGCCCGGGCGCGGGTGGCCACCGGTTCGGAACCGGGTCCGGGCGGGCTGAACGACATCCTGGCCTTTGACTGGGAAATGGCGCTCGGCGACACGGTTATCAGCCGGGAGGAACTCGAGCGGCTCGCAGCCCTGAAGACGCCCCTCGTGCAGCTCCACGGACAATGGGTGGAAGTACGACCGGACGAGATCGAAAAGGCGCTCGCGTTCTGGCGCAAGCGGGAGACGCAGACCATGAGGGCCGGCGACGCCCTGGCCCTGGGGCTCGGCGGCGAGCAGGAAATCGACGGAGTGCGCTTCACAGGACTCGAGGCCCAAGGCTGGCTGGGTGAGGTCATCGCAGGCCTGGAGGCCGGCGAGACCATCCAGCCGGTCGCCCCCCCATCCCGACTGCGCGGCACCTTGCGTCCCTACCAGCAACGCGGCCTTGCCTGGCTCCACTTTCTCGGGCGGTTCGGACTCGGCGCCTGCCTGGCCGACGACATGGGGCTGGGCAAGACCATCCAGGCACTGGCCCTGATCCTCAAACACCGGGAAGAGGGGATCGAAGGACCGGTGCTCCTCGTCTGCCCCACATCGGTACTGGGCAATTGGCAGCGGGAAGCGGACCGTTTCGCCCCCGACCTGACAGTCCTCCTCCACCACGGCCCGGACCGCCGCACGGGAACGGCCTTCCTCGATGCAGCGGCCGGCATCGACATGGTGCTCACCAGCTTTGCCCTCGCCCTGCGAGACAACGACACCCTGCGGCAAGTATCCTGGGCTGGGATCATCGTGGACGAGGCGCACACGATCAAGAACCCCGAGACCAAGCAGTCCAAGGCCATCCGCCGCCTGCCGGCCCGCTACCGGGTCGCCATGACCGGCACGCCGGTGGAGAACTCCGTCATGGACCTCTGGGCCATCATGGAATTTTGCAATCCCGGCTACCTCGGCAACCAGAACCACTTCAAGCGCCGCTTCCTCACCCCGATCCAACGGCACGGCGACGAGACGGCCGCCGCTCACCTGCGACGCGTCACCGGGCCTTTCATCCTCCGGCGGCTCAAGACCGACAAGAGGATCATCCGTGACCTGCCGGAAAAACAAGAGATGGACGTGTTCGTTCCCCTGACCAAGGAACAGGCCTCCCTGTACCAGGCCGTGGTGGCCGATGCGGAACGGACCCTGGCCGGACTCGCCGGCATCCAGCGCAGGGGGGTCATCCTGGCCACCCTCACCCGGCTGAAGCAGGTGTGCAACCACCCGGCCCACTTCCTCGGCCAACGGCGGCCTCTGCAGGGCCGCAGCGGCAAGCTCTCGCGCCTCGAGGAAATGCTCGCCGTGATACGGGACGCCGGCGACTCGGCCCTGGTCTTCACCCAGTTCCGTGAAATGGGGGAACTGCTCACCGACCGGCTCCGCAGCGGCCTCGGCGTGCCGGTCTTCTTTCTCCACGGCGGCGTTTCGCGCCGCAAGCGGGACCGGATGGTGGAGGAATTCCAGACCGCCACCCAGCCCGCGATCATGGTCCTGTCGATCAAGGCGGGGGGCACCGGCCTCAACCTGACCCGGGCCTGTCACGTCTTTCACTTCGACCGCTGGTGGAACCCGGCGGTGGAAGATCAGGCCACGGACCGCGCCTTTCGAATCGGCCAGCGCCGCACGGTCCAGGTGCACAAGTTCGTCTGCCAGGGGACGGTCGAGGAACGTATCGCCCACCTGCTGACCGAGAAGCGCGATCTGGCGCAACGGATCGTCGGCACCGGCGAAGGATGGATCACCGAACTGTCCACCGAGGAGTTGCGGCGGCTCTTCCGCCTGGAGCCAGGCGCAGTCGAGGAGGACTGACATGACGCGTCGACACCGAACATCGTGGGGCGGCTGGTATCCCCCGTCCCAACCGCGGGAAGTAACCGGCGGCATCAAGGTCCAGTCGAAACGCGGCTGGTTTTCCGAGTCGTGGTGGGGGCGCCGCTGGGAGGAGATCATGGCCTCGTACGGCATTGGCGCCCGCCTTACGCGCGGCAAGCGATACGCCCGCGCCGGCCAGGTGATCGAGGTCGAGAGCTCCACCTCGGGCATCCGGGCCACGGTCCAGGGCAGCCGGGCCACGCCGTACAGGGTTCGCATCGGATTCACCCCCTGGACCGAAAAGGAATGGCTGACCGTCCTCGACGTCATCGCCGCCGATCCCCGGATCGTGGCCCGCCTACTCGGCGGCGAACTCCCCGAGGAGCTGGAACCCGCGCTCGCCCAGGCCGGCATCGACCTCTTCCCCGCCGCCTACCGGGAACTCCAGACCGACTGCTCGTGTCCGGACTGGTCCAATCCATGCAAACATATCGCGGCCGTGGCCTTTGTCATGGCCAGGGAGCTGGACTACGACCCCCTCCTGCTCTTTCGCTGGCGCGGCCTGGAACGCGAAGTCTTCTTCGAACTCGTCCGGGCGGTCCAGGGCGAGGAAGCCCCCTCCTCCCCGGCGGCCGGGGGTGGGAAGCAGCCGTTGATCGCAATCCAGGAAGAGCGCCTGTTCTCCGAACTGGCCCACAAGACGGCCGCCACGCCGGAAACCGCCGTGGAACCGGACACGTTCTGGAAAGCCGCCACGAGCCCCGACCACATCGCTATCCGCCGGCAGCCGCCCCGCATCCCCGCCATCCTCGCCCGCCGGCTCGGCGTCCCACCCCTGTGGCGCAGTGACCACGACTACGACACGGTCATGCGCAGACTCTACACAGCGATCGGCAACCACGGCCGCACACTGCTTGGACGGAAGAACGACGCCTGACGGCCTCGTGCAAGCGGGCGCCAAGCCTCGTGACGGCGCCGCTGCCGGAACACATACTGTGGACAGGCAGTCAGCGCCCGCGCCTCCGGCAGGCAGCCGCCACGTTTCCCGTCGTGGTTCTCATCGGGCCACGCCAGGTGGGGAAGACATCCGTCCTGGAACGTACGTTTCCGGACTATTCCTATGTCTCTCTCGACGTGGCGGCCAACGCCGAAATGGCCGAAACCCGGCCCGATGACTTCCTGCGGCGCTATCCGCCGCCCGTGGTCATCGACGAAGTCCAGTACGCTCCCGCCTTTTTCCGAACCATCAAAACCCGGGTGGACGCCCAGCGGGGAACGTACGGTCTCTTCATCCTCGCCGGCTCCCAGAACTTCATGCTCATGGAGGCGGTCGCCGACAGTCTGGCCGGCCGGGCCGCGATCCTGCCTTTCAACAGTCTTTCCTACGATGAATGGCTGCCGTTGTGGGGTGAACGGGCCACCTTTCGCGACTTCATCTTCCGGGGCGGCTTTCCCCGCCTCTGGGACGATTTCGAACACCCGGTATCGCGGGAGCGGTGGTACCAGGGCTATGTCGCCACCTACCTGGAACGGGACGTCCGCAACCTGCTCAACATCGGCAGCCTGCGGGATTTCGAACGGTTCCTGCGTGCCTGCGCGGCCCGCTGCGCCCAGACCCTGAACATGAGCGAAATCGGCCGCGACGTGGGCGTCTCGGCCACCACCGCCCGCCAGTGGACCAGCGTGCTCGCCGCCAGCAACATCATCGTCTTGTTGGAACCGTACTACCGGTCGCTGGGCAAGCGACTGGCCAAGTCGCCCAAGCTCTATTTCACCGACACCGGCCTCGCCGCCTGGCTGATGGGATTTCATTCTCCCGAAACCATGTGGACGAGCCCCTTTGCCGGCGCCCTGTGGGAGAATCACGTCATCGGCCAGTGGCTGCGCTGGC
>CAYRGZ010000120.1:0-8754 GCA_964423785.1 uncultured Desulfobulbia bacterium
TTAAGTCAACGACATTGGGTTGTAACCCTTTGAATTATCGTGTCAGACCTGGACCGTCAGCGACTTTTTACGGGATTATCACGGATTGCGTGGATAAAACTCCATTTCCTCATACACCGCTTCGGCCGCCTCGAGGATATCGACCGGCACGGTAATCCCAAGCTGACGCAGCCGAGCCAGGTTAAGGGCGATATAGGAGTCCGCCGGCCGCTCGATGGGTAGATCGCCGGCCGGTGTGCCGTACAACACCTTGACGAGCTGACGACCAAGCTGACGACCGCACTGGACGAGATCGATCCCGGCCGAGGCGGCGAAGCCATACCGCACCCAGTCCGCCTCCCAGGTGCCTCCCGGTTTGCGCTGGTTGGGCAGCAACCACTCCATCACCTCCCGTTCCGTGGTGCCGCTGCCATCCTGCTTGCGGAAGGAAACCGGTGTCAACGTAAAAATGATATCCACCTCCGGGTCCCGCTCGTAGCGACGCACCAGCTCCTGGTAGTGTCGGAAGGTTTCAGCATACTCCACTGCTTTGACCTTGAAAGGACAGGCGTCGGCATCGTCGGCCAACCATTTTTCGAAGTCCTCGGCAATGCGGAGCAGAAACGGACTGCCGGCGGAACAGAGCACCACCATGGTACGGGCAGTGGGCACTAATTCCCGCATCAACCGCAGGCTCTCCACCCAACCGGCTTCCTCGGTGACGCCGGTGACATTGTGGCCCGGCTTCTCACGACTCTCCATGAAGCGCACCCTTTCGTTGTAGTGTTCCGGGGCAATGTTCATGCCGGCGAACAGCACCGGCACCGGCCCGTCCACCAGGGGCAGCATGACGTGATTGATGGCGTTGTCATCGAAAACCACCACCGCATCCGGCCGGGCATCGCTGATGGCCGTTAGTGCCCGGGCCGCTTCAGCGGCGATGGCCTCCCGAGTCAAGTTGGTGTAGCGGCTCTTGAGACAGTAACGATCGATGGTGCAATTGATCCCCGGCTCGAAACCGGCCTGGCGCAGGACCTCCATCATGCCGCGCTCCATGAGCCGGCCACAGCCGACGTTGGCCTCATAGCTTTGTACCACGAAAATTTTCTTTCTGGAGGGCTCCTGACGGACGGGCATGGAGGTATAGAGACGGGCCGCCGCGGTCAGGATGTCGTCCGGCAGGGTAATACCGAGTTGCCGGGCCCGCGCGAGATTGAAGGACAAGAGCGACGACTCGGCCACCTGTACCGGCAGAGTGGCTGGGGCACTGCCGCCAAGGATGGCGCGCACCATGGCCCCGGCCCTGGCACCCATTTCCCGGTAGTCCATGGGCACGCCGCCGAACAATCCCAATTCTACCAGGTAGTCGTTGAAGGCGAACGCCGGCTTGCGGCTGTGTTCGAGAAACCAGCGGTAGATCGCCGGCGCATCCAGCCGGCGACCGTCGGCATCAGTCAAGGTGGTGACTACTGGAACGAGACCACCGATCCGTTCGTCGGCATTGGCCTCCGCTATGATGGCGGTGAATTGCGCCATGGTTGCCACCCGCCGCACATCGACCGCAACCGGCAGGTCGGCAGTCCGCAACTGCCGCCGAATGGCCGCCTCGGCGCTGCGGACCGCGTAAGAATCATCAAAGATCACCATCACCCGGTTCAGGCCGGGCAGGATGTGGGACATGGTCCGGATTGCGCCGACGAGATTGCCCCGTTCGTAAATGCCGGTGACATTACGGGGCAGGCCGTAGCGGCCGAGATCGCCGTTGATGCCAGTGAAGACCACCGGCAAGGGGCCGTTGGCCAGGGCCGGCAACACGGCGTGCAGCGCGTTGTCGTCGAAAACCACCACCACGTCGGGGGCAAACGTCCGGATACGCGCCAGGGCCATGGTTCCCCGCCGGCGGACGGCATCCTCGGTCACGTAGGTCTGCTTGGTATCCATATAAAAACGCTCGATCACGAGCCCGTTCCCCTCCTCGAGCCCGTGCTCGGCGAGATCGGCGAGCAGTCCTTCCTCCTGGGGCAGACTGCAAATTTGCCCCTTATGGTAGCTGTGCAGGAAAAAGAGACGGGCTGCCGGCTCCGCCATCCCAGGAGCCGGCAGTAAAGCCGCCACGAACATGACGGCCAGGAAGTTCAGTACAAGGGTCGTGACACTGCGCATGGCATTCTGATCTCCCCTTACAGCCGTGTCACCCGGAACACCTCCTCGATGGTGGTCTCGCCGGCCTCGATGCGGGCCAGGCCGTCATCCACCAGGGTCCGCATCCCGGCGGCCCGCGCCGCATCGGCGATGCGGGCCGCGTCGCGGCCGGCGGTCACCATGGTCCGGATGGTATCGTTCAGTTCCAGCAACTCGAAGATACCGGTCCGGCCCCGGTAGCCCATCTCCCGACAGGCGGGGCACCCCACCGCCCGATAGACGGCGGTCCCGGCGAACCGGTCCGGCGCAAGCCCGATGGATTCGAGCAGTTCGGCCGAGGGGGTGAACGGGGCCCGGCATTCCGGGCAGAGGATACGCACCAGCCGCTGGGCGACAACTGCGTTCAGAGCCGCGGCAATGAGAAAGGGCTCCACCCCCATCTTGACCAGGCGGGTGACGGCGCTGACCGAATCGTTGGTGTGCAAGGTGGAAAAGACCAGGTGGCCGGTGAGGGCGGCCTGGATGGCGATCTCCGCCGTCTCCGCGTCGCGGATCTCGCCCACCAGGATGACGTCCGGGTCCTGGCGGACGATGGTGCGCAGGCCGCTGGCAAAGGTAAGGCCGATGGCCGGATTGACCTGCATCTGGCTGATTCCCTCGATACGGTACTCCACCGGGTCCTCGATGGTGATGATGTTCCGATCGGTCCGGTTGAGGGTGGAAAGCGCAGCGTACAGGGTGGTGGTCTTGCCGCTGCCCGTCGGGCCGGTGATGAGGATGATGCCGTGCGGGGCCCGGATGAGTTCCTCGAACCGGGCCAGGGTATCGGCGGCCATGCCGAGGTCGGTGAGCCGTTTCAGCACCGACGACTTGTACAACAACCGCAGCACCACCCGTTCGCCGAAGCCGGTGGGCAGGGTGGAGACCCGGACATCGACGGTGACCGTGCCGATGCGGATCTCCATGCGGCCGTCCTGGGGCAGCCGCTTCTCGGCGATATTCAGGTTGGCCATCACCTTGAGACGCGAGACCAGGGCGGCGTGGACGTGGGCCGGCGGGGTGAGCATGTCGTAGAGGATACCGTCGATGCGCTGGCGGATCTTGAGCCGGTGACGGTAGGGCTCGATGTGGATATCGCTGGCCCGATCCCGCACCGCCTGGGAGAACATAAGGTTTACCAAGCGGATGACCGGCGCCTCGCCGGTATCGTCGAGCAGGTCGCCGTCGGTGACCATCTCCGACAACACCGCATCGGGCCGGGCCTCGATATGCTCGATGACCTGCTCGGCCGCCTCGGAATGGGACTCGAAATCGTAGAGGGCGTGGATGGCGTTGATGATCTCGGCGGCGGGCGCCAGCACCACCGCCGGCGTCCGCCAATCCAGGAGCCGACAACAATCGTCGGCCGCCAAGAGCTGCGCCGGATCGTGCAAGGCGATGGCCGGACGGCCGTCATCGAGGCGGACCGGCACCATACGGCATTTTTTGAGAAAAGAGAGCGGCACCCGGTCGCGGGCCTCGATGATCGGTTCCGGCAGGCGGTCCAGAAAGGCAAAGCCGAACTGGTCGGCCAGGGCAGCCAGGACGTCGGTTTCGTCCACCTGGCCGCGTTCGATCAGGATTTCGCCCAACCGGCCACCCCGCTGTCGCTGGCGGGCCAGGGCCTCTTCCAGCGCCGACCGGGAAAGGTCGACCCGTCGTTCGAGAATGGCACCGATCCGTTCACTCATGACCGTTGTCCGCAGCGGCCGGCCGCGGGCCTTCCTGGTTCATGCCGGAGGCGGCGGGATTGCCATCGAGCAGTTCTGCCAGGTTGGCGCGGGCGATGTCCGCGAGACTCCGGCCGACCTGGTCCGGCGCCGTACTGACCACAGCGGGCTGGGAGGCATTTTGAAAAATCACCCGGCGATACAGGTCGGCGGCCTCCTCGCGTCGGCCGGTACGCTGGGCGATGACACCCAGATTGAGCAGTGCGTACGGATTGTCGGGTTCGAGGAGCAGGGCCTTGCGGTAATACGATTCGGCGGTGGCATAGTCACCGCGCACCAGGTTGTCGTAGCCCAGGGCGACGAGACGGGCGGCGACGCTCAAGGGAGCACCGGCGCCGGCGTGGGCCGTCGGGCCGGCGGTGGCGCCGGCCTGGGCCGGGTCGCCGATCACCCGCGGCGTGATGAAGACGAAAAGATTGGTCCGGTTACCCCGCTGCACGGAGTACGAGAACAACCGGCCCAGGACCGGCAAATCGCCGAGCAGCGGCACTTTGAAATTGCTTGATGTTGAATCGTCGCCGATGATGCCGCCGATGACCACCGTGTTGCCGTCCTTGACGATCACCGTGGTTTCGGCCACCCGCTTCAGGGTCGCCGGCCGGAAAGTATCGACGTTGCCCTTCAACTTGATGACCTCCTGGAAGATCTTGAGCCGCACGAGCCCGTCCTGGTTGATCTGCGGGGTGATCTTCAGGGTAACGCCGACGTCACGGTACTCGTAGGTCTCGTAGTTCTGGTCTCCCCTGGCCTCCTTAGTGAGGTAGGGAACGTTCTCGCCCACCTGGATGCGGGCCTCCTCGTTGTCCGTGGTGAGGATCTGCGGCGTGGAGAGGATGTGAACGTCGGAGTCCTGCCTGTACGCCTGGAGCAGGGCCCCGAGACTGGGAAAAACGACGGTGGTCGTGCCGTCGGTGACGGTGATGCCCTCGGTGTAGATACCCATGGCAAAGCCGGGCGGCAAAAGCGACTGTTTGACGATGGCGCCGGTGGTATCGGTGAGCTGGGACAGACCACCCAACAGGTCGTAGGCGCCGCCGGTGGCGGCGTTCTGGGTGCCGGAGAAGCCGCCGAACAGGCCGCCGGCCCGCTCACCCACATCGGTTTTGCCGGCGCCGAGCCACTCGACGCCGAGGGTGAAGTCCCGCTCGACGTTGACCTCCATGATGAGCGCCTCGATGTAGACCATGCGGCGCGGGATGTCGAGATCGCGAATCACCGCTTCCAGCATCTGATAGTCGCTTGGATCGGCGGTGATCACCAGCGAGTTGGTGGCCTTGTCGGCCACGATGCGCACATCGCGGGCAAAGGTCTGGACCTTGCCCGGCGCGGCCTTGCCCGCGCCGGTACCCGGCAGGCTGGTGAGCACCTTGGCCAGGTCCTCGGCGTTGGCGTACTGGAGATAATAGACGTGGATGTTTCCCTGGTCGGTGGGCGGCGGCGCATCGAGCTTGGCGACCAGGTCTCGGATGGCGGCGGTATCGGCCTTGGAGGCCAGGACGATGAGCATGTTGGTCTGCTCGTAAGGCACGATGCTTACCTGGCCGGCCGGCCGGGCCGGCTGCTTGGCGTTCCCGCCGCCCCCGGCTGCGAACACCCGCTGCAGGGTACGGGCCACGGCGCCGGCGCCGGCGTTCTTGAGCGGCAGGATGGACAGTTGCCGGTCGGTGTCCGGCACATCCACCTCGCGGACGATTTCCACCAGCCGATCGACGTTGGCCGCCGCGTCGGTGATGATGAGCAGTCCGGCGGGCCGATAGGCGGTGAGGACCGCGTTCTTCGGCACCAGGGGGGCGAGGAGCTTGCGGATCGCCTCGGGATCACTGTACTGCAGGCGAACGAGCTGGGTGACCAGCCGGTCGCCGGCCGCACCGGCCGTATCGGTCCGCACCGCGATACTGCGGGTCCGGGCGCCGGCCTTGGGCACTATCTTGATTACCTCGCCAGCCGGTACGGCGGCGAATCCGTGCACGTCGAGGACCGACTCGAACACCTGGTAGGCATCCGCCGCCGACACCGGGGTGGCGGAGATGACGGTGATCGTGCCCTTGACATCTTTGTCCACCACGAAATTCTTGCCGGTGAGCTGGCTGATGTACTTGATGAAGACGCGGATATCGACATCGTTGAAGTCGATGGCCAGGCGGCCGGCGGCCGGCGCCGCGGCGGTGGCGGCCGCCGCCCGACCGCCGGGTCCGACCAGCAGCACCAGCAGCAGCAGCCACAGGATTCTCGCAGCTCTCCTTGTCACCCTCGTTTCCTCCTCTCGTCCACTCCGGTTGTATGTGGGTCACAGGGCACCCCATCCGGTCATTCGCTTCGCTCACCACCTGCGGCGTCATCAGCCCGCTTACGTAGCTCCCAGTACGCTGCGCGGGCTTCTTCCTTGCATCTGGGGCACCCTGTAACCACATACCCAGCCTGCACGGTCGCGGCTCCGGCATACGTGAGGGGTGCCCCGAGATCAGTTACCTCCGGTTCACCGCCGGATGCGGTAGTGTATCTCCTTCTTCTCGCCGCGACGCAGGATGGTGACCGTGGCCTCGTCGCTGTCCCGGTACTTCTCAAACAAGCGCACCGCCGCCTCCATGCTGGTGAGCGGTTCGCCGTTGACCGCCATCACCACATCTCGGTTGCGCAGTCCCATCTGGTGCAAGAACGAACCGACCTTGAGCCGGTTAACCCGAAACCCCTTCTGCTCGCCGTCCACCTCGTACGGGGTCACCTCGATAGACTTCAGGATACGGCCGGCGGCCCGGATGGCGTTGTTGACCCGATGCCGACTCACCGAAATCACCTCGGCACCGGCGGGCACCGGCGACGGCTCGGCAGACGGCACCGCCGCGGTCGTCTTGCCGGTCGTCGCTTCGACGGTCAGTTCCACCAGACGACCGCCGACGCGCACCAACACCTTGCCGGCCAAAATCTTTTCGAGCACCGCCCCGCCGATCCGGTCGCCGATCCCATAGAGCCCCTGCTGTTTTTTCTTCTCGTCGAGGATGATGGCCCGCGAAGAGGCCGGGTCGGAGCCCTTCACCGTGCCGAGCAGGCGCAAGCCGAGATCGCGCGGCGGCGCCACGGCCGGCTTAGCCGGCGTTGCTGCGCCGGGCGGCTGGAAGATGTTGCGCCGGCCGATGAACCCGTAATCACGCACCTCGGTGCTCTGGACCGCAGCCGACGACCGAGCGACCGCCGGTACCGTGCCGGTATCGAGGGGCAAGGGGTAGGCCCCGAGCAGCAGCCGGTAGGCGAGACCGACTCCGAACCAGGCCACCGCCGCCAACCCGGTACCGAAGATCACCATGCGCACCAGACGTTCCATCAACTTCCTCCCCCCAACCGGACCTGCCAATCGGCCACCGTGCCGGTCAACCGGAAATCGAGCCGGTCCCCGGCCCCGACCGGTACGGCGTCGGCACGCTGCAGGGCGGCGAACAGCTCGGGATGCACGGTGAGCCGGCCGTGCAGGCGCAAAATGGAATCGGCCAGGGGCCAGACCGTTGCAACGGTTCCCTCGATACGGCCGGAAACCGACCGTCCCTGCCAGCGGGCCTCCTCAAGGCGAAGCTCATTGCCGACAAGATGCGCCCGCACGGTGACATCCCCGACATCGAGTTCGATATCGGCGAGCACGGTACCCTTCGGCCGCAAGCGGCCGCCGATCACCGTAACCACCAGGGTACCATCGGCGGGGTTGCCCTGTCCAGCGACGGTGAGGCTCAGGCGACCGTCACTCTTCCCTCCTATCCGATCCGACAGGCGACCGCAATCGATCCCCCGCCAGGAGGCGTCGATCTTCCCCCGCCGGACATCGATCAGCGCCTCCAGGCTGCCGCCGAGCAGGTCGGCACTCGCGTGTACCACCGGCGCCGGTGATGCGAGCGCGCAGCGCAGCCGCTCAATGGTGGTCACCGGCCGGCCGGCCACGAACACCGTCACCCGCCGGCAGACGAGGGCGAACGGCCAGCCGTAGCCGCTGTCGCCCACGGCAAGGGAAACACGGCCGCCGGTCCGGCGGGCGGTTTCCGCCTCCAGGATACGGGCCAGGTCGGCGGCCGGAAAACGCGCCACGAGACTCACCGCCACCAGGAACAAGAAAAAAAGTCCGTATGCCAACCAGGAGCGCTTCACTCCCGTCCCTCAATGGCAACGATCTCGCACCGGACGTCGAGGAGTCCGCCCGCCTCGTCACGCCGCCGGACCGCGAGCCGCCGGACATACACCGCCTCCTCCGGCCGCTCGGTAAGTTCCAGAAACCGGACCAGATCGGCCAGCCGCAACCCTTCGAGCCGCAGGCTGACCACGGTGCCGCGGTAGCCGTTCGCGTCGTCCAGGGGGGCCGGCTTCATGCCGGCGATGCGGTCGCGGATACCGGCGGCCTGCGCCTTGTCTTCCAAAAAAGAAAGCAGGGAGAAATCGGCCTGCCGTTCAGCAAGGACCGCCGCGGGATCGGGGGCGGCGGCCGCAAGATCCCGGTACTCGGCCGCCAGGGTGCGCAAACGGGCAAGGGCCTGCTCGCCGGCCGCCACCCGCCGGGCCAGGATACGTTGACCATCGAGCAGGGGAAAGACGGCGAAACGGACCACCGCAAAAAGCAGCACGGCACCGGTTCCCAGGATGACAATTCTTCGTTCATACCTGGTCATTGCTTGCTTCCTGCCGAGTGCGGGGAACACCGGACACGGCATCCGTTCCCTCTGGATCACCCGAAAAACGTTCATACCTGGTCATGACTTGCCACCTGCCCAACGCGGGGAACACCGGACACGGCATCCATTCCCTCTGGATCACCCGAAAAACGTTCGCGCCGGCTCATCGGGCCCCCTCCCGCCGGTCGAGTTGCAGTTCGAAACGCACCGTCCGGCCG
>CAYRGZ010000121.1:0-8723 GCA_964423785.1 uncultured Desulfobulbia bacterium
TCGGTTCTGGCCAACCGTGGTCGAAAAAGCCAGGGATGGCTTTTTCGACGGACTGTTAGAGTGGTATGTTTCCGCAGTCTCCTCGTCCGATTGCTTCGGAAGAGGGGGCCGTGACGACAACTTTTGGCATTGGAGTTACGACCATGGCGACCTCGGATACCACCACCCGTACCAAGATCCTCTTGGAATCCGGCACCAACGAGCTGGAGGTCATCGCCTTTTCCCTCTGCTACCGGGAAGGGGACAAGCGGATCCAGAACAGCTATGGTATCAATGCCGGCAAGGTGAAGGAACTGGTTGCCATGCCGGAGACGATCACCGCGGTGCCGGGTGGGCATTCCTGCGTCAAGGGGGTGTTTCTCCTTCGCGGCCGCACCATCACCTTGGTGGACCTGGCGGATTGGTTCGGCTACGAACCGGTACTGGACGAGGAGGTTCGCCGGCGCTGGACGGTGATCGTCACTGAAATCTATGGCAAGGATTTTGGGTTTATCACCCACGGGGTGGACAAGGTGTATCGGGTGTCTTGGTCCGACGTCAAGGCGCCACCGCCCATCATTGCCCAGTGCCAGTCGATTACGGGCATCTGTCTTTTAGACGGTGCCATGATTCAGATGGTCGATTTCGAGCATATCGTCGCCGAGATCGACCCCTCGGTGCGCATGGCTATCCCCGCCGAGGCGTCGACACCTAACCCCCGAACGGAGGGTAAGACCATCGTCATTGCCGACGATTCCGGCATGATTCTCCGTTCGATACAGAAGAACCTCGAACAGGCGGGGTACACAGTGCTCCCCTTTCACGACGGCCAGGAGACCTGGAACTACCTGGAGCGCTACCGCGATGGCCAGACATCCGACGGTCCCATCGCCGCCGTCATTTCCGATATCGAGATGCCGCGCATGGACGGCCATCACCTCTGTGCCTCTATCAAGCAGGACCCGGCCCTGCGGAAGCTGCCGGTCATCCTCTTTTCGTCCATGATCAACGAGGCCTTGCGGCGCAAGGGCCTCGAGGTGGGGGCCGACGACCAGATCACCAAGCCGGAGATCGGCCGATTGGTGGAACGGTTGCAGGCCTGTATCGAGGCGGCAGAAAAGGACACAGAGGGCTGATTTTTACAAGGTCGTGGCGCTCAGGCGGCTGGGCGGTCGTCGAGGACGCCACATTCGCCAAGGAGCCGTTGCGCCGCAGCGAACAGATCGTTCTTGTCCTCCTCGGATCGTCCTTCGACGTAGAAACGGACCTTGGGCTCGGTGCCCGACGGTCGGATCATCAGCCAACTGCCATCGGCAAAGAGTATTTTGTGGCCGTCGATGGTGATGCATTGGCTGATCTCTTTTTCTCCCTTGCCCACCGGCAGACGCTGGCCGGGCTGCAGGCGATCCAGGGTGGCGGCCAGCGCCGCCCGCAATTCCTCTCCTGTCATCCGCACCGCGATTCCATCCCTGGCCGGATAGAAGCGGCCGAACTCCGCCTCGATCTCGGCCAGGTAGTCGCCGAGGTTCTGGTTGCGGGTCATCACCATGTCCAGGGCCAACAGCAGGCCGATGTAGGCATCCTTTTCCGGCGTGTGACCGATCACCGAGATGCCGTCTGATTCCTCGAAGCAGACCAGCGCCTTGCCGATGACCGGCTTGAACTCCTTGAAACCCACCCGCGGTTCGAAGACCTCCTCACCGAAGGCGGCGGCGATGGCGTTGGCGAAATTGCTGGTGGCTACGGTCTTGGCCACCATGCCTTGTTTTCCCTTGGTGGTGTGCAGGTAGTGATAGGCCAGGGCGCCGAACTGGTTCATGCCGATTTCCTGCTCGCCGTCGGTGAACCGGATGCGGTCGGCATCGGGGTCGATGATGGCGCCGATCTTGAGCCGCTCCGGCCGGTCGGCGAGGGTGGCGACCACGCCGGCAAGGTTGGTGGAGGACGGCTCGGGAGCGATACCGCCGAAGGTGGGATCGGCGGTGTGGCGTAGCATGATGAGCCGGTCGGAGGAGCGGTTCTTGAACAGGCCGGCCAGATGGACACGACTCGAACCGTGTACGCAGTCGATGGCCACCGCAATATCGTCTCGCTGGAAGAAGCCATCGATGATGGCGTCGTAATCGAGGCCGTGTTTGTCCCGGTTGGAACGCACCAATCGTTGCCAGAGGGCGAGAGCGTCGATCTGTCGCACCAGTTCCGGATTGCCGGTCGAGGGGACGTTTTCGTTGGCAGCCATGATCGCCTGGGCACGGCGGCCGATCTCGGCGGTGATCACTGCAGGGGCGGGGCCGGCGTCTGCGGCATTGTACTTGAAGCCGCCGTACTGCAAAGGATTGTGGCTGGGGGTCAGGTTGATGGAAAAGGCGGCCTCCAGTTCGAGCATGGCCGCCGACAGGCTGCCGGTGGTGGCCTCGCCGGCGTAATGGACGGTGAATCCGGCACCGGTGAGGACATCGGTGACCGTCTGGGCCAGAATCGGGCCGCCGAAGCGGTTGTCGTGTCCCACGATGCAGCCGCGGCGCTGCGCCTCGGCGAGGGTCGACACGCCAAGAGCCTGGCGCAGGGCCGGGTCGAGATCGTCCATGTCCTGGTACATGGTGACGATCGCCCAGGTCACCTGGGCCACCGAACGGCAAAACAGGTCCCGGCCGAGGATGCCGCGCCAGCCCGAGGTGCCGAAGGAGACGGGCTGGGCCGGTGGCCCGGGGTTGTTCCGGATCTCGTTTTCCACCAGGGCGTAGATCCTGTCCTGGGCCTCCTGCCAGAACCGGTGTTCGGAGGAGCCTTCCGGGTGGCTTTGCTTGCGGCGGACGATCTCCTGGATGCATCCGAAATGGTCGGCATGCTGCCGCCCGATGGCGAACCGTTCGTAGAGCTGGTGCAGTTCTTCTTGCGTCTGCATCGTCTCACGTCTCCTTGGAATTGGAAGTCGTCGAAATCCCGATGGTCTCGTAAAAAGTCGCAGTCGGTGCAGGCCTGACACGATAATTCAAAGGGTTACACAGCGTGAACTCGATGGAATCGTAGTTTTTACGATTCCATCAAATCCTGGGAAACGAAAACGGGCCAATATCCCGCCAGGATATTGGCCCGCCGTTGGCTTCATGGTTGCCGGCTTATGCTAGATCTGCAGGTCGTGCGGGTTGACGTGACAGGTCAGGCAGTCCGGGAACTTCTTGTGCAGTTCCGGATTGTGCGGCGCTTCGCCGTGGCACCGTTGGCAACGCGGAATCTCGCCGTGGGTCGGGTGACACTTGGCGCAGGTCAGGTTGGTGTGTTTGGCGGTGCTCGCCTTCAAGGTGTTGTAGATGTCTTCATGACAGCCGGCGCACAGCTCCTTCGGCTGACTGGTCGGGTAGGAGATCTCCAGCGGCGTGTGGACCGGATGGCACTGCAGACAATCGGCGGTCTGCAGGTTGGCCATCAGCGGGCTGTGGTTCTCGTGACACTCGAAACATTTCGGGATGCGACCGTGGACCTGAGAGTGGCAATCCGAACACTTGCGCTGGGTGTGCTTGCTCGGCTTGTCGGCCAGCATCTTGGCGATGTCGGCGTGGCAGATGGTGCAGCGCGGATAGAGCGCGGCCGGATCCGGCAGGGATGCCACCGGCTGATGCGGGTTCTTGTGGCACCCGAGGCACTTGTCGTAGGCCACCGCCGGGTCGTTGCCGTGCGGATAGTCGTGACACTGGCTGCACTTGGGCATGATGGCCGCATAGTTCTTCTTGAGCGGATTGTACATGTGGAACTGCTCGTGGCAGTCCCAGCACGGTACGGTCTGATGCCGGCCGCCGTTGCTCTTCAACCAGTTGAAGTGGTTTTTGTGGCACCCACCGCAGTCGGCGATGGTCAGCTCACGGGGCTGGATGTTGTACAGGCTTTCCGAGTTGTCCTGGGCGGACGCCATACCGGCGGCGAACAGCAGCGCCAGACACGCGGCGGCCACGATCATGAGACGTGTGGACGACATCCTTTCTCCTCCTCTGATGACTCCAAAATCGGTTGGTTCAATCGGCCGGAACCGTATTTCTCTTTGGGTAATAGCAACGCTTCTGCCCCGACGTCAGCGCAGCAGATCGTGCGGATCGCGGTGGCAATCGAGACACTCGCGACCCTTCAGGATGCCGGCGCCATGCGGCTCGCCGTGGCAGTCCTGGCACTTGGGCACCGTCGGGTGTTGCCCCTTGTGGCAGTAGACGCAGAGCAACTTGCCATGCTTGTAGGTCATCTTGACCAGCTTGGCGGCAATTTCGTCGTGGCAGGCGCCGCAGTACGCCACCGGGGTGTCCTCCGGCGGCAGAATGTTCAGCGGTTTGTGCGGGTTCCGGTGGCAGGAGAGGCAGTTCTCCATGGTTTGGCCGGCAAGGTGCGGCTCGTGGCACTTGGAGCAGTTCGGAATCTTGCCGTGCGCCCAGTGGCAGAAGACACAGGATTTTTCGGCGTGCTTGCTGGGATTCTGCTCGATCCATGCCAGTTCCTGCTCATGGCAGGTGCCGCACTGCGTCTTGGCATCGGGAAGGAGCTTGAGGGAGGCGATGGGCATGTGCGGGTTGGTGTGGCAACCGAGGCAGTTTTCCAGGGTGAAGTGCTTCTGGTCACCAGGATCGTGGCAGCGGGAACACTTCGGGATGGTGTCGGTACCCCAGGGCAGGTGTTCGACGTGGCAGTCCAGGCAGGTGATTTCGGTCTTGTGCTTGCCGCCGTTCGCGTTGATCCAGGCGGGCTCGTCCTGATGGCACTTGACGCAGTCGGTGGGCTGCAGTTGGACATCGAGGGCGGCAGCCGGGGCGGCCAGCCCGAGGCACACCCCCAGAAGCAGGGCGGACGCAAACAGGACAACACCGTGGAGTTTCTTGCTGTTTTTCATCGTTTTCGCACCTTGTTCTCTCATTTCTCCTTCCTCGTCGAACGGGCGGCCGAGGCCGCGGGCCGAAATGAATGGCCAATCAGTTTTTCGCTCAGCTCTCAATAGCAGACAGCCTCTCGTTTTGTCAAGGAATAAGTGGCGGCGGCGGAGATAAATCCTCGGTCGGCAGCCGGCTGTGTCCGGCAATACATCCTTCCGAAAGGGGCTCGACCACGTCGGCGGGTACGTGTTCGGTTGACAAGTCTGGCGGTGGGGGTAAAAGGCATGGGAGAACCGTTGGCGTAAATTCAGGAGGGGTTACGATACTCATGGTGCGCAAGACCACCCGTCTGCTGTTGGCGGGTTGCATTGGGTTGCTCGTCGCAGTGGCGGTGGCGGGCCAGATTCTCGTGCGGTCGCCGGCCGTGGCCCGCTGGGCGGTGCACTGGTGCACGGGACGTCTGGCAGCAGTATTCGCCGATGGACGGGTGGAGGTCGGCGGGGTGGAGGGCGATTTCGCCTCCGGCCTTATCCTGCGGCAGGTGAGGGTGACGGCCGGTGGCCGACCCGTCATGACGATCGCGAAAGTTTTTTGCAGTTTCGATGCACTGGCCCTCGGGATCGGCCTCATACACCTGCCGGTGGTGGAGGTCGTTGGTGTCGATCTGGCGGCGTCATCGTTAATCGGTGACATCGGCGCCGGTAGCGCTACCGGGGGGGGCCTGCCGGTGCTCGGCCGGGTCGATCGGTTCGTGATCCGTGATTTCACGGTCCGGCCTCGACCGGGAGACGATCCTCTGGTGACGGTGGATGCCGAGGGCCGGGGAGGATTCTCCGCCCTGCCGGGTATGGACACCTGGCAGGCTTGGTGCGGCATCGACAAAGGCGTTCTTCGCTGGCAAGATCGATCGGCCACCGTTCGCCTACAGCGGATGCAGGTGCGGGGCGATCGAGGGGTACAGGTCGTTGGCCTGGCGCTGGCTGCCGGTTCCTCGACCGTGGTCATCGACGGCCACACCGATCTTCGGCGGCAACTGCGGCTCCAGTGGCACAGTCCGGCGATGATACCGGCGGACTTCGGGGTGCCCGTCCGCCTATCCCTGGCCGGCCGGGGGAGTGTGGCGACGGCGCCCTCCCCCAGTTTACGGGCTGCGACCAGCACCGGCCGGCCGGGCGAATCGTTATGGTCACGGTTCGCGCTGGGGTATGACGGCACGGTGGCCGGCACCAAGGTCGAGGTGGAGGGCACGGTGGCCGGGCTCGCCTTCGGTCAGCCGACCTGGGAGGGGTGGGTCGCCTTCCATGGTCTCGATACCGATGGCCTTCACCGTCTGCGGCGGGGACTGAAAGACATGGTGGAGGAAGAGGCCTTGCCGGCGGTATGGCCGGCAATGGTCGATCTCGATGGGAAGGTCTTTTTCCGGTATCGGCGGGCGGGGACGATACGGGGCAGTCTCACGATCCGCGGTGGCATGGTGGCCGGCATGGCTGTCACCGGGGGCGGCCGGTTTTCCTGGACGGACGGACGGCTCGCCGTGCGGGATGTGGAACTCGCGTTGCCCTTCGGGCGGTTGCGTGCCGGCCGGGGGGAGTTCGCCACGTCGGACGACTGGTCTGTCGAGGCCCGCATCGAGCAGGCCGATCTCGCCGCCTTTCTATCTGCCGATGTCGAGGTGCCGGAGGATCTGGCCGGCACCGTTACTGTCCGTAACCGGGCCGGTCGGTGCCAGGGGCTCCTGAAACTCGATGCGTTCGTGGTCTCGGGTCGGAAGTTCTCCGGTTTCACGACGGCGTTCACGTTAGGGGACGATGGTGTCGTCCTGCATGATGGAGTGATCGAGGGGGATTTCGGCACTGTCCATCTGGAGGGAACGGCCGACAACCAGCGGCTGGCGCTCGAGGTCTCGATCACCGGCCTGCCGGCTGGCACGATTGTGCCCGGCTTTGACGGTCTTCTCGCCTTCCACGGCAGCGTCGATGGTCCCTACCGGCATTTGCGTCTGGCAGGGAGTTTCCAGGCCGACCGCCTTGCCGGCCGCGGCTTGGAGGGCGAGACGATCGAGGGCTCGGTGGTCATGGATGATCTGCGCCAGCCGCGTACCTTGGCTGTGGTCGCCGCCGCTAGGCGGCTCACCGTGGCCGGCGCGGAACTTGAGGAGCCGGAACTCGCCCTGCAGCCAGCGACCGACGGTTGGACGCTTGCCCGGGTGCAGTTCACCGTCGCCGGCCGACGTTGGATTTCTACCGGTCAGGCCCGCATCGCCCTGGACGCCGGAACGGTGCGCTTTACCGATTTCGTGGTCGCGGCCGGCGATACCACGGTGACCGCCATTGGCGCCGTGAACGAGGAAGGTATGCTGACCGCAGACATCGAGGTGTCCGGCGGGCAGCTCTTGCCCTTGCCGTTGACCAGGCCGCAAACCCTGCTGCGCGTCCACCTCGCCGGTCGCCCCCCGGCCATCGAGGCGGCCTTTGACGCCCAAGTCGAGGGTCTGTACGGGCAGAGGCAGGTGGTGATCGTCGGTCACGGCCGGCGTGATTCCACCGGCATCCGGATCGAGGGGATGGTGGAACTGGCGAATCGCCGGCTGGCCACTTTTTCCGGCCGGCATCTGGGAACGACGCTGCCGCGCTCCTGGCGCGATTTCGAGGGATCGGTGTCGATCGATGACCTCTCCCTCGATCTGCTGCCGTGGCCGGCGGCACGGCAATACTGTGGCGGCGGCGCGCTCGAGGCCACGGTCGAGACCGACGGCCGTGGCGGGTTCGGTGGCGAGATTGCAGTCTCGGAGACCGACTGCCGGATTGCCGCCATCGGTGTGACGATCACCGGCGGCCGAGGACGGTTCGTCATGGAAGACGGCGGCTGGCGGATTTCCGAGGGACGTGTGCAGACCACCTCCGGGGATTTCGAGATCGAGGGACGCATCATCCCGCCATGCCGACTCGACCTCGATCTGCGCGCCGCCGATATTGGTTACGTGTTCCAGTCCCGGTACCAGGGACGGGCCCGTCTCGATCTCTCCCTTGGGGGGACATGCGGGCGGCCACGGATCAGCGGCACCATCATGCCGTCCGACGCTGTTTTGCGGCAACTGGCGGGCGATACGGCGCCGGCCGGCGGCGAGGTGGCGGTGTACGAGGCCCGGGACGAGGCCGGTGGACCGCAACCGGCGGCCAAGGCGGATCTGCCGGTGGACCTCGATTGCCGGCTCGAATTGCCGGAAGAGGGCTTGCGGTTCGTGGCCGGTGATCTGACCCTGGACCTTGCGGGTTGGCTGCAGGTGCAGTTCGAGAACGGGCGCCATCGGTACGATGGCCGGTTACGAATCACCGGCGGCTCCTACACTGTCCACCGGCGGCAGTTCGAAATCCGGCAAGGGGAATTGCTCCTGGCCGGCAAGACCTCCTTTGATCCCGATTTGTCGGCCCAGGCGGAATGCCGGCTGCCCGGTGTCACCATCGTTGCCTATGCCGGCGGCACCATTCACGAGCCGGACATCATCCTGGAAAGCGATCCGTGGATGACCGAAGAGGACATCAAGGCGACCATCATCTTCGGCAAACCCTTTGCCGCCCTCACCGATGAGCAGCGCGAGACCTATCAGGCGGCGGCCCTCGCCAGCCTGCTCGGCAGCTCGGTGCTCGGCCGATTTGCCGATATCGCCGGCTATGAGGCCCTGGTGGATTCGTTCAGCTTCTATACCAGCGACGACGCGGACGGCGGCCAGGGAGTGGCGGTGGACAAGTACCTGACTCGCAACCTTCTGCTCGGGTATTCCTACGAGTTCGGCGAGCAGCAGGGCGGTCGGGTGCGGATGGAGTACAAGCTGAAAGGAGGATTCAGCGTCGAGAGCCTGTATTCCGAGCAGGGTGAGGATACCGGCTTCGACCT
>CAYRGZ010000122.1:0-8670 GCA_964423785.1 uncultured Desulfobulbia bacterium
AACTGGTCAAGGGGTTGCCGTGCTCCTGCCTGCTCCTCGAAACCGACAGCCCGGTGCTGGGACCAAGCCCCGGCGCCCGTAACGAGCCGGCCAACATCGGCTCGGCCCTCGCGGCCATCGCCTCCATCAAGGGCTTGCCCGTGGAAGAGATCGCCATGACCATCTACGAAAATACCGTTCGCCTCTACGGCCAAAGAGTTGCCGAGCCCACCACCCAGCAACCCCAATCCGCCCATTCCCCCACCTCCGATGTCTGACCGTCTCGTCGTTTCCTTTCTCGTCCTCCTGGGAGTGGGGCTTCTCGCCACCGCCCTCGCCCACAGTCTCCGCCAACGCCTCCACATTCCAACCGCCCTGCGCTCCAAATGGTTCTTAATCGGCGCCCTCATGGCCTTTTTCTTGATAGGCTACCTGACTTTCGTGGGCCTGGTGTGGCGCAGGATAGCCTTCCCGCTGGAGCTCCTCGTCGGTTGCATCTTTCTCGGCGGCTCCCTCTTCGTCTGGCTCATCACCCGCCTCACGCTGGACTCCTTGCGCCAGGTGCACGAACAACAACAAGTTCTGGAACAACGCAATCGTCAACTTGCCGAAGAAGTCGAGCGTCGCAGCACGGCGGAACAGCGGGCCGCAGCCCGCCTCCATTATCTCACCAGCCTCCACTCCATCGACATGATCATCTCGGCGAGCCTCGATCTGCAGGTCACCCTGAACGTCTTTCTCGATCAGCTCGTCTCCCATCTCGACATCGACGCCGCCGCGGTCCTGCTTTTCGACCGCCATACCCAGACCCTGGAATACGCCGCCGGCAAGGGCTTCTTCACCAAGGGAATCGAGGGGACGCGCCAACGGCTCGGCACAGGCTGCGCCGGCCGCGCCGCCATGGAACGACGTCTGATCCATCTGCCGCGACTGCTCAAAGAGCAGCCCTGCTGGCAACGACCGGAACTCCTCTCCAAAGAAAAATTCGTAGCCTACTGCGCCCAACCCCTGGTGGCCAAGGGCGAGATCCAGGGGGTGCTCGAGATCTACCACCGCAATCCCTTCGATCCCGATCCAGAATGGCGCGAGTACCTGGAATCCCTGGCCGGCCGCGCCGCCATCGCCATCGAAAACGCCACCCTGTTCAACGAACTCCAACGCGCCCATGCCGAACTGGTCATCGCCTACGACACCACCATCGAGGGTTGGGGGCGGGCTCTGGAACTCCGTGATCGTGAAACGTCGGGCCACACGGAACGGGTCGCCACCATGACCCGCAAGCTGGCCCAGGAGTTTGGCATCGAAGGAGAAAAACTCGTCCATGTCACCCGCGGCGCCCTGCTGCACGATATCGGCAAGATGGCGATTCCCGATTCCATCCTCATGAAAGAGGGGCCGCTCACTCCGGAGGAGCGGAGGATCATGGAGCAACACCCGGTGTACGCCTTCGAAATGCTAGCGCCGATTCCCTACCTGCAACCGGCCATCGATATCCCCTACTGCCATCACGAACACTGGGACGGCAGCGGCTATCCCCGCAAACTCAAAGGGGAACAGATCCCCCTGCCGGCCCGAATCTTCGCAGTGGTGGACACCTACGACGCGCTGGTCAACCAACGGCGGTACCACGCCGCCTGGCCGCCGGAAAAGGCCTGCGCCTATATCCGCGAGCAGGCCGGCACCTTGTTCGATCCGGCGGTGGTGGAAAAATTCCTCACCACCGCATGGTGCAACGGCGCCACCGTCGATCCCGAATAACCCGCCCGAGTGCGACAATTTGCCATATTTTCAATGACTTTTTTTCGTGGTATCCATAAAAGCAACATGTTCTCCTTCGAGGAAGGGAAGGGTCGTGCAGCGAGCAACCCTTCCCTTTCTTTTTGGGCGGCACACGTCGACGTGCCCAGAACAGCCCCTACACAGACTGGACGTGGTAGACGGAAAGGGGGAGAGGGGAAGGGGAAAAAAGGAAGGGGATCGCCCCGTGCAGGCGTGACATTGCAGAACAAAAAGGAATAATCCGGACAGAGGGGGAAGGAGAAAAACGGCCTTCTCCTGCAAAGGCGTCACAAATCGTCGTCCAAATCCTCGTCCAGATCGCCGTTCAGATCGACATCGACTGCGGCCGCCTCCTGGGCGGCGGCTGCGGCCGCTTTGGCCGCCGCCTCCTCCTGTTTGACCTTGGGCATCTTGGACGGCGGCAGGATGATCCGGGTTATGCGGTTGACTTCGGCCCGGACCTCGTCGTCCACTAGGCAGACGGGACACTCGGCGATGTGCTTTTCCATGAAATCGACCATTCGGGCCGGGGCCAAGGCCTCATCCTTGACCTGCAAGTACCACGACTTCACCAGCCGCACCAATCTCTCACACTGCATGCGTCACCTCATCTTGCTTCCTCGCCGCCGACCAGTCTCGCCCGGCTCCGGGCAGAAAATTCTTGTCAGCTCGACGGTTCGCCGGTATCCTAACGGAGCAGCGACACATCTTCACGTGCCGCACCCAGCCCGTTTCTCAACGGACTGCTATCCTGAATGCGGAAGTGGAAAGGGCCTGGTGGCCCTCCCGGACTTCAAATCCGGTGCACCGGGTTGACAGCCTGGTGGGTGGGTTCGATTCCCATGCACTTCCGCCATTATCCCTCCTTCAACAGCGGAAATCCCATCTCCTGCCGTTGGGCGACATAGCGCGTCGCCACCTTGCGGGCAATATTCCTGATCCTGCCGATATAGCGGGTTCGTTCCGCCACGCTGATCGCCTTTCTGGCATCCAGCAAATTGAAGGTATGGGAACACTTGAGGCAATAGTCATAGGCCGGCAGAATACAGTCCGCCTCGAGCAACCTGTGGGCCTCGGCCTCGAAGGTGTCGAACAGGCCGAGCAACACCTCGACGTTGGCAAGCTCGAAATTGAAGCGGGAGAACTCCACCTCGGCCTGGTGAAAAATCTGACCGTAGGTGACCGACTCGTTCCAGCGGATATCGTAGACGCTATTCACGCCCTGCAGGTACATAGCGATCCGCTCAAGGCCGTAGGTGATCTCCACGGTGATCGGATGCAGATCCTGGCTGCCACATTGCTGGAAGTAGGTGAACTGGGTGATCTCCATGCCGTCAAGCCACACCTCCCAGCCCAGACCGCTGGCCCCGAGGGTCGGGGATTCCCAGTCATCCTCGACGAAACGGACATCGTGCTCCAAGAGATCGAGGTTGAACTGCTCGAGGCTTGCGAGATAGAGGTCCTGGACGTCGGGTGGTGACGGTTTCAGGATCACTTGGTACTGGTAATAATGCTGCAGGCGGTTGGGATTTTCGCCGTAGCGACCGTCGGTGGGACGACGCGACGGCTGAACGTAGGCGGTGCGCCACGGCTCCGGTCCGAGGGAACGGAGCAAGGTGGCGGGATGAAAGGTGCCGGCCCCGACCTCCATGTCATAGGGCTGCTGCACTACGCAGCCCTGCTCGGCCCAATAGTGATTCAGTCGCGCAATGATATCCTGAAAGTACATGCTCTAACCCCGCTTTCCCGCCCCGTGGCTCCGTACCGGCGCCGACGCAACGCGCTGCCCCGGACCACGGTGGTCGCGGGCCATCCTCGGCTCCCTAGTGGGGGACCGTGTCCATCACGGCCCCCGTCGAATTCCATAAGAATTGGGAAAAATAAAAAATCGACGCGCGTTCGTCAACGTTTTCCTTTTGCCGAGCCCAGTTGCGCCCGGCAAAATAGCCAGCAGGATCATGGCCGGAAGCGAAAAAATCCCTTCCAACGCGATCCACGGTTGACATTTACCAGGCCCCTCGGGTAGATTAGTGCGTTTCAAACTCCATGGACATCACCTCGGCCGCTGGCTTCCGATACTATTACGTAGCGCCCGATGCAGCCTGCGTCGGCCGCCGCCGGCGGCGACAAACAACCCAACCAAGGGATGCGATCATGAAAAGAACCTACCAGCCAAGCAACACCAAACGCAGCCGCACCCACGGCTTTCGCGTCCGGATGAAAACCAAGAACGGCCGAGCGGTCATCAACCGTCGCCGGGCCAAGGGTCGCAAGAGACTGGCCGTCTGACGGTGGCTCGCCGCCCGGCCGATGCGACGACGATACCGCCTGCCGAAGTGGGCGCTCCTGCGCAAGACCGCCGAATACAACGCCGTCTATCGCCACGGCAAACGGGTACGTGGCGAGCACTTCACCATCATCTTCATGCCCAACGGACGTGATTACTGTCGACTTGGGATCAGCGTCCACGGCGTCAAAAAGGCGGTCCGACGCAACCGGATCAAAAGGATCATCCGCGAGTATTTCCGGCTCAACCGGGAAGCGTTGCGCCGTGGTCTCACCGGAGACGAAGACACGCCGGGGCTGGATATCGTCTTCGCGGTGCGAAGTCAATTCACGGCCCTGACTCTGGCGGCCTTCACGGAGTCCGTCCATCGCGCCCTGAACCGGCGACCGCACGACTCTACCAACAGCCAACACCGTAACCGGTAACCGGCGGAGAACGGGGACTCAAGCCGTAGCGGTCCTGGAATCATGCGCCGCCTCCTGCTATTCATCATCCGCTTCTACCAGGTGGTCGTCTCCCCCCTGTTTCCGCCCCACTGTCGGTTCACGCCGACCTGTTCCCAGTACGCCCGCGAGGCAATCGAACGGCACGGTGTCTGGCGGGGAGTCCTGCTCGCCGGTCGGCGCATCCTCAAATGCCACCCCTTCCATCCCGGCGGTCACGATCCCGTCCGTTGACCGAAGAGCGACCCGCACACCATCTCAGCCATCACCACAAACGACACCAGATTCATCATATGGAAACCAAACGCGCCCTGCTAGCGATCATCCTGTCCATCATCATCCTGGTGGGCTACCAGAAACTCTTCATGCCGGTCCCCGCACCGGCGCCGCAACCGCAACCGGCCGCCGAATCCGCCACTCCACCGGCGGAGATCGGCGCCCCGACCGCCGAGGTCCCGGTTGCCGCCAAGCCGCCGGTCACCAAACCGGTCGTCGAAGAACGGCCGGCCCGGAAGGTCACCGTCGAAACCGCCCTCTACACCGCCGTGTTCACCGAGGACGGCGGCGGACTCGTCAGCCTGCGGCTCCACCACTACCGCGAAACGGTGGCCAAGGATTCGCCTCCCAAGGAACTGGTCACCACCTCGGCACCCAGCGATCTGCCGCTGGCCCTCCTCTGGAACGACGGCAGCACATTACACCGCCCCTTTCTCGCCGCCGAGCGCCAGACGATGACCACCACCAACGGCGAGGCGCGGCTGGTGATGCGCGGCAGCCTGACGCCGGGCATCGAAATCGTCCGCACCCTCACCTTTCACGACGACCGCTACCTGATCGACATGACGGTGGAGGTGGTGAACCGCTCCGCCGGGCCGGTCGTCGGCTCGCCGATCATCCTGTTCACCAACCGGCCGTTCTCCAAGGAGGCCAACCGCTTCCTCTTTACCGGCCCCGCCGTCCTGCAGAACGGCGAACTCGTCGAAATCAAGACCAAGGATCTCGAAGAAGGGGTAAAGACCTTCACCGGGCCCCTGCAGTGGGCCGCTTACGAGGGACCGTATTTCCTGTGCGGTGTCATTCCCAGGACCGCCGAACCGCCGACGGTGGAATTCCGCCTCGTGGGTCCGGATACAGTCCGAACCCGCATCGGTGTACCGGCCGTGACCCTGGCCCCGGGCGCCAGCAAGCAGTACCAGTTCGCCGCCTACACCGGCCCCAAGGAAATCCGCACCCTGGAAGCGGCGGACGCCGATCTTGCTCGGGCGGTGAACTTCGGCTTCTGGGATTTTCTAGCCAAACCGACCTTACACCTGCTCAACTTCCTCTACAGGTACGTTCATAACTACGGGGTGGCGATCATCCTGGTAACCATCCTGATCAAGCTCCTCTTCTGGCCCATCGCCCAAAAGGGGATGAAGTCCATGAAGACCATGCAGAAACTGCAGCCGAAGATGGCCAAGCTGCGGGAGAAGTACGCTGACGACCGGGAGCGACTCAACCAGGAAATGATGCAACTCTACAAGACCTATAAGGTCAATCCCTTGAGTGGCTGCCTGCCGATGTTCCTGCAGATTCCAGTGTTCTTCGCCCTCTACAAGGTGCTGCTCCAGACCATCGAATTACGCCACGCCCCCTTCATACTCTGGATCAATGACCTGTCCGCTCCCGACCGGCTGCCCATCGGTATTGATATCCCCTACCTGGGGGGTATCCCAGTGCTGACCCTGCTGATGGGGGGCTCGATGTACCTGCAGCAGCGCATGACCCCCTCCACCGGCGACCCGACCCAGCAAAAGGTGATGCAATTTCTGCCCATCATCTTCACCTTCATGTTTCTCAACTTTGCCTCCGGCCTGGTCCTGTACTGGCTCGTCAACAACCTCCTGTCCATCGCCCAGCAGTACATGATCAACCGTCAAATCCAGGCCGAAGAGCAGGGCTGATACCACGGGAGGACCGCAAGATGCCCCAGTCCCAGACCTATGCTGCCAGATCGGTGGACGAGGCAATCAAGGCCGCCTGTGCCGATCTCAATTGCGAGCGTGACGAACTCGATATCGAAATCCTTTCCCCGGGAGTGATCGGTCTCTTCGGGATCTGCTTCAAAAAGGCCAAAATCCGCGTCCGACGGAAAACCGTGCCGCCGGTTGCGCCCGCTGCCCCGCTGGGCGTCACCGAGGCCAGCACGCCCTCCGTCCCGTCCGACCTGGGAGACGAAACGCCGGCCGCCGCTTGTCAGCGTCTGCTCGCCGGCCTGCTCGATGCCATGGGCTGCCCTTCGACGGTAACGGTGGAGGATGAGGAGGGTACGCTTGCGGCCCGCATCACCGGCGACCAGATCGACACGATCATCGGCGCCAACGGCGAGAGCATCGACGCTATCCAGTACCTGCTGCGCAAAATGCTCAGCAAACAATTCCGTCGCAAGATCGCCGTCACCGTCGACGCCGGCACATACCGCGCCCAGCGCCAGCAGGAACTTGAGTCCCTGGCCCGCCGCCTGGCCGAGGAGGTGAAGGCCACCGGCCGCACCCGCTCCACCGCTCCCCTCAACCCAGCCGAGCGCCGCATCGTCCACATGGCAATCCAGGAGGACCCCGCCATCCGCAGCCGCTCGGTAGGGGACGGTCTCTACAAAAAGGTCATCATTTCGCCGCCGGGTCGCGGCCGCCGCCCCAGCCGCCGGCGGCAACGCGCTGCTAACGCCAGGTAGCAGGAGCCCCATGCCGCTTCCCCTCCACGAAGACTCCATCGCCGCCATCGCCACGCCACCGGGCGCCGGTGGGATCGGGGTCATCCGCATCAGCGGTCCCGACGCCCGCGCCATCCTCGAGCGGATCTTCGTTCCCAGTCATCGGGCCACGGCGGAACTCGAGAGCCACAAATTGCACCACGGCTGGATTCGTGATCCAGCCACCGAGACCGTGCTGGACGAAGTACTGACGGTCTTCATGCGGGCGCCGGCCACCTACACCCGCGAGGACGTGGTCGAGATCCACTGCCACAGTTCCTTCGTCATCCTGCGCCGCATCCTCGACCTGGTTCTCGAGGCCGGTGCCCGACCTGCCGAACCTGGCGAATTCACGAAACGGGCTTTCCTGAACGGTCGCATCGACTTGACCCGGGCCGAGGCGGTCCTCGACATGCTCACCGCCAAGACCGATCGCGGCCTGGAACTGGCAGCCCGCCAACTGGCCGGCGGCCTACAGGAAGAAGTGGAACGCATCCGCCAGGCCCTGGTATCGGTGGGTGCAATCCTGGAGGTTGCCATCGACTTTCCCGACGAAGACGCCGAGATCGCCGCTCCCGCCGAGCTTGCCGAACGGTTGCAGCGGGAGGTTATGACGCCGCTTGCCGACCTGGTGACCGCGGCCCGCACTACTGCCATCTACCGCGACGGAGTGAAGGCGGTCATCGTCGGCCGACCCAACGTCGGCAAATCGAGCCTGCTCAACGCCCTGCTGCGCGAGGAGCGAGCCATCGTCACCGCCATCCCGGGTACCACCCGGGATATCATCGAGGAATATCTCGACATCCGCGGTATCCCCGTGCGGATCGTCGACACGGCGGGAATTCGGGAGAGCAAAGAAACGGTGGAAGCGCTCGGCATCCAGAGAGCCCGCCAGAAGGCGGCGGAGGCCGACATCGTACTCGCGGTCCTGGACGGCTCCGAACCGCCCACCGACGACGATACCGCCTTGCTCGACTCGCTGGCCGACAAATCGTGCATCCTGGTCTGCAACAAGATGGACATCGGCAAACGCGAAAACTGCCGCCAGCTTGAGGCCCGCTACCCGGACCTGCCGGTGGTGCCTCTGTCCGCCCGTACCGGCGCCGGCATCGACGACCTGGAAACGGCGATCTATGATACCGTCACCCGCGGGGCCGCGGGTGACGGCACCGTCAGCCCCAACGCCCGGCAACTGGCGGCCCTCAAGAAGGCACTCGCCGCCGCCGAACGGCTCGCTGCCGGTCTGGCCGATGGCTTGCCCTACGACCTCGTCGCCGTCGATCTCCAGGACGCCCTCGACCACCTGGCCGATATCGTCGGCCAGACCACCCCCGACGACATCCTCGATCACATTTTCGCCGAATTTTGCATCGGCAAGTAACAGCCCTCTCTCAAACGGGCTGTGCGCGACACAGGGATGTGTCGCCGAATTCCGCCGGTTTTGAAAATTG
>CAYRGZ010000123.1:0-8664 GCA_964423785.1 uncultured Desulfobulbia bacterium
CACGACAATTCCTTGAGGAAGGCCGTGAACCTGCGGAATCGTGACACGATTCCGTCAACCTCGTTCGGACTGATAAGCAAACGCCGTTGACCTGGCTACTTCCTTTCCCCTATAATCCAAGCATACACTGCGGGAGAAGGACGATGGCACACGGCAAATCGCGGGAAATCACCCGCGAGCAGCAGATCGCTTTCCTGCGCAAGATCGATTTCTTCCATGATTTTTCCGATGACGAAATCAACCGGTTCCTCGATGTCAGCCGCTGGCTGAAGGTACCGGCCAACACCCTGGTCATCCGGGAAAAGAGCCGGGAGCGAGTGTTCTATATCCTGGTGCGGGGGGAAGTATCGGTCTTCAAGGAGAGCGGCGGCAAACCGACGGAACTGACCCGCCTGTACACCGGCGACTGTTTCGGCGAGATGGCCTTGGTCACCGACGTACGGCGCACCGCCGGGGTCAAGACTGTGAAGGACTCCTACCTGTTGATGGTGGAGCCGGACATCATCAACACATCGGATACCACCCTGCAACTCAAATTCTACCGGCGCTTCTGCGAGATTCTCGTCAACCGCCTGATCAGCGCCAACCTCCGGATCGCCGGGGCACCGGAATCTGAGGCACGGCCGCCTCAGCCGGCACCAGCCGTCCAACCGCCGAAAAAAGAAGAACGTCCCGAGACATCGGAACGGGCGGCTCCTCCGCCCCCTCCACCACGCCCCAAGCCGCCACGACCACCAGTGTCCCAGCCGGTCGATGCCAACGCCATCCGCCTGCCGCCCATGCCCAACGAGGAAGACCGGATCGGCAAGACACGCATCCGCCGCCTGGTAACCGCCGACCGCGTGCTGCCGGTATGTCCGGTGGTGGCCGCCAGACTCGACCGCATCCTGCACGGTCCGCACAGCACCAACATCAAACAGGTCACCAAGACCATCCGCCTTGACCCCGCTCTCAGTCTCAGGGTCCTGCAGATCGCCAATTCGTCGTACTACCGGCGGGCCGCCGACGTGCTGTCCGTGGCCCATGCCATGGTGGCCCTGGGCATGGAGCTCATCCACGAATTCCTGACCGAATATCTCGGTCAGCGACCGGATTCCCCGCCCTTTGCCGGCATCGCCGAGGTCCACCACCAGCTGTGGCGCCACAGCATCATCGTCGGCCGCGTCGCCGAACGGCTCCAGGCGGCCCTGCGCCTTCAACTCTCCATCGACATCGGCCTCGCCGGCGTTCTGCACGACGTTGGAATCTTCGCCCTCGATCCCCTGGCCCCGACCTTCTACGCCCAGATCTTGCGCGACGGCTCGGTGATCCAGACCCGGCTTATCGAGGCAGAGCATCGTTACATCGGCATCGACCACGCAACCGCCGGCTTCTGGATGGCGGAAAAACTCGGCATCCCGGAGCCGTACCTCAAGGTGATGCACTGCCACCACGAGCCGGAGCAGGCCCGCGAACACCAGCTGGCGGTGGCCATCGTCCACCTGGCCGACATCTTCGCCGCCCGTCACGGGGCCGCGTTCGGCAAGCCGGCCCCGGAGTCCGTCAATCCCCTCGACTCCTTCGCCTGGGTGATGATCCAGGACCAGCACAAACCCTTTCTCGATGTCAATCTCCAGGACTTCGTCGACGAATTCAACCAATCGCTGGCCGGCGACTGGAAGACGATCAGCGACTTGCCGGCATAAGCCGGGGAAGCATCACGGGTACGGAAATCACGAGAAAAAGCGTATAGTGTCCCCACAATCCACCCCGTCACGAATCCAGAACCCTCGCAACAAATCACGACTGGTCGAGGTCGAAGAAGACGAGGCAACGAATTGCGCCCGGCGCACCGATGGGGTCGCACCCGTTGCGATGCCGTCAATCATGATGAAGCCGTAAAAACTCGCAGTCGGTGCAGGCCTGACACGGTAATTCAAATGGTTACGAAGCGTGAACTCGATGGAATCGCAGTTTTTGCGATTCCATCAATCATCGGTGGGCGAGAACTCGTCCTTGGCGGCACCGCAAATGGGGCAGGTCCAGTCGTCGGGCACCTCGTCGAAGGCGGTGCCGGCGGGGACACCGTTGTCCGGGTCGCCCTGGGCGGGATCGTAAACATAGCCGCAGACATCACAGGTGTACTTCTGCATGGTGTCCTCCGTTGTTGGTGAGTAGGGAAGTCGGTTATAAAGATTCTAGCAGGAAACGGTGGGCAACCGTCAAGAATTTTTGTATGCTGTCCCGGCCATGCGCCCTGTCCTCGACCAGCAGACCATCGCCGCCCGGGTAGCGGAACTCGGCCGCGCCATCTCCCGCGACTACCAGGAACGCGACCTCGTAATGGTGGGTATCCTGAAAGGGGCCTTCATCTTTCTCGCCGACCTGGTGCGGGCGGTGACGATTCCTGTCACCGTGGACTTCATCCGGGTGGCGAGCTACGGCCACGCCACCACCTCGTCGGGCACCTGCACCGTTACCAAGGACATGGACTGCGATCCCGCCGGTCGCGACATCCTGCTGGTGGAGGATATTGCCGACACCGGCCGCACCCTGGCCTTTCTCTCCGCCATGCTCCGGGAACGCGGCGCCCGGTCGGTGGCTTCGTGCGTGCTCATCGACAAGGCGGAGCGCCGCGAGTGCGCCATCGACCTCGCCTACACCGGTTTTGCCGTGCCGAACGGTTTTCTGGTCGGTTACGGTCTGGACCACGCCGAACGCTACCGCAACCTGCCGGCGATATACGCCCTCGATACCGATTGAGCCGCCCCTGCTTGCGCACGATGGATCCCCGCACCCTGCAACAGATAGACAAGAAGACCCTTTGGCACCCGTTCACCCAGATGCACGACTATGCCGACCGGGATCTGCTCCTGATCGACCGGGCCGAGGGGCTCTTCCTCTACGATGCCGACGGTCGCGCCTACTACGACACGATTTCCTCCTGGTGGTGCATCGTCCACGGCCACAACCACCCGCACATCATGGCGGCGATCCGCCGGCAGAGTGAACGCCTCGACCAGGTGCTCTTGGCCGGCATCACGCACGAAAACGCCATCCGGCTCGCCGAACGCCTCGTCGCCCTCACTCCGCCGCCGCTCACCCGGGTCTTCTACTCCGATAACGGCTCCACCGCCTGCGAGGTGGCCATGAAGATGGCTCTGCAATACTGGCAACTTTCGGGAGAAGACCGGCGACGACGCTTCATCGGCGTCGAACGAGGCTACCATGGCGACACCATCGGCACGATGAGCGTCGGCGGCACGCCCGGCTTCCACGGCGCCTTCGAGCCGCTCCTCTTCGACTCCTTCCGGATTCCATCGCCGTACTGCTATCGGTGTCCGGCCGGCCGGTCGCCCGAGGACTGTGTCTGCCAATGCGCCGAGCCCCTTGCCGCCATCCTCGACCAACACGGCAACGAAATCGCCGCCCTCATCGTCGAGCCCCTCATCCAGGCGGCCGGCGGCATGATCGTCTATCCGGCCGCGTACCTGCGTACCATCACCGACCTGTGCCGAGAACACGGTGTGCTGGTCATCTTCGACGAGGTGGCGACCGGCTTCGGCCGCACCGGCCGGATGTTCGCCATGGAACACGCCGGCGTGGTGCCGGACTTCCTGTGCCTTTCCAAGGGGCTCACCGGCGGCAGCCTGCCCATGGCCGCCACCCTGACCACCGAGGAGATCTTTGCCGCCTTCTACGGGCCGTACGCGGAGAACCGCACCTTCTACCACGGCCACACCTTCACCGGCAATCCTCTGGCCGCGGCCGCCGCCCTGGCCAATCTCGAACTGTTCGAGACCGAGGCCACCCTTGACCGGTTGGCACCGGTGACTGCCCACCTGCACCGCTCGATGGCCCGCTTCCGCGACCTCGACCACATCGGCGACGTTCGCTGCCTCGGCACCATCGCCGCCATCGAACTGGTCCGGGACAAGGATACCAAGGAGCCGTTTGCATTTGCGGAGCGGGTCGGCTGGCCAATCTATCTGGCCGGCCTGGAACGCGGCCTCATCCTGCGGCCGCTCGGCAACGTCGTCTACCTGTGGTTGCCGCTGACCATCTCCGCCACCGACGTGGACACCATCGTCGAACGTACCTGGGATATCCTGTCGCGGCCCGAACTGTTCCGCGGGGCCCGCTAGCACCCGTCCCTCGCTGGAATGGATTGACATTCCAGTCCGGCGTTCGTAATGTACCGCTTCGATCAAAACACAGAAACCCAGCAACGCTCCGACGCGAAACGATGCGCATCAGCCTTCGTCAGATGAAAAAAAACCAGCGCGGCACCATCGCCGCCGTCAAGGTCGGCGGTGAGTTGGGCCGGCGCATCCGGGAAATGGGCCTGGTCCCGGGAACCGAGATCGTCGTCCAGGGCCGGGCCCCCCTCTACGACCCGGTGGCCCTGCGGGTCATGGGCTCGACCATTTCTCTTCGCAACAACGAAGCCGATCACATCGAGGTGGAGGTCGACGATCCATGACCTGCACCGTCGCCCTGGCCGGCAATCCCAACGCCGGCAAGACCACCCTATTCAACGCCCTGACCGGTTCCCGCCAGCATGTCGGCAACTATCCCGGCGTCACGGTGGAAAAAAAGGAGGGCACCTGCCAGCACCGGGGACAGACCATCACCGTCGTCGACCTGCCGGGGACCTATTCGCTCACCGCCTACTCGGTGGAGGAGGTGGTGGCGCGGGAGTATCTGCTGCGCGACCACCCGGACGCCATCGTCGATATCGTCGATGCCGCCAACCTGGAACGCAACCTGTACCTGACCTGCCAACTCCTGGAGATGGGGATGCCGGTGGTGCTGGCCCTGAACATGATCGACGTGGCCGCGGACCGTGGCATCTCCATCGACCACGACAAGCTGGCCGAACTCCTGCGCCTGCCGGTGGTGCCCATGGTGGCCCGTCACGCCCGGGGCACGACAGAGCTCTTGGACGCGGTCCTCGATCTCGTCGCCGAAGACCGCTCCTGGGAACCGCTGCGCCTTTCCTACGGCGAGGACCTCGACGCCACCCTGCTCGAAATGGAGGCGCTGATCACGGAGCGGGACTTCCTGACCGACATCTACCCGGTCCGCTGGACGGCCGTCAAATATCTCGAAAACGACACCCAGGTCATGGAGGCCGGCCGCCGCCACGATCCCGAAACCGCCGATCGGTTGGAGGAACTCGTCGCCCGGGTGGCCGACCACCTGCAGCGGACCATGGATACCGATGCCGAGGCGATGATCGCCGACCATCGGTACGGGTTCATCAAGTCGGTCATCCGGCAGGCGGTGACCCGGCGACCGCAGATCGACCGCTTGTACGCCTCGGACCGCATCGACCGCGTCCTCACCCACCGGCTATTCGGGCCGCTCTGCATGTTGGCCGTACTCTACGGCCTCTACCAGTTCACCTTCCAGGTAAGCGCCGCGCCGGTGGAATGGCTTACCACCTTGTTCGCCTGGATCGGCAATCGGGTGGAAGAGATGGTCCCCGAGGGGCCGCTCCAGTCACTTCTCGTCTCCGGCATCATCGACGGCGTCGGCGGCGTGCTCGGTTTCGTGCCGCTGATTCTCTGTATGTTCTTCGGACTCGCCTTTCTCGAGGATTCCGGATATCTCGCCCGGGTCGCCTTCATGATGGACCGGATCTTCCGCCTCTTCGGCCTGCACGGGAGCTCGGTGATGGCCTACATCATGTCCGGGGGCATCGCCGGCGGCTGCGCGGTGCCCGGGGTGCTGGCCACCCGCACCCTGCGGTCGCCCAAGGAACGCATGGCCACCCTGCTCACCGCGCCGTTCATGAACTGCGGCGCCAAGGTGCCGGTACTCGCCCTGTTCGTCGGCATCTTCTTCCCCGCCCACCAAGCGCGCTTTCTGCTCCTGCTCACCCTGCTCACCTGGCTGGTCGCCCTGGTGGTCGCCAAGATCCTGCGGCTCACCGTGCTGCGCGGTGCCCCGACACCGTTCGTCATGGAACTGCCACCGTACCGGCTACCCACCCTGAAAGGGCTTGCCATCCACACCTGGGAACGGACCTGGCAATACATCCGCAAGGCCGGCACCATCATCCTCGGCTTCTCCATCCTCATGTGGGCGATGATGACCTATCCGCAACTGCCGGCCGCCGATCTCGCCACCTTCGAGGCAAAGCAGCAGGAAGCCGCGGCCTTGCCCGCCGGCCCGCAACGGCAGGCGGCCCTGGCCGAAGTTGCCGCCGCCCGTACCGAGGCCGCCCTGCGTTACTCCATCGCCGGTCGTATCGGCACCGGCCTCGAGGCGATCAGTCGCCTGGCCGGGCTCGACTGGCGCACCAATATCGCCTTGGTGGGAGGAATCGCCGCCAAGGAGATCATCATCTCCACCCTGGCGACGGCCTATTCCCTGGGCGGTGCCGATACCGACGAGGGCGGCTCCCTGGTCAAGATCCTGACCGCCGATCCCTCTTGGACACCCCTACGGGCCCTGGCCCTGATGCTCTTTATCATGTTCTACTCGCCCTGCGTCGCCACCCTGGTCTGCATCAAGAAGGAGACCGGCTCCTGGCGCTGGGTGGTCTTTTCCATGACGTGCAACACCCTGTTCGCCTTCGGGTTCGCGACCGTGGTCTATCAGGTGGGATCTCTCGTTTCCGGTTGAGGTGGGAAAAAAAGAGGCGGGCAACCGACGAATGCCCGGTGGGAACGGAAAGAAAGGCGGTGTGTCCTCACTCCTCGGTGTCTTCGAGGAGGGAGGCGAGCACCTCGCACTGGCGGCAAATTTTCATCTTTTCCTGCCAGTTTTTCTTGACCTGGCATTCGCAGATGGTACCGTTGATGAACCAGCAGAGCTTTCCAGCCTGGAACTCCCAGGCCGGACATTGCTTTTTGCGCTTGGGCGGGCATTTCTTGACCACCCAGCAAGGCTTCTGCTGCAACTTGGCGTCACGGCGGCGGGCGAGCAGGAAGAAGACCTGGCGCTCGACATGGGCCGGAATGGACCTCCACCCCTGCTCATAACTGTGGACCGCCTTGATGGAAACGCCGAGGAGTTCGGCCATTTCCTTTTGGGTCTTTTTCAATTTTTTTCGGGCTGTTACGAATTCTTTACTTTCCACGGCGTCCCCCAGCACGGCGTTCTGAAGACGTCTCGACGGACACAATGTACCACACCGTGGTATTGTCTTGTCAACCCCTATTTGCACTACCCTACAAAAAAGAGCTTAGGTATTCAAGAAATACCGACACGGACGGCGGCGCACCGCGTGCCGCAACAGCCCGTTCCAACTGACTGGCAGCGAGGACGAAGCACATGCTGAACGATCTGTTCCCGTGGCTGGCCGCCGGAGGAGCCGGGGCACCGCACGGCGGCCGCCTGCTCCTGGTCCTTCTGTTGATCATGGTCGCCACCGTCTTGGCCGCCGTGCTCGCACGGCGGCTGCTGGTCCCCCTCGTCCTGCGCGGGGTCGCCAAGACCCATACGTCGTGGGACAACAGCCTCGCTGAGCACGGCTTCTTCCGCCGTCTCGGCGACCTGTTGCCCGTGATCGTTCTCTACACCGCCACCGACCTTCTCCTCGACCCCGCCTCCCAGGTCGGAGAGTTGCTGCGACGGTTGTCCATGACTCTGTTCGTACTCGGCGGCTTGCGGGTTTTCGACGCCTTTCTCCTCGGCCTGCACGACATCTGCCGCTCCAGCCGGCTCCTGGAGGGCAAGCCCATCAAGGGCTATTTCGGCGGCCTCAAGCTCGTCGCCTACCTACTCGGCGGCATCTTCATCATCTCCATCCTCACCGACCAATCCCCCTGGGGCATCCTGAGCGTCCTCGGCGGTCTCACCGCAGTCCTGCTCCTGGTGTTCAAGGACACGATCCTCGGCTTCGTGGCCAGCGTCCAGCTTGCGGCCCACGACATGGTACGAATCGGCGACTGGATCGAAATGCCGAAATACGGCGCCGACGGCGACGTCATCGACGTCTCCATCCACACCATCAAGGTGCAAAACTGGGACAAGACGATCACCACCATCCCGACCTACGCGCTGGTCTCCGAGGCGTTCAAGAACTGGCGCGGCATGCAGATCTCCGGCGGCCGGCGCATCAAACGGGCGGTGTACATCGATATGCAGTCGATCCGCTTTGCCGACGAGGAACTCCTCGCCCGCCTGGCCGACATCCACCTCCTGCGGGACTATATCGCGACCAGACAACGTGAAATCGATGACTACAACCGGCAACTCGGCATTGATCCGGCCGTGCCGGTCAACGGCCGCCGTCAGACCAACATCGGCATCTTCCGAGCCTACCTGCAGCGCTACCTCGAAAACCACCCGATGATCAACCGGGAGATGACCTTTCTCATCCGTCATCTGCCGCCCGGCCCCCAGGGGTTGCCGATGGAGATTTACGTCTTCTGCAAGGACAAGCGGTGGGCCAACTACGAGGCGATCCAGGCCGACATCTTCGATCATATCCTGGCCGCCCTACCCCACTTCGACCTGCGGGTCTTCCAGTATCCCAGCGGCCACGACCTGCATCCCTTCGCCGACACGGTCGGCAGGGTTCCCGCCCCGGCCACCTCACAAAATCCTTGCCATCCCGGCTGAGTTGCGGTATAGATACGTTTTCACATCCCCCGCGCCCGTAGCTCAGTTGGATAGAGTGCCGGACTACGAATCCGTAGGTCGCAGGTTCGAATCCTGCCGGGCGCGCCA
>CAYRGZ010000124.1:0-8512 GCA_964423785.1 uncultured Desulfobulbia bacterium
TGGAAAAGCTCCTGGATTACCCGCTGACCGCCCTGGAAGTGTCGTCTTCGGTGGACGAAGACCAGGTGGCGGAAATCTTCGTGCGCATCAACAGCAAAGGCACTCCCCTCAACCAGGCGGATTTCATCCTGACCTTGATGTCCGTCTTCTGGGACGAAGGGCGTGCCAAACTGGAAGAGTTCTGTCGCCGGGCCAAGACGCCGCCTGCCGACAACCGCCCCTCGCCCTACAACCATTATCTGCGTCCCAATCCCGACCAGCTATTGCGGGTTAGTGTGGCGCTCGGTTTCCGAAGAGCTCGTTTGGAACACGTGTATTCTCTGCTGCGGGGGAAGGACCTGCAAACGCGGCAGTTCTCTGTCGAACAGCGGGAACGGCAGTTCGCCGTTTTGCGGGAGGCCCAAGCCTACACGCTGGACCTCCAAAATTGGCACGAATTCTTCAAGGTGTTGAACCGGGCCGGATACCCGAGCGATCAGCTCATCTCTTCGCAAATGGCGGTGTTGTACACCTATGCCATGTGGCTGATTGGCAAACGCGACTTCGGCGTGGACCCGTATCGCCTGCGGGAGGTCATAGCGCGCTGGTTTTTCATGGCCGCGTTGACCGGCCGCTATACCGGTTCCCCCGAAAGCCGCATGGAACAGGACCTGGCCCTTTTGCGCGGTGTCAGTACCGCAGAAGCGTTCGTGGGGGTTCTCGATCAGCAGATCGATGCTGTTCTCACGCGGGACTATTGGGAGGTAACCCTGCCCAACGATCTGGAGACGGCGGCCGCTCGCAATACCGGACAATTCGCCTACTACGCGGCGCTTTGTCTCTTCGATGCCCGAGTACTCTATTCCAAGCTGAAAGTGGCCGACCTGCTAGATCCTTCCATCAAGGCGAAAAAGGCGGCTGTGGAGCGCCATCATCTGTTTCCGCGCAGCTACCTGCAGCGAATGGGGATTAGGGAAAAGCGGGTAATCAACCAAGTGGCCAACTACGCCTTGGTGGAGTGGAGCGACAACATCGCCATATCGGACCGGCCGCCCAGGGACTACGTTCCCGAACTGGAAAAGCGGTTCACCTCCGATGAGTTGCGGCAAATGTACGCATGGCATGCACTACCGGATGGTTGGTACGAAATGGATTACGCCACGTTCTTGGAAGAACGGCGAAAACGAATCGCCCAGGTGATCCGCAATGGATTCGAGAAATTGAAAGAAGAAGCGCACGGATCATGACCACAATGCGATATATAAAAGAATTACAAATTAAGTGTCAATGGCCAAAACAAATGATCCGATTTTGGCCAACAAAATTGACCCAGGGAGGCCCAAGAAAAAGGTTGCGTGCTGCCCGTTGGCAACGGGGTTGGCACGGGGGGGCACGGGGTAGCGAGGGTGCGTGGGTAACAGGCTGCTTGGGGCGGTCAAGGCCAAGCCCTTCGGGTGGCGGCTGGGCCGCCAGCCTTGACCGTCCCGGCGCATCCTGTTGGACCTGAGGGTGGGCAATTTTCTTGGCCGTATGAGGGTCAATATACTTGGCCATTAACAGGCCGATGCGGGCTTTTTCCTCCAGGCAAGATTTCCAGCACTTCCCCGGCCCATCGAAACGCAAAAACAACCCGTTACGGCACACGCAGCAGCTGTTTTTCCGCTTGACAAGCCATCGAGAAATACTCTACCGTTTCCTTGACTCTGGATGGTGGCCGCTTACGATTCCGGCGGCTCTTCGGCCAACGGACTTCCCCGATGGCCATGCCGCCGGTGACGCGGCAACCCGAAACCGCAATGGGCCTTTCCATGCAGACGAGAAGGGGGAAGTCATGCAAGAACGGGGGAAGGAGGAACGGCGCCGGCAGTACCGGTTTCCCGTCAATTGCCGCGCCTATGCCGTCGACACCGGCTTTTCTGGCCTGATCACCGACGCCAGCCGCTGCGGAATCGGTGTCCGTTGCATCGCCCGCAAAGGGATGCGGCCGCGACACGGCCGTCTCGACATCTGCGTGGACGAGTGTGACTTCCGGCTCACCGGCCTGCCGTACACGGTGGTGGACGAGCGACCGATCACCGGCAACGGCCTTGATCCCGACCTATTTCTGGTTCACCTCGGGGTACACTTCGAGAATCTCACTCCGAACCAGGAATGTCTCCTCGAGTATTTCCTGCGCACCTACGGGTACGGGAGTGTCCCCAGCGCCACGGACCTGCCGGGTGCACAACGGACCTGCCCACACGGAGACATGTAGCCGGATGCCGTTGGGTTCGAAAATGTAGCGCACGGACGCTCACGGATCCAGGAAGGGATCAATTGCGGCCAACACCGTGATACTGAAAGCCGGCCCGCCGCATTTTTTCCGGCGTGTAGACGTTGCGCAGATCCACGAACACCGGCGTACGAACGAGGGAACGCAGCCGTTCGAGATCCAGGGCCCGGTACTGGTTCCACTCGGTAAAGAGGACGACCACGTCCGCGTCTCGGCATGCCTCGTAGGCGGAAGGCCGGTAGTCGAAGTCCGGACAGATCTCGCGTGCCGCCGTCATGGCCACCGGATCGTGGCACTGGATGCGGGCGCCCTTCTCGAAGAGCGGCGGCAAGATGGCGAGCGGCGGCGACTCCCGCAGATCGTCGGTCTCCGGCTTGAAGGTGAGGCCGAGGGCGGCGATGGTCTTGCCGGCCGGATCGCCGCCGAGGGCATCGCGGATCTTTTTCACCATGCGGGCCTGCTGGGCGGCGTTGACCTCCACCGCCGCTTCGACGATCCGGCAGGCCTCGCCGTTCTCCTGGGCGATACGGAGCAGAGCCAGGGTGTCCTTCGGAAAACAGGAGCCGCCATAGCCCGGCCCCGGATGGAGGAACTTGGAGCCGATGCGGCCGTCGAGGCCGATGCCCCGCGCCAGATCGATGACGTTGCCGCCCACCGCCTCGCACAGGTTGGCCATCTCGTTGATGAAACTGATCTTCACCGCCAAAAAAGCGTTGGAGGCGTACTTGATGAGTTCGGCGGTCTCGATGGTGGTGATGACGAAGGGCACGGCGATGAGGTAGAGGGGATTGTAGATCTCCTTCATGACCTCGATGGCTCTGTCACTGTCGGCACCGATCACCACCCGATCGGGCCGCATGAAATCGTTGATCGCTGCGCCCTCACGCAGGAACTCCGGGTTGGAGACCACATCGAAACGGGCCGTCGGGTTGGTCTCCCGGATGATGCGCGCCACCTGGCGGGCGGTACCCACCGGCACCGTGCTTTTATCCACCACCACGGTGTACTCGTCGAGAAGCGGTGCCAGCTCCCGGGCCGCCGCATAGACGTAGGACAGATCAGCATAGCCGTTGCCGCGCCGATGGGTCGGGGTGCCGACCGCGATGAACACCGCGTCCGCTCCCCGCGCGGCCGCAAGATCAATGGTGAACGAAAGTCGGTCCTCACGGACGTTCTTGTCCACCAGCCGATCGAGACCGGGCTCGTAGATCGGGATCTCACCGGCCATGAGCCGCTCAATCTTGCCCGCATCCTTGTCCACACACGTCACCTGGTGACCGAACTCGGCGAGACAAGTGCCAGTGACCAGTCCCACATAACCGGTGCCGATCATGGTGATGCGCATGCTCTCCTCCTCCCGTCAACGTGAATCTTGATGAAGCCGTAAAAAATCGCAGTCGGTGCAGGCCTGACACGATAATTCAACGGGTTACACACGGTGGACTCGATGGAATCGCACTTTTTACGATTCCATCAATCTTGATGAAGCCGTAAAAACTCGCAGTCAGTTCAGGCCTGACACGATAATTCAAAGGGTTACAAAGCGCGAACTCGATAGAATCGCAGTTTTTGCGATTCCATCAACCTTTACAGGGTCGGCCGGTGCCGGTCTTTTTCTCCGCCGCCGGCCCATGGCCATAGCCTCTCAGACACCGTAGTATTCCCGGTACCATTCGACGAACTTGCGGATCCCCTCCTCAATGGGGGTGGCGGGCCGGAAGTCCACGTCCCGGACGAGATCGTCGACATTGGCGTAGGTTGCCGGCACGTCGCCGGGCTGCAACGGCAGGAAATTCTTCTTCGCCTTCTTACCGAGGCAGTCCTCAAGTACCTCGATGTAGCGCATCAGCTCTTCCTGCCGGTTGTTGCCGATGTTGTACACCCGGTACGGGCAGTAGCTGGTCGCCGGATCGGGATCGTCCCCGCTCCAGTTCGGATCGAGGGTCGGGATACGGTGGATGACCCGGTACACCCCCTCGACGATATCGTCGATGTAGGTGAAGTCCCGCTTCATCTTGCCGTGGTTGAAGACATCGATGGGCCGATCCTCGAGGATCGCCTTGGTGAACAGGAAAAGGGCCATGTCCGGCCGGCCCCAGGGACCATAGACGGTGAAAAACCGCAAGCCGGTGGTCGGCAGGCCAAACAGGTGGCTGTAGGTGTGGGCCATGAGCTCGTTGGCCTTCTTACTCGCTGCATACAGCGAAACCGGGTGATCGACGTTCTGGTGGACCGAGAACGGCATCCGGGTATTGGCGCCGTACACCGAACTCGACGAGGCGTAGACCAGGTGCTTGACACCGCTGTGGCGGCAACCCTCCAGGATATTGACAAAGCCCACCAGGTTGGTGTCCACGTAGGAATGGGGATTGACGAGACTGTACCGGACGCCGGCCTGGGCCGCCAAGTTGACGACCACGTCAAACTGGTACCGCTCGAAGAGATCGGCCATGGCCTGCCGGTCGGCAATGTCGATGGCCTCGTGCCGGAACCGGTCGGAAGGGGTGAGCAGGGCCAGGCGGTCCCGCTTCAGCTGCGGATCGTAATAATCGTTCAGATTGTCGACGCCGATGACCGTCTTGCCCTCGGCCAGGAGACGTTTCGAAAGGTGGAATCCGATGAAGCCGGCGGCGCCGGTCACCATGATGGTCTGGAGGGACATGGGCTTACCTCTGGTTGCAGGATATGGTTGTCACAAGGCCGCGGTCCGCCGGGAGCGTTCGACGAGCTCAGGAAGCAGATCGAGGAAATGGTCGATCTCCTCTTTCGTCGTGTACCGGGAGAGAGAAATCCGCATGGTGCCGTGGATGTACTCTTCCGGCACCCGCATGGAGGTAAGCACGTGGGACGGATCGAGGTCGCCGCCGTGGCAGGCCGAATGGGCCGAGACCGCGATGCCGTGCTCGTCCAGTTCCTGGAGTACCGCCGCTGCCGCCACCCCCCGGAAACTGACGTTGACGGTATTGGCAAGACGCGGCTGGCCGGCACCGTTGATACGGCTTTCCGGGATGCGCCGCGCAAGTTCCGCCTCGAGATAGTCGCGCAGCCCTCCCACCTGCTCCTCGTACACGGCAAGCCCGGTGCGGGCGAGATCAGCGGCCACGCCGAAACCGACGATACCGGCTACGTTCTCGGTGCCGGCCCGCAGGCCGAATTCCTGGCCGGCACCCCGTACCAGGGGCGAAAGGGGCGCGGTACGTGCGGCGCACAGCGCCCCGCACCCCTTGGGCCCGTGCAGCTTGTGGGCACCGATGGAGAGATAGTCCACCGGCAGATCCTGCATGTCGATGGGGGCCTTGCCGGCCAACTGGACGGCATCGGTGTGAAAGAGGATATTCCGCTGCCGGCAGAGTTCACCGATGGCCCCGATATCCCAGCGTACCCCGGTCTCGTTGTTGGCCGCCATCAGCGACACCAGGGCGGTGTCCGGGGTCAGGGCCGCGGCCAGCCGGTCGTAGTCGAGGCCGCCGTCCTCTCCCACCTCGATAAGGGTAAGCCGGTAGCCGTTTGCGGCGAGATACCGCAGGGGCGCGAGGACGGAAGGGTGTTCCACCGTCGAGCTGACCAGGTGACGCCGGTCCGGCCGGGCGGCGATGGCGCTCATGATCGCCATGTTGTTGGACTCGCTACCGCCGCTGGTGAAGATGGTCCGACGCGGGTGCGCCCCGACCAGGGCCGCGACCTGGCGCCGAGCTTCCTCCACCGCCTGCCGGGCCGCCTCCCCGAACCGATGGCTGCTCGACGGGTTACCGAAGCAGTCCGCCAGGCTGGTGGTCATCGCCTGCCGCACCTCCGGCGCCAGGGGGGTGGTGGCGTTGTTGTCCAAATAGATCGACTCCATTGATGTGCACCCTTTTTTCCGGTTTTTCCGGTCCCCGTCGTTCAGATCGCCAGCATACGCTCCAGGGCGACGCGGGCCGCGGCTGCGGTATCGGCATCGACGGTGATCCGGTTGACCACCGTGCCGGCGGCGAGATTGTCGAGCACCCACAGGAGATAGCCCGGCTTGATCCGGTACATGGTGGAGCACAGACACTGGAAGGGAGACAGGGAATGGATCTCCTTGTCGGGGAATTGGCGCGCCAGCCGCTCGACCAGATTGATTTCGGTACCGATGGCCCAGGCCGAGCCCGCCGGCGCCTCGCGTACCGTGGCGATGATGTTCTCGGTCGAGCCGGCGTAATCGGCGAGCCGCACCACCTCGTGCCGGCACTCGGGATGGACGATGACGTTGATATCGGGATTCTTGCTGCGCCAGTGCTCGACGTGCTCGGGCTTGAACTGCATGTGCACCGTGCAGTAGCCGTTCCAGAGGATAACCCGCGCCCGCTGCAACGCCTCGGGGGCGTTGCCCCCCAGCGGTTCTTGCCGTCGCCAGAGGACCACCTCCTCGGCCGGGATGCCAAGATCGTAGGCGGTATTGCGGCCCAGGTGCTCGTCGGGAAAGAAAAAGACCTTGTCCCCGCGCTCCAGGGCCCACTCGAGGACCTTGCGGGCGTTGGACGAGGTGCAGACCGCGCCGCCGTGCTCACCCACGAAGGCCTTGATCCGGGCCGAGGAATTGACGTAGGTGATGGGTACCACGGTGGCGGACACGGTGTCCGCCAACTCGTCCCAGGCCCACTGGACATCGTCGATCCCCGCCATGTCGGCCATGGGGCAGCCGGCCCGCAGGTCGGGCAGGATGACGATCTGCTCGTCACTCGTGAGGATATCGGCCGATTCGGCCATGAAATGCACCCCGCAGAAAACGATGTAGCGTCGATCGGCGGCCTGGGCCGCTTGGCGGGCCAGCTTCAGCGAGTCACCGGTTACATCGGCGAATCGGTAGACCGCCTCCTGCTGGTAGTGGTGCCCAAGGATAAGAAGCCGGTCGGCCAGCTCTTCTTTACGGCGGCCGATGGCCTCGAGGATGGCCGGTTCGTTCTCGAAGTAATGTGGGTCGAGTCGTACTTGCTGCAGCGTATTCATGGCGATAGCAACATCATGGAATCATGGTGAACCTGTAAAAAATCGCAGTCGGTCCAGGTCTGACACGGTAATTCAACGAGTTACACACCGTGAACCTGATGGAATCGCAATTTTTGCGATTCCATCAATCATGATGATCCCGTAAAAAATCGCAGTCGGCCCAGGCCTGACACGATAATTCAACAGGTTACAAAACGCGGACTCGATGAAATCGTATTTTTACGATTTCATCAATCATGAAAATAAAAAACTGTACGGGATGAGGCCGGAATACGCAAGCGAAAAACGAAAACCTGATGGCCTCGTAAAAACTCGCAGTCGGCCCAGGCCTGACACGATAATTCAAGGGGTTACAAAGTGTGAACTCGATGAAATCGCAGTTTTTGCGATTTCATCAAAACCTGGATCTGTGAGCGTTCGTGTATGCGTCAGATACGCGAAGGCAGGTGGTGAGCGCAGCGAATAACCGCCCGTTCGATCATAATGAGCTATATCTCGGAAAGAAAAAACCGGGGGAACGACTAGCGTCCCCCCGGCTGGTGCGTGTCACGATCGGAGGAGAGGGGTCGTACGTTACTTGGCCGGCCGCACCCAGGTAGCCTGGGGTCCCTTGTCGCCCTCGGTCTCACCGAAACGGACCTCGTCACCGACGCCGATCTCGTCGATGTCGATCTCCTTGAGGGCGTTTTCGTGGAAGTACACCTCGCGACCGTCCGGAGTCATGATGAAGCCATAGGACTCGAAGGGATAGACCGCCTTGATCACACCGAAATTGGTCCAGGGCATGGCCGATTCGGCAACCTTCACGGTCTTGCGCCGTTTGCGCTGCAACTCTTTCAGTTGCAGGCCAAGGGTGTCGAAGGCGTCGACCAACAACGGCCGGACCGCCTCCCCTTTGCGTTTCACCACCACGGTATCGTTGGGGACCGAGGCGACCACCCGAAGTTCGTAGCCGCCGGCCTTGTGGTGGGTCGTTTCTGCGATGGTAACGCGGAGGTTGTGTACAAGGCCGGGATGGTGACGGGAAAGTCGCTCTCGTTCCTCCTGAATCTTCTCACGCCACGATTTGCGCAGATTCAGATTACGGCCTTCGACTTGCAGTTCCATGGACACCTCCATATCATCAAGGTTTTCTGTCCAACACAGGGGTGCACGCACCACATCACCCCTTTCTTTCCAAATCCTAGCACAAAGACACGGCAGGACAAAAGCCGGACCGAAAAAAAAACGATGCCGTACAAAATCGCATTCGGACCAGGTCTGGCACGGTAATTCAATGGGTTACAAACC
>CAYRGZ010000125.1:0-8370 GCA_964423785.1 uncultured Desulfobulbia bacterium
CCCGTTGAATTATCGTGTCAGACCTGCGCCGACTACGAGTTTTTACGGCTTCATCTCTTTTGGTACGATTTCAGGAAAGAGTCTCATTCCCCGGCACCGGTGGTGGCCTGATGCAGCCCGATACCCCCTATACGTTTGTCGCCCGGCGATTCCTCGATTTGTACCGCCGCGGCATCGAGCCGGATCTGGCCGATATCGACCGGCTGGCCGGTGCGGCGGTGCACGATGATCGGGCCGTGAAGGCGTTGTACGGCATCGTGGTCGAGGGGTTGTGCGACGATTTCAGCCCGGCGGGGGTGGCCCTTTGCAACCGGGTCCTGTTGCGGATCCTGGCCGTTGCCCGCCGACTGCCCGCCCTGGCCGAGCTGGATTGGGCGCTGCGGGACGCTGGCTTCGAGACGGATGCGTGTTTCCTGGCCCGCTATCGGCGGCTCGCCGCCGTCCGGGCCGTAAGCCCACCGGCCGTTATCGTGGTCTTGTCGCGGGTGACCATCGGCGCCGACGTGGCGGTGACCTCGATACTCCTGCAGCGGCTGCGTCGCCGCTATCCGGCCGCCGAACTCGTGCTGGTCGGCCCACGCCATTTGGAGCAGCTCTTTGCCGGTATCGGTGGGATACGGATGGCTCCCCTCGACTATCCCCGCCGCGGCTCCCTCGTCGCCCGTCTGCACCAGTGCCAGATAGTGCAGCGGATCATCAGGCGGGAGGCGGCCATGGCCGGTGGGCCGCTCGTGGTGGTCGATCCCGACAGCCGGCTCAGCCAACTCGGCCTGCAACCTTTCGTGCCGGAATCCTGCAGTTGGTACTTCAACTCGCGGGCCCAGGGCGGCGAGGAGGATTCGCTCGCCGAGCTGGCCAATCGCTGGCTCGACGATCTCTGCGGCCCGGACGAGTTCGCTTGGCCGGCGGTATTTCCGGCTGAGGCGCACCGGCGTTTCGCCGAGCGGCTCCACCGGCGGCTCGGCCGGCGGCCGCTGTGCATCGTCAATTTCGGGGTGGGCGGCAATCCAGCCAAACGCATCCCCGATCCCTTCGAGGAGCGTCTCGTTCATACCCTGATCCGCCGGTGGCCGGGCGTGGTACTGTTCGATTCCGGCCGCAGTCCCGTGGCCCTGGAGCGGACCCGACGACTGGTCCAGGATGCCGGCCGCCGGGGGCTGGCAGCCGCCTTCGTGACCGAAGGAGAGGACGATGCCGCCGCCCGGTCCGATGCGCGGCTGGTCGGCTTTCGTGGCTCCATCGGCGCCATCGCCGCCCTGCTCGAACGGGCCGCCGCCTTCGTGGGCTACGATTCCTGCTGCCAGCACCTGGCGGCCGCGGCCGGGGTCGCCGGGGCGGTGGTCTTTGCCGGTGCCCTGCACGAGCGGTTCCGCAACCGCTGGCGGCCCGCCAACCGGCACGGTACGCTGGCGGTCATCCCGGTGGCCGACGGCCGGGAAATGGATTTACAGGCGATCACAAACCTGGTAGAAGATGTGGCGGCCGCCATCGGCCGTGTTTTGGCCCGCTGATGGTAACAGCTCGCAGGGTAAAATCATCCTTAATCGTTCTTCATGGAGCCACAGATAATCGACAAGTTCGTCTCCGCCAACGTGCTGGTGGTCGGCGACTGCATCGTTGACGAGTTTCTCTGGGGCAAGGTGTCGCGCATCTCTCCTGAGGCGCCGGTGCCGGTGGTGGATGTTACCAGGGAGACCCTCACCCTCGGCGGCGCCGCCAACGTGCTGGCCAATATCGTCGCCCTGGGCGGTCGCGCCACCCTGTGCGGCGTGGTCGGCGACGATCCGATGGCCGATCGGTTCATCGGTATGCTGGAGGGCCTCGGCATGTCGGCGGCCGGCATCGTGCGCACCGATGACCGGCCCACTATGGTCAAGACCCGGGTCATCGCCCACAGTCAGCAGGTGGTCCGCTTCGACCGGGAACGGCGTCATCCCCTGCCGGAGCCGTGCCTCGAGCGTATCCTCGATTTTCTCGATCGCACCCTGGACGACTACGACGCCGTCGTCGTCTCCGATTACGCCAAGGGCATGATTTGTCCGGCGGTGATGGATTTCCTGCGCAGTCGCCTCGGCCGGCCGCCGCGGCGGCCGGTGGTGGTCGATCCGAAACCCGGCCCGGGGCGGAACGTATTGTTCCGTCAGACCTCCATCGTTACCCCCAATCAGCACGAGGCGGCGTTGTTATCCGGTATGGAGCTGAACGACGATGCGGCGGTGGGGGCGGCGGCCGAGCGGATCCTTGCCGCTCTGGAGTGCGAGGCGGTGCTCATCACCCGAGGTGAGGCCGGTATGACCCTGCTAGAACGCGAGAAACCGCTTTGCACCGTACCGACCAGGGCACAGGAGGTCTTTGACGTCACCGGCGCCGGCGACACGGTGGTGGCCGTCCTCGCCCTGGGACTTGCTTGCGGTATGAACTATCGGGACGCCGCCATGCTGGCCAACTACGCCGCCGGCATCGTGGTGGGCAAGGTGGGCACCGCCACCGTGCGGGCGGCGGAACTCAAGGAGGCGATTGGATGAGTCCCCCACGGAGTATGACCTGTTTCGGCCGCGGCGAGCACCAGGTCGAGGAGCGGCACTGGACTGTCGAGGTTCGGGCCGTCAACCACCGGTACTGCGACATCACGGTGCGCATGCCCCGCGCCTGGGTGGAGGTGGAGGAACGGGTGAAGCAGGCCGTTGCCGGTCGCATGCAGCGGGGTAAGATCGACGTCACCGTCACCTGCCGGGGGACGGTGCCGGTGGGAGTGCGGCTCGATGTCGATCTCGCCCGTCAGTATTACGAGGGATTTTTGCAACTCAAGCGGGACTTTTCCCTGGCCGGTGAGCCGGATCTGGCTCTCCTTGCCACCAGCCGTGACATTTTCGTCCACGAGGAGCCTGCCGAGGACGCCGATGCCTTATGGGCCGGCATCGGCCCCGCCCTGGAGGCGGCCCTCGAACGTGCCGTGGCCATGCGGTGTGCGGAAGGGGCCAATCTCGCCGCTGATCTTTCCCAGCGGCTGGAAGGATTCCGCCGCATGCTCGACGCCGTCGAGGCCCGGGCCCCGCAGGTGGTGGTGGAACGCGGAGCGCTTTTGCGCGAGCGGGTACAAGCCTTGGCCGGCGAGGTCGGCGTCGACGAGGCGCGGCTCGCCCAGGAAATCGCCCTGCTCGCCGACAAGGCGGACATCAGCGAGGAGATCGTCCGGCTTACGAGTCATATCGACCAGTTTCGCCATTTTCTTACTCTGGATGAACCGGTGGGCCGGCGGCTCGACTTTCTCCTGCAGGAGTTCTTGCGGGAGATCAACACGATGGCATCGAAGATCGGGGACGTTGCCGTCACCCACCAAGTGGTGGAGATGAAAAACGAGGTGGAACGGTTGCGTGAGCAGGTCCAGAATCTGGAGTGAACCATGAACGACGCCCGACTCATCAACATCGGTTTTGGCAACACGGTGATGGCCGGCAGAATCGTCGCCGTGGTCAACCCGAAATCCTCCCCCATGCGTAAGCTGCGCGACGAGGCCCGCCAGCGCCAGATGCTCATCGACGCCACCGAGGGCCGGCGGACCCGCTCCATTGTGGTCCTCGATTCCAACCACGTGGTGCTTTCCGCCGTCCATCCTGAAACCATCGCCCAGCGGATCGTGCCCGCTGGTCTCGAGAAGGGGGACGGAGAACGATGACCGGTACTCTCTTCGTCATTTCCGCCCCCTCCGGGGCCGGCAAGTCCACCATTTTGCATCGGGTGCTGGCTGATCTGCCGGCGGTGGCCTTTTCCGTTTCCCACACCACCCGTAAGCCGCGGCCCGGTGAGGAGCACGGCCGCGACTATTTTTTCGTTTCGCCGGAAGAGTTCGCCTCCATGCGGGAGAAAGGAGCCTTCCTGGAGGCGGCCGAGGTGCATGGCAACTGGTACGGCACCAGCCGCCAAGCGGTGCGCGACCTGCAGGCCCAGGGGCTGGACGTGTTGCTCGATATCGACGTCCAGGGAGCGGAACAGGTGCGGGCTGCGGGGAATACGGCCGTGTTTCTGTTCATCGCGCCGCCGTCCTTGGCGGAACTGGAACGGCGGCTGCGGGGCAGGGGGACCGACAGCGAGGATGTCATTCGGCTGCGGCTCGCCAATGCCCGCCGGGAACTCTTGGCCGCTTCCCGCTACGATCACGTGATCGTCAACGACGATCTCGACCGAGCGGTCGCCATGGTGGAGGCAGTCATCCTGGCCAGACGGAGCCAGTATCGGCGGGGATACGACAACACGCCCATCGTCCTCGATACCCTGGTGCGGTAACGTGCAGCGAAAGGGGCGCCGCGCACGAACCGATCCGGCGGCGGACGCCGACCGGCGGCTGCTGATCTGGGGGGTCAACCCGGTGACCGAAATGCTGCGCCGCCGTCCGTCCCTGGTGGAGGAGGTGACGGTGGCAGCGGCCAATCCGCGGATCGACCTGATCCGTCGTCTGGCCGCCGAGGCCGGCGTGCCGGTGGTGGAGGGTCGTCGGCAGGAGATGCCCGAGGGCCGCCATCAGGGGGTGGCGGCCCGGCTGCGACCGCCGCCGTTCGTCGAGTTCGAATCCCTCATCCATCGTCTGACCGGCGGTGAGGAACTCTTCCTCGTCGCCCTTGATTGTCTGCAGGATCCCCACAATCTGGGTGCCGTGTTGCGGGTCGCCGCTGCCACCGGCGTCCATGCGGTGCTCGTGCCGCGCCACCGGAGCGCGCCGCTTTCCGGCACCGTCTTCAAGGTTTCGGCCGGCACGGCGGCCCTGGTCGACATCTGCCGGGTGCCCAACCTGGCCGTCGCCCTCCAGCGGCTGCGCCAGGCCGGCGCCTGGATATACGGCGCCGATGCCGCCGCCCGGTCCACCCTCTACGAGACCGATTTCGCCCGTCCCCTGTGCCTGGTCGTCGGCGGCGAGGGCCGTGGTATCCGGCCGCTGGTTCGCAAGCAGTGTGACGAACTGGTCCGCATCCCCATGGCCGCCGGCGTGGAATCCCTGAACGTCGCCGTGTCCACCGGCGTCTTTCTTTATGAAATCATCCGTCGCGGGTGATCTTCCTGAATCCGTCGTATAAGGCCGCCCTTCGGGGTGTCCGTACGCACGCGGTCATTCGCTACGCCCACCACCTACTTTGTCGGCAACCGCTCGATAGCGTTCACTTCATCAGGATTCGGCATTATCTGGAGCCGTCTCGACATTCTGGGCCAGGGGGGAGTCCACCGGCAGGTAGACGGTGAAGCGGCTGCCTTGACCCGGCTGGGAATCGACGATGCAGAATCCCTGGTGACTCTTGACGATGCCGTGCACGATGGCAAGCCCCAGGCCGGTGCCCTTGCCGAACGGCTTGGTGGTGAAGAACGGCTCGAAGATACGGGATTTCACTTTCTCGTCCATACCGTGACCGGTGTCGGCGATGTCGATGGTCACATAGCGGCCCGGCTGCGCCTCCGGGTGCAAGGAACGGAATTCCTCGTCCAACTGCACGACCCCGGTACGGATGGTGAGTTCGCCGCCGTCGGGCATGGCGTCCCGGGCGTTGAGGCAGAGGTTCATGATGACTTGCTCCAGGCGGGTCGGATCGCCCGGGATGAGCGGCAGGTCCTTTTCCAACTCCAGGGAGATACCGATGGTGGGGGGGAGGCTGGCCTGGAGCAGTTTCAGGATGTTGTTGATATGGGTGTTGACCGACAACCATTGAACGGTGGAGATCTCCTGCCGGGCGAAGGTGAGGAGCTGCTGGACCAGGTCGGCGGCCCGGAAGCCCGCCTGTTCGATGGTCTCGATCAGCTTTCGCTGCGGCGAATCCGGGGGCAGCTCGCGTTTGAGCAGGGTGATATTGCTGATGATGCCGCACAGGATATTGTTGAAGTCGTGGGCGATGCCACCGGCCAGGGTGCCGAGCGCGGTGAGTTTCTCTGCCTCCACCAACTGACGTTGGGTTTGTTCCAGCTCGTCGATTTTCTGCTGCAGGGAGGCGGTGAGCCGCCGGTTCTCCTCCTCCTTCTCGGCCAGCGAACGGCTCATGGCGTTGAAGGTGGCGATGAGTTCGCCGAATTCATCCGGCGCTTCGTACGTGGTTTGGTAGCCGAGTTCGCCGTCGGCGATGCGCCGGGTGGCGGTGAGCAGGGCGTCGATGGGGCGGACGGTGGAAAGGATGAGATACTGGGCGATGGCCAGGGCGACGAGGAGCGTGACGAACAGGGTGACAGCGATGAAGCTATGGGAACGGTCGATGCGGGTCATGGCCTGGTTGGTCTGGGCCTGGATGGTCATGGCCGCCCGATTCACCATGTCCTGGATCTTGTTGAGCAGAACGGTACCGGTGGTGTCGGCCTGCCGTTGATTTTGTTCTCGCCATGGACTGTCGTGCACCGTGGTGATCAGGTAGCTGAGCCGTTCCTGGAATTGTTTGCCGAGTTGGCGTACCTCGTCGAGTTCTTTCTTGATCGCCGGGCGGTGATGGCAGGAATAGCAGCGTTCGATGGCTTCGTCCAGGGTGGTGCAGCTGAAGACGATCTCGTTGATGTTGTCGGTGAACACATCTTCGGATGCATGGACATAGGACAATACCCGCTGGACGCTCAGATTGAGATCCTGGCGGATGTCCTCGATTTCGTGCAGGCTGATGAGATGGCGAAGCCTCGCTGTGGTGGATGAGAGGTTGTAGATGACCGCTGCCGAGCCCAGGAGGAAGAGGGCGAAAATGAGGGCAAGGGAGCCGATGATTCGCTTCTTCATTTGTTTTCGTAGTGGTAGTTGGCAAGATCGATACCAGCTCGCTCGGCGATGTCCATCACCACCTGGTAATCGGCCCGGGTGGTGGGGATGAAACGCAGGGCTCCGAAGCGATCGAGAACCATGGCTCCCTCGGCATTCTGGTGCATGGTGAGGAGGATCTCCTTGAGGCGGTCACCGTAACGTTCGGCGAGTTCCGGCCGCAGGCAGAGCCCGTTGGAGGGGACCATGGGCGAGTTGGCGAGCACGACGATCTTTTCCCGGGCCTCCGGATGTTCTTTCATCACCTTCTCGAAAATCGTGTTCTTGGCGGCACCCACCTCCGCCTCTCCCTCGAGGACCGCCGCGATGGCGGCGTCGTGGCTGCCGGTGAAGAAATAGGCGGAAAAGTAGTCGTCGAGATTCTGAACCCCATGACTGTGGAAGTAGGCGAGGGGGAAGACGTAGCCGGCCGTGGTCGCCCGCTCGACCAGGGCGAGCCTTTTGCCGTGCATGTCGGCCACCGTCTTGATGCCGGTGTCCTTGCGGGTGAAGATCTTACCGTAGTAGGTAGAGGTGCCGTCGAGCCAGAGGGGACGGGCTATGGGTTCCAGGTTGAGCTGGGTGATGCAGAGCGCACCGGTGAAGGATCCTATGAAGATGGCGTCCACCTGTTTCTTTTCGATGGTCTTGACGATGTTGCCGTAGCGGCTGACCATCTGCAGTTGGACGTCTTCTCCCAGTCGTTTTTCGATGTAATCGGCGAGTGGCTGGTAGCGCCGCATCTGCTGGAAGACGTTCATCTCCGGCAACAGGCCGATGACCAGGGAGTCCGCCGCCCGGGCGGGGGGGAGCCAAAGGAGAAGCATGACGATGATAAAGACGCGGAGCATGACGGGAGTCCTCCGATGTGGTGGAATTTATTTGTTATCATATCACGAAATGGTGTCATGTGTCCCGGTCGATCCATCCCTGTGTTGCAACAGCCCCCGTTGAAGGCGGACGGTCAGGGCCGGGGCAGAAACGGCTGACCCACCTCCTTTTTCGTCACCGTCAGATCGTCGGTTTCCAGGATGCAGAAGGAGGGCTGGGCGTCTTTGCCAAGGAGTTCGCCGGGATTGACGAGCAGGGTGGTACCGATCCGTTCTACATTATAGGTATGGTTATGGCCGCAGCAGATCACGTCGAAGGAACCGGCGGCGGCTAGGCTTCGGGCGATGGCCGGGTAGTGGTGGAAGGCGATGGTACGGCCGCCAGCCTCCATGGCGCCGAAGGTGCCGTGGTGCGTGATAGAGGGGAAACGGCTGGCGATAAGGGAGGCGATGAGATGCTGGTCGCCGACGTTGTTGCCGTAGATCAGATGGACAGCGCCGGCAAACTGGGCGAGTTCCTCCAGCATGAAGGGCGAGATCAGGTCTCCGCAATGGACGAGAGCAGTGCACCCCTCCTCGTTGGCCACCATGACAGCGGTCCGCAGATTGGGGATGTGATCGTGGGAATCGGAACAGATGGCGATTTTCATGGCGGTCTTTCCCGTGTTGGGCTGGATGGTCGTTGACGCGAAAAATGATGGACCCGTAAAAACTCGCAGTCGGTCCAGGCCTGCCACGATAATTCAACGGGTTACAAACCGTGAACTCGATGGAATCGCATTTTTTGCG
>CAYRGZ010000126.1:0-8250 GCA_964423785.1 uncultured Desulfobulbia bacterium
GGTTACAAAGCGTGAACTCGATGAAATCGCATTTTTGGCGATTTCATCAAAGTTGATGAACCCCTAAAAACTCGCAGTCGGACCAGGCCTGACACGGTAATTCAACGGGTTACACACGGTGAACCTGATGGAATCGCATTTTTTGCGATTCCATCAAAATTTGGCGTAGGGTCGCGCATTATGGATGCTATGGAAAAGATGCTCGGAGAACTGGAAAAGGTGTTCTCGTTCAAGGATACCACCGGGCCTGGCGATATTGTTCTGGTGGTGATGGAAAACCCCGAAGCTGTCTTCTATGCTCGGGTAGCCTCCATCGAACGGGACCTCTCCAAACGGGACGAATGGTGGCACGTCACCATGGACATTCTGTCACTGCCGCCCCAGAAGGTGACCTGGACCCTGCGCGAACCGCAGTTCACCGGCCAGGAGATCTTTACCATGGGCGGGGACAAGCGCTTCGTCAAGGCCTTGGATTTCGGAGAACCGGTAACGCCGCCGCCCGCCGCTGGCCCTAGTCCCAAGCGGGGCCGGCACCGGTTGCGGGTGGTGAAGTGAGCCGGCCTCCGGCCGCTGGACAGGCAGTACTCCATGATCGTCGAAAAGGCCTTTCCCGTCCCCGGCGGCGAGGGGCTGCATTGCCGGGTGGCGGTGCAGTTGCTGGAGGTTCTGCGTGATCTCGATGCCGCCGTTTCCCTGCAATGCGGCGACCGCCGGGCCGATTGCCGCAGTATCGTCGATATGCTGGCCCTTGGCTGCGGCCCTGGTTGTCACCTGGTGGTACGGGCCGAGGGCCGGGACGCCGCCGCCGCTGTCGCTGCTGTGGAACGATTGCTGACCGATGGTTGCGAGTGATACGCCAGATATGCCGGTAGTCCTGTACGGTACCGGTATCGCGCCGGGCATGGTCATTGGTCCTGCCCGGCGCGGCCCGATGGTCCGGCTGGCGGCCCCCCACCGGTATCTCGCCCCCGAGCAACTCGCCGGTGAACGAGACCGCTACCGCGAAGCACTGGCCCGGGTCGGGGCCGAGCTGCGGCGGCTGCGCCATACCTTTGCCGCCGATCTGGCGGAGTACGGCTCGATCATCGATGGGCATCTCCTGATTCTCGACGACCGCCTCTTTGCCGAGACCCCGCTTGCCATCATCGAGCGGCAGGGTATCAACGCCGAGTGGGCGGTGGAGCAGGCCATGGAGCGGGCCCGGCAATCCTTTGTCCGCATCGCTGATCCCGTCTTGCGGGAGCGGTGGCGGGACATCGAGCAGGTGGCCGGCCGGTTGCTCGGCGACCTCACCGGCCTCGCTCCCTTTCGCTTTGAATCCATCGCGCCGGGCACCATCCTGGTGGCCGAGGATCTGCCTCCCGAGGACGTCCTGCGGCTCCGGGCCCGGTCGGTGGCTGGTATCGTTTTACAACGGGGCGGCACCACTTCCCATACCGCCATCCTCGTTCGTGCCCTGGGTATTCCGGCGATCTTTGGAGTTCAGGGGGCGGTGGACCGGATTGGCGATGGGGATATGCTGGTGGTGGACGGCCAGCGCGGCCGGATCGTGGTCCGGCCTACTGAAGACCAGGTGACCGAGGCGCGAGTCGAGCAGGCCCGCCGCCAGGCGTTGTCCGAGAGCCTTGCCGTCTACGCCCATCTGGCGGCCGAGACCCATGACGGCCGCACGGTGACGGTCAGTGCCAACATCGAACTGGTCGAGGAATGCGGTGCGGCTCTGGGGGCCGGCGCCGCCGGTATCGGGCTGTTCCGCAGTGAATTTTTTTATCTTGGCAACCCCGGTCTGCCGGAAGAGGAGTCCCTGTACGAGACCTACCGTCGGCTGGTGGAGACCATGCGGCCCCTGCCGGTCACCGTCCGCACCTTCGATCTCGGCGGCGACAAGATGTTCCGGCAGGCGGTGCCGTACCACGAGAAGAATCCCGCCTTGGGACTGCGAGCCATCCGGTTGTCGCTGCGGGAACCGGAGGTGTTCGATTGCCAGTTGCGCGCCCTGTTGCGGGCCGCGGTCCACGGCCCCTTGCGGATTCTGTTTCCCATGCTCACTTCGCCGGGGGAACTGGCCGCTATCCGGGAACGGCTGGCGGCGGCGGCCGGCGAGCTCGCCGGTCGAGTCGTGCCCCATGCCACGGCGGTGCCCATCGGTATCATGATCGAGGTGCCGAGTGCCGTGACTCTGGCCGACGTACTGGCTCGAGAGGTCGATTTCTTCAGTATCGGGACCAACGACCTCATCCAGTACACTCTGGCGGTGGACCGGGGCAACGCTTTCGTGTCCTCCATGTACGATCCGCTCCATCCGTCGGTGCTGCGCATGCTCCAGCAGGTGGTCGATGCCGGCCACGATGCCGGTATTCCGGTGTCGGTCTGCGGCGAAATGGCGGCGGACGTGATGCTGGTACCGGTGCTCATCGGCCTTGGTGTCGACGAACTCAGTGTCGGGCCGCCGGCGGTGCCGCACGTCAAGCGGATGGTCCGGGCCAGCCGTGCCTGGCGCACGGCGGATCTCGTACGGCGGTTGCTCACCATGTCGTCGTCGACGGCCATCCGGGAGGCGTTGGAGGCGTTCGTCCGCGACCAGTACGCCGAGTTCGCCGACAGTCTCCTGGTATAGGATGTGAGGACGAGGACAGGCCATGACGGTGACCTACGGTGAACGGCGGCTGATCGAGACCATCGCCGCCTTGGCCGGCCGGCCGGGCGACCGGGTGGTGGGCATCGGCGACGACTGTGCGGTCCTGCCCGTCGGCGGTGAGGGATTCCAGGTGGTGACCACCGATACCCTGGTGGAGGGGGTGCATTTCGATCTCGCCTGGCATCCACCACGCCTTCTTGGCCGCAAGGCGGCGGCGGTCAACTGCAGCGACGTGGCCGCCATGGGGGGCACTCCCCGGTACGCCCTGTTGTCCCTGGCCCTGCCTGTCGGCGTGTCGGCGGAATTGGTGGATGCGTTTCTGGCCGGGTTTTTGGAGATGCTCTCTGAATGTGGGGCGCAACTCGTGGGCGGTGACACGGTGGGATCACCGTCAGGTATCGTCATCACGGTGATGGTGCTCGGCGAAGCACAGCGGCCCGTCTTGCGTAGCGGCGCCCGGCCGGGCGACCGGGTACTGGTCGCCGGGCAACCGGGCCGGGCTGCCGCCGGGCTCGAACTCTGCCGCCAAGGGATCGCCGATCTGCCGGAGTTCGCACGTTTGGTGGCCGCCCATCTCGATCCCATTCCTCAGGTGGCCCTGGGCCGGGCCCTGGCCGCCACGGGCTTGGTACATGCCATGCAGGATCTCTCCGACGGCCTGGCCACCGATCTGGCCCATATCTGCCAACAGAGCGGCGTCAGTGCGGTCATCGACCGGCAGCGTCTGCCCCTGGCCGTTGATCTCGAACGGGCCGCCGCCCGCCTGCGCCACGATCCCCTCGACTGGCTGCTGGCCGGCGGCGAGGATTTTCTTCTGGTGTGTACCGCCGCGTCGGAGGATGTACCGGCCTTGCTGACCGTTGGCCGCGAGCACGGAACCGAACTGCACGATATCGGCGCCATCGAGGCCGGCGCTGGTGTATGGTTGGCGGACGGGGACCGGAGGACCGACATCACTTTCCAAGGTTACGAGCATCTTCGTTCCGGTTGATTCTGGTACCGTGGATTTTGAACTGCACACCGACTTCGAGCCGGCCGGCGACCAGCCGCAGGCCATCGACAAGCTGACCCGCGGGGTGCAGGCCGGGGTGCGCCACCAGGTGCTGCTCGGGGTGACCGGCTCCGGTAAGACCTTCACCATGGCCCAGGTCATCGCCCGGGTGAACCGGCCCACCCTGGTGCTCGCCCCCAACAAGACCCTGGCGGCGCAGCTCTACGGCGAGTTCCGTGAGCTGTTCCCGAACAACGCGGTGGAATACTTCGTCAGCTATTACGACTACTACCAGCCGGAGGCCTACATCCCCCAGTCGGACACCTACATCGAAAAGGATTCCTCGATCAACGACGCCATCGACAAGATGCGCCACTCCGCCACCCGGTCGCTTCTCACCCGGCGGGACGTGCTCATCGTCGCCTCGGTTTCTTGCATCTACGGTCTTGGCTCGCCGGACGAGTACCGCAACATGCATCTGTTCTTCGCCGAGGGCGAGGACCTGCCCCTGGAGGAGGTGAAGCGGCGGCTGGTGACCATGCTTTATGAGCGCAACGACTATGCGCTCGACCGCGGCACCTTCCGGGTGCGGGGCGACGTGCTGGAGATCGTTCCTCCCTACGAGGAGGATCGGCTGATCCGCATCGAGTACTTCGGCGACACGGTGGACCGGATCACCATCGTCGATCCCCTGCGCGGTGAGGTCCTCGGCCGCCAGCCGCAGCTCACCCTTTTTCCGGGCAGCCACTTCGTTACTTCCCGTGAGGTACTCCAGCGGGCGATCAAGACCATCAAGGAGGAACTGCGGGAGCGGGTCGCTTGGTTCGAGTCGCAGGGGCGGTTGCTGGAGGCCCAGCGTCTCGAGCAGCGCACCGAGTTCGACCTCGAGATGATCCAGGAACTCGGTTACTGCAACGGCATCGAGAACTACAGCCGCCATCTCACCGGCCGCAAGCCCGGTGAGCCGCCGCCCACCCTGCTCGATTACTTTCCCGACGATTTCCTCCTGTTCATCGACGAGAGCCACGTGGCGGTGCCCCAGATCCGCGGCATGTACCGCGGCGATCGTTCCCGCAAGGAGACCCTGGTCGAATTCGGCTTCCGGCTGCCGTCGGCCCTGGACAACCGGCCGTTGACCTTCGAGGAGTTCGAGGCCCGCGTGGGCCAGGTGATCTTCGTGTCGGCCACGCCGGGCGACTACGAGCTGGAGCGGGCCGGCGGCCGGGTGGTGGAGCAGATCATTCGGCCGACCGGGCTCATGGATCCGGCCATCGAGGTACGGCCGGCGGCGGGCCAGGTGGACGATCTGCTGGAAGAGATCCGCAAGCGCATGGCCCGTGGCGAGGCGGTACTGGTCACCACCCTGACCAAGCGGATGGCGGAAGATCTCACCGAATATTATGAAAAACTCGATATCCCGGTGCGTTACCTGCACTCGGAGATCGACACCCTGGAGCGGATGCAACTGGTGCAAGGACTCAGGCGCGGCGAGTTTTCGGTCCTCGTGGGCATCAACCTGCTGCGCGAGGGGCTCGACATCCCCGAGGTCTCCCTGGTGGCGATCTTCGACGCCGATAAGGAAGGGTTCCTGCGCAGCGAGCGATCCCTGATCCAGACCTGCGGCCGGGCGGCCCGCAACGCCGACGGCCGGGTGATCCTCTACGCCGACACGATTACCCCGGCCATGGCCCGCACCATCGAGGAGACCAACCGCCGCCGCCGCATCCAGGCGCGCTACAACGAGGAGCACGGCATCACCCCGACCACGGTACGTTCGGCGATCAAGGATATCCTGGAATCGGTGTACGAAAAGGATTACGTCAGCCTGACGGGCCAGGCGGCGGAGCCGGAGGCAATGTACGATGTGGACCGGTTTTCCTCCATCGAGGAATTGCGGCGTGAACGACTGCGGTTGGAGGAAGAGATGCGGCAGGCGGCGGCGGAACTGCGCTTCGAGGAGGCGGCCAAGCTGCGCGACCAGGCCCGCGCCCTGAAGGAACGGGAGCTTGCCTGGCAATGAGCAGTGTGACCGGCAGACAGAGAGCGGTCGTGCTCCTCTATCGGCTGGCGGCCGCCACTCTGTTCCGCTCCTACCGGGTGGAATGGAGCGGCCCCGGAGTCGTGGAGATGGATCGGCGGGTGGCGGCCGGCGAACCCTTTGTGGCCGCCTTTTGGCACTACGGCGTGGTGCTCTTCCCGTGGTTCTGTCGGAAACGGGGCGGGGGCCGCTGGGTCGCCATGGTCAGCGCCAGCGGCGACGGCGGTCTGATCGCCGCCATCCTGGAGGACATGGGGGTGACGACGGTGCGCGGCTCGCGCAATCGGTTGTCCGTCCAGGCGTTGAAAGGATTCATTACCCGAATGCGACAGGGTTGCCGGGCGGCCATCGTGGCCGACGGTTCCCAGGGCCCAGCCCGCCGGGCCCAGCCCGGCGCCGTGCTGCTCGCTGCCCACGGCCGTTGCCCCATCGTACCGATGAACTGGGCCGCCGACCGCTATTGGCGCTTTTCGAGCTGGGACCGCACCGTGCTGCCGAAACCGTTCGCCCGCGTCGTCATGTGGTGCGGCGAACCGCAACCGGTGCCGCCCCGGCCGGACCGCCGGATGGTGGAACAGTGCCGCGAGCGGTTGGAGGCTGGTCTGGAGACCTGCTACCGTGAGGCCTGGCAGCGGTTCGGTCGCGGAGAGCATTGAGGAGGAGTCAGGAAAGGAGGAGAAGGCATGGCACGGCGATGGTTGGCGGTCGTGATGGCGGCGGGCTGGACGGTGCTGGTCCCGCTGCTTGCAGCGGCGCAAGATGGACAAGACGATATCCCGGAGCTGGTCAGTTCCCGGATGACCCTCGACGGCCGGGCCGACGATTGGCAGGCCATCGAGCCGGTGGTGGTGGACGACGATTCGGAGACCGCCGACCATCCCCCGCCGGGCGGCGATCTCCATTCCCTGCGCCTGGCCGCCGATCCCGACGGCCGATTCGTCTACTGGATGATCGATCTGGTCGATCCGCCGGTGGGCAGCGGTGTCCTCTTCCATGTGGTCCTGCGACGGGACGCCGAGACCAGCCTGGCCGAGGTCTTTGTCGAGCGGCTGGTCGACGGTTCGCTCCGTTGCGAGGTCGGCCGCCACCGGCTGGAGGGGCCGGGCGAGTGGGAGTGGCGCCCGGTGGTCGATGATCCGACCAACTGCGCGGTGGATGAGATCGTCGAAGGCCGCCTGCCGGCCTGGCTGTTCGACAACGACGCGCGGATCGGCATCGGACCGTTCGAGTGGATGGCGACCGCCACGGGGGACGGTGATCGGTTCGAAGACCATTTCCAGCCGCCGGCCGGTACCTCGCCCGACCAGTGGCGGTTCTGGCGCCGGTTGCCTCGGCGGTCGATCACCGGTGAGGTCCGGTGCGAGGGCGGCTGCGGGGAGGGTGGCCGGCTGCGTCTCCTGGCCGCCGGCCACCTCGATTTCACCGCTCCCGCCGTGGCCGCCGCCTGGCTCGATGGGCCGGGTTTCTTCGATCTTTCCCTGCCCATGGGCAGCCGGGTCTATCTGCTCGGGTTCTGGGATGCCGACGGGAATGGCGCGCTCTCGGTGGGGGATGTGGCCGGCTTCCGGCGTTGGCCCGTGCCGGTGGGCGAAACCGGGGTGACCGTCGTCCTCGGCCACCGGGTGACCGCCCTTCCCGTTTCTCTGCCGCCCTCCGGCGATATCACCGGCGACCGGTTGGTGGATGTCGGCGACGGCATCGCCGCCATGCAGGTGTTGGTCGGGGCACCTCCGGCGGATCTCGATCTCGCTGCCTGGTACGACGCCGACGGTGACGGTCGCTTTGATCTCAGCGATGTGGTGGCCTTCCTGCAGGAGATTGCCCGGCCCTAGGGGAGGGTGCCGTTCAATTTCCTGGCGGTACCGAAAGCCGATCCCGGTTGTCACACCCAAGCCGGGTGCCGCGGCGGCAGGCCAGTTCGTAGTAGACACGGGCGCTGACCGGGTCACCCTTCTGTTCCCAGGCGACCCCGAAGTTGTTGTAGGCGAGGCCGAACTCCGGGGCCAGGTCCATGGCCCGTTCGCAGTATTCCATCGCCTCGTCGGGCCGGTGCAGGGAGACCAGGGCGCCGCACCGGTTGGTGAGCGCCACCGGGTTGGCCGGCTCACGGGCGAGAACCGCGTCGCTCAGGTGTAGCACTTCGTTGTAGTCGGCCTTGGTAAAGGCATCGACACTGGCTGCGAGCAGTTCGTCGACGGTCATTGCTCCCACCGTATCCCCCACCGCCAGGCAGGCCGGCAGGATGTCTTGCCGGCAGGCGGCGTGCAGGTCGGCTGCTGCCAGATCTCCCCTTCCCTTGGCCTGCCAGGCGAGGCCGCGGTTGAAGAGGGCCTCGCCGTTTTGCGGCGATAGCGCCACAGCCCGGTTCCAGTCGGCCAGGGCCTTGTCGATATCACCCATATTCCAGAACGCTAGTCCCCGGTTGATATAGGCGCTCAGTGCCTCGTCGTTGCGGCGCAAGGCCAGGGTGGCGGTGCGGACCACCTCAACCCAGTCGCCGGCATCGACTGCGGCGATCGCCTTGGCCTCCCAATCGCGGCCCTGCCGGTCGATGGGATCCGGGTACAGGTAAGGCAGCGGTGT